>NZ_NHSK01000272.1 GCF_016653355.1 Rhodoplanes elegans | reverse complement strand
CCCCACCCCTCCCCCGCTTGCGGGGGAGGGAGCCGGCGCGTCGTGTGATTGGAGACGGGGCTCCACGCTGCTGCCGATCGGCAGGCTGTGCCTGCTGGAAATTCGATCAGTCGAGACTGGCGTTCCCTCCCCCGCTTGCGGGGGAGGGACAGGGAGGGGGAGGCCGAGGCAGTGAGCCAGCGGCCGCCGATCGGAAGATGCTACGCCGCCTTGCGGTCGGCCAGGAACGTGCCCATCCGCTCCAGGGCGCGCAGAATGTTCTCGGTGGAGTTGGCGTAGGAGAGGCGGATGTAGCCTTCGCCCAGCACGCCGAAGTCGGGGCCGCCGATGACCGCGACGCCGGCGTCGTCGAGCAGCGCCGAGGCGAGCGGCTTCGCCTTCCAGCCCGTCGCCTTGATGTTGGGGAAGGCGTAGAAGGCGCCCTTCGGAGTCGCACAGCTGACGCCCGGCAGCCGGTTGAGCCCCTCGACCACCACCTTCCGGCGGCGATCGAACTCGGCGACCATCGCCTCGGCCGCGTCCTGCGGCCCCGTCAGCGCCGCGAGGCCGGCATACTGCGCCGCCGCGTTGACGCAGGAGTGCAGGTTGACGGCGAGTTTTCGCGCGTTGTCGTAGAGTTTCCCCGGCCAGATCGCATAGCCGAGTCGCCAGCCCGTCATGGCGTAGGTCTTCGACCAGCCGTTGAGCAGGATCAGGCGGTCGCGAATCTCCGGATACGACAGCAGGCAGACGTGCTTCTCGCCGTCGTAGACCATGTGGTCGTAGATCTCGTCCGACATCACGGCGACCTTCGGCCACTTGGCGAGGCCGGCGACCAGCTTGTCGATCTCGGCCTTCGGCGTGACGCCGCCGGTCGGGTTGGCGGGCGAGTTGAGAATCAAGAGCCGCGTGCGCGGGGTGATGAGCGACAGCGTCTCCTCGGCCGAGAAGCCGAAGCCGTTCTCCTCGCGAATCGGCACCGGGATCGGCCGCGCGCCCGTGAACTCGATCATCGAGCGGTAGATCGGGAAGCCCGGATCCGGATACAGGATGTCGATGCCGGGCTCGCCGAACATCAGGATCGACATGAACATGGTGGGCTTGCCGCCCGGCATGATCATCACCTCGGCGGGCGACACCGAGACGCCGTAGCGGGCGTTCAGATCCGCCGCCACGGCCTCGCGCAGCGGCAGGATGCCGACCGCCGGCGTGTAGCCGTGAGCGCCGTCGCGCAGCGCCTTCACGGCCGCCTCGACGATGTGGTCCGGCGTGCGGAAGTCGGGCTGGCCGATGCCGAGATTGACGATGTCGCGGCCTTTCGACGCGAGCTCGGTGGCGCGGGCCAGCACCGCGAAGGCGTTCTCCTCGCCGATACGATCGAAGCTCGCCACGGTCTCGAGCATCCTGGTCTCCTGTGATTTGTTATGGGTGTTGCTTGTCTTGGGCGTTGATGTCTTGGACGTTGATGTCTTGGGCGGTGTATTGCGCGTGTCGTCTCGGGCGGGTCGTCTCGGGACTCGGTTGTGGTCCGACGTCGGTCGTGGAACTTCGGCGGCGGACCGGGTAGTCTTCGGGGACGCGAGCGGCGCGGTACGGGGCGGGACTCGAACGGAACGCGATGGAACTCGGGCGCCGCGCACCGGACACCTAACTCCGGCCGTTCCCTTTCGGCCATCGGGGCTCTAACTTAAGGACATGGACGTATTTCTCGAAATCGCCGTTCTGCTCGTGCTGTTCGGGCTCAACGGATTCTTCGCCATGGCGGAGCTCGCCGTGGTGTCGTCGCGGCGGATCCGCCTGCAGCAGATGGCCGACGAGGGGCGCCCGGGCGCCGCGCAGGCGCTGGCGCTGGCCGACGATCCGGGCCGCCTCCTCTCCGCCGTGCAGGTCGGCATCACGCTGATCGGGATTCTCTCGGGCGCCTTCGGCGGCGCCACGCTCGGCCAGCGGCTCGGCCCGGTGCTCGACGAGCTTCCCTTTGTCGCACCCTACGGCAACCAGCTCGCCGTCGTGCTGGTCGTCGTCGCCATCACGTCGCTGTCGGTGGTGCTCGGCGAGCTGGTGCCGAAGCAGATCGCGCTCGCCGCCCCGGAGCGCATCGCCTCGCGCATGGCGCGCCCGCTGGTGATTCTGTCGAGCGTGTTCCGCCCGTTCGTGTGGATCCTCGAACGCTCCTCGGCCGGTCTCCTGCGCCTGCTCGGCGTGCCGGCGCGGGGTGGCGCGTCGGTGACCGAGGAGGAGGTGCGATTCGCCATCGCCGAGGGCACCGAGGCGGGCGTGATCGACGTCGTCGAGCAGCAGATGATCCACGGCGTTCTGGCGCTCGCCGACCGCCCGGTCGCCGCCGAGATGACGCCGCGCCCCGACGTCTACTGGATCGATCTCGACGATCCGCCCGACGTGGTGGCGCGCGAGATCGCCGAATGCCCCTATTCGCGCCTGGTCGTCGCGCGGGCCGGCGATCTCGGCCGTCCGCTCGGCGTCGTGCAGAAGAAGGACTTGGTCGACGATCTGATCGCCGGCAAGGGCCTGCAGGTCGAGGCGCATCTGCGCGAGCCCGTCTACGTGCCCGAGAACGTCAGCGTGCTGCGCATGCTGGAGATGTTCCGCAAGGTGCCCGTGCACGTCGCCTTCGTGGTCGACGAGTACGGCGACTTCCTCGGGCTCGTGACGCTGCACGACATCCTCTCGGCGATCGCGGGCGACCTGCCGGAGGAGCACGAGGCGCTCGCCGAAGAGATCACGGCACGGCCGGACGGCAGCTTCCTGGTCGACGGTCGGGTGCCGATCGACGAGCTCGCCCAGAAGTTCGGCCTGCCGGAGCCGGAGGGCGAGTACCACACCGCCGCCGGGCTGGCGCTCGAGCGCCTCGCCCGCATCCCGACCGAGGGCGACACCTTCGCGGTCGGGGACTGGCGCGTCGAGGTGGTCGACATGGACGGCCGCCGCGTCGACAAGCTCCTGTTCACGCCGCCCGCGGCGGGGTGAGTGATCATTTTCCGTTCTGGCGCCGTGAGTGAGGTGAGGCCGCACGCCCCCCACCCCCGAC
>NZ_NHSK01000271.1 GCF_016653355.1 Rhodoplanes elegans | reverse complement strand
CCCCACAAGGGGGGAGGGAGCCGGCCACGGCAGATCGTATCGCTCTCGACTCACACCAAGCCTGCGAAACACCGAGCGTCCAACAAACCCGCAGTCGCGGCTCCAGCGTTCCCTCCCCCCTTGTGGGGGAGAGACAGGGAGGGGGGTGCGTCACGGCACGATGCCTTCGGCCGGCAATCGCCCGGATCGCGCACGGACGCCGCTTCACACCCCGAGATACGCCGCACGCACCTTCGGGTCCTGCAGCAGCGCCGCGCCTGCGCCTTCATGGACGATGTGGCCGACCTCGAGCACGTAGCCGCGGTCCGCGATGGCGAGCGCCGCGGAAGCGTTCTGCTCGACCAGCAACACCGTGATGCCGCGTGCCTTCAGATCGACGACGGCGGCGAGGATCTGGTCGACCAGCAGCGGCGCGAGGCCGAGCGAGGGCTCGTCGAGCAGTAGCAGCTTTGGTTGCGCCATCAGGGCGCGGCCGATGGCGAGCATCTGCTGCTGACCGCCGGACAGGCTCGCGGCCGAGGTGCGTCGCCGCTCGGACAGCACCGGGAACATCGCATAGACGGCATCGAGCCGCGCGCTCACGGTCGCGTCGTTCCGGCGGAACGCACCGAGCCGCAGATTGTCCTCGACGGTGAGCGGCCCGAACACCTGCCGCCCCTCGGGCGACTGGGCGATGCCGCGCACGACGCGGGCATGGGCCGGCAGCCGGCCGATGTCCTCGCCCTCGAAGACGATGCGCCCCGCGGTCGCCGGCTGCACGCCGGAGAGGGTGCGCAGCAGCGTCGTCTTGCCGGCCCCGTTGGACCCGACCAGCGCGACGATTTCGCCGGCCGCGACGTCGAGCGAGACGCCGTGCAGCACCTCGATGCGGCCATAGGCCGAGGAGAGCCCGTCAACCGTGAGCACGATCGGCCTCCCTGGCGCCGTGCTCGCCCAGATAGGCGGCGATGACGGCGGGATCGTTGCGCACCACGCGCGGCGGGCCTTCGGCGAGCCGCTTGCCGTGCGCCAGAACCAGCACGCGATCCGAGATCTTCATCACCAGCTTCATGTCGTGCTCGATCAACACCACGGCGACGCCGTCTTTCGCGATCTGGCCGATCAGCCGGTCGATCGCCTCGGTCTCGACCGCGTTGCAGCCGGCCGCCGGCTCGTCGAGCAGCAGCACCTTGGGGTCGGCGGCGAGCGCCCGGGCGATCTCGAGGCGCTTGAGCACGCCGTAGGGCAGATCGCTCGCCGTCGTCTCGGCGTGATGGGCGAGGCCGACGCGCTCGAGAAGCTCCAGGGCGCGGGCGCGGGTGCGGCGGTTCTGGCGGGCGACCGCAGGCAGCGCGAACAGATCGGCCAGGAACGAGGTGCGCTCGGCCAGATGGTTGCCGACCATCACGTTCTCGATCGCGGTCATGCGAAAGAAGATCTGGAGGTTCTGGAAGGTGCGCGCCATGCCGCGGCGAACCAGGAGATGCGGCGCGACGTTGGTCACGTCCTCGCCGGCGAGCCTGATGCGGCCCCGGCCGGGCCGATAGATGCCGGTGACGAGGTTGAACAGCGTCGTCTTGCCGGCGCCGTTCGGGCCGATGATGGAGAACACCTCGCCGAGCGACACCTGAAACGACACGCCGTCGACGGCGCGCAGGCCGCCGAACGTGATGCCGAGATCCTCGACCTGAAGGATGGTCATGCGGTGCGCTCCCGGACGAAGCGCATCAGCGACGGCACGATGCCGGCCGGCAATGCGATCATGAACACCATGATGAGGAGGCCGAGCACCGCCTGCTCGTACTCCTGGAGCACAGTGAGGGCCTGCGGCAGCACCACCAGGAAGGCGGCGCCGACGACGGCACCGACCACCGAGCCGAGGCCGCCGATGATCACCATGGCGACGAGCTCGATCGAGTGCATGAAGCCGGCGGCGTCCGGCGTGATGAAGCCGTTCATCAGCGCCAGCAGGCTGCCCGCGACGCCGGCGAAGATGGCGCTCGTCACGAAGGCGGCGAGCTTCTTCTTGGCGACGTCGATGCCGACGCCCGCCGCCGCCACCTCGCTGTCGTGCAGGGCGCGAAACGCCCGCCCGCTCGGGCTCGACAGGATGTTGAGGGCCAGCGCGGCGCCGATCAGCAGCGCGCCGCCCGTGATCCAGTACCAGGTCGACACGCCCGTCACCCGCCAGCCGAGCAGCACCATGCGCGGCACCTGCATGCCGTCCGGCCCGCCCGTGACGGCGGACTCGCTCGTGAGAATCAGCGCGACGATGAGGCCGAAGCCGAGCGTCGCGATGGCGAGATAGTAGCCCTTGAGCCGCAGGATCGGCCGCCCGACCGCGTAAGCGACGATCCCGCACAGCACGGCGCCGAGCACCAGCGAGAGGAGCGGATCGAGCCCGAGCTTCGCGGGCCCGACCGCCACCGCATAGGCGCCGATGCCGAGAAAGCCGGCATGGCCGAGGCTCACCTGGCCCGCATAGCCGGTCAGGATCGTCAGACCGAGCGCGGCGAGCGAGAAGATCCAGACGAGCGCCGCGACCCGCAGATAGAACGACGAGGGTGCCAGCACCGGCACGATCGCGATGACGGCGGCGAGGAGCAGCAGGACGGCGAGCCGGGAGGTGAGGATTTTTCTGATCATCATTGGACGTCCGTCCGCGCGGCAGGCGCCGCAGCCCCCCACCCCCTCCCCGCCACGCGCTGCGCGCGCGCTTCAACAAGAGCGAGACGCTCATGGCCGAATTCCTTCAGCTCGTGTTCTCCGGACTGACGGTCGGCGCCGTCTATGCGCTGGTCGCGCTCGGCTTCACGCTGGTCTACAACGCCTCCGACGTGATCAACTTCGCCCAGGGCGACTTCGTCATGATCGGCGGCATGGGGACCGTGTTCCTGATGGCCGCGGGTCTCGCGCTGCCGGTCGCGGCGTTCATCGCCATTCTCGCCGCCGTGCTGGTCGGCCTGCTGCTGCACCGCCTCGCCATCGAGCCGGCGCGCGGCGCATCGCCGGTGTCGCTGATCATGATCACGATCGGCGCCTCGATCTTCATCAAGGGCGTCGCCCAGCTCGTCTTCGACAAGCAGTTCCATTCGCTGCCCGCCTTCTCCGGCACCACGCCGATCGCCCTCGGCGGCGCCACGCTTCTGCCCCAGAGCTTCTGGGTGATCGGCGGCATGCTGGTCCTCGTGCTCGGCCTGTGGCTCTTCCTCGAGCGCACGCTGATCGGCAAGGCGGTGCTCGCCACCGCGGCGAACCGGCTGGCGGCGAAGCTGGTCGGCATCAATGTCACGGTCGTGCTGGCGCTCGCCTTCGGCCTTTCCGCGGCGATCGGGGCGATCGGCGGCATCCTGGTCACGCCGATCACCCTGACCCGCTACGACGTCGGCACGCTGTTCGCGCTGAAGGGCTTCGCCGCCGCCATGGTGGGCGGCATGGGCAACCCGATCGGCGCCGTCGTCGGCGGGCTGCTGATCGGGCTGATGGAAGCCTTCGGGGCCGGCTACGTCTCCTCCACCTACAAGGACGCGGTCGCCTTTGTCGCCATCCTGGTGGTGCTCCTGGTGATGCCGCAAGGCCTGTTCGGCCGCCGCGCCGTGGAGCGGGTGTGATGATCTGGACAGGTGATCAGAATCGTCACGCGAGCCCGTCGGACGTCTTCTTCGGCGATGCGCTGCTGGCCCCCCACCCCCGAC
>NZ_NHSK01000270.1:30000-35855 GCF_016653355.1 Rhodoplanes elegans | reverse complement strand
CCTCGCCCCGGTCACGGCCGGCGGCGGCCGGCCGGTCGCCGACCGCTGGGGCCGGACGGTCGCCTGGGCGGCGGCGGGTGGTGGGCCCGGCCCGGTCCCGCGCGCCCCGCTCCAGCTCGCGCTCCTGGCGCAGGGCCATGCGCGGGTCGCCGGCCGGGTCGACGACGAGTCCTGCCTGCCGGCGCTGCGGGTCGCCGAGCGGACCGCGCGGGCGGCCAATCTTGGCCTGTGGTCCGACCCCGTCTATGCTGCGGTGCCGGCCGAGCGGCCGGCCGAAATTCTGAAGCGGCGCGGTGGCTTCGCCGTGGTCGTCGGGCAGATCGATTCGGTCCGCGAGAGCGGCGGCACGATCTATCTGAATTTCGGTCGCCGATGGGCGGAGGCCTTCGCCGCGACGATCCCCAAGCGGATCGAGCGGACACTCGCCGCCGCCGGGCTCGATCCCGGCCGGCTCGCCGGCCGCCGGATCGAGGTCCGCGGCGTGGTCGAGCAGCGCGGCGGCGGGCCACGGATCGAGGTCTCGCGGGCCGAGCAGCTCGCACTCGACGGGGCGGGGTCCGCGGAGACGCCGTCGCGGCAAGACCGGATGCGGCAAGACCGGGCGCAGCAGAGCCGGACCGAGCAGGGCCGGCCGCGAGCGGACCGCCCGCAGCCGCCCCGGGCGGAAGACGAGGATCGGCCGCAGGACGGCGGCACACGATGATCCGGCGCGGCCCAGGCCGCGTCGCAGGGGTGGAACGGTGAGGTCGGACGGGACCCGCAGCGGGAGATCGGTCGGGTGGCGGGGCGCGCGGGCGCAACTCGCCGCCGCGCTGCTGCTCGGCCTGGCGCTCCCCGGCTGCTCGTCGTGGATCGCGACGCTCGACGACCAGACCGGCAGCACGGCACAGCCGCGCCGCGGCGCCGTCTCCGAGCCGCTGACCCCGGCGCAGCGCGAGCACCGGCGCATCCTCGCCTCCTATGGCGGCGCCTATCGGGACGCCAAGCTGGAGGCGACGCTCGCCGGCCTGGTCGACAAGCTCGTCGCCGCCTCGGAGCGGCCCGACCTGCGCTACAAGGTGACGATCCTCAACTCGCCCGCCGTCAACGCCTTCGCGCTGCCGACCGGCGATCTCTACGTCACCCGCGGCCTGATCGGCCTGGCCAACGACACCTCCGAGGTCGCCGCCGTGCTGGCGCACGAGATGGCGCATGTGCTGGCCCGCCATGCGGCGATCCGCGAGGACCAGGCGCGCCGCGTCGCGATGGCGAGCGCCGCCGCCGACCCGACCGACACGACCGGTGCGCTGGCGCTCGCCAAGACCAAGCTGGCGCTGGCGAGCTTTTCGCGCGCCCAGGAGTTCGAGGCCGACGGCATCGGGGTCGGCATCGCGTCGCGCTCCGGCTACGACCCGCACGGCGCGCCCCGCATCCTCGCCGCGATGGGCCGCTTTTCGGCGCTGCGCTCGGCGAGCGGCAGCGATCCGCGCTCGCTGGATTTCCTCTCCTCGCATCCGGCGACGCCGGAGCGCATCGAGAACGCCCTCGCCAACGCCCGCCAGCATCCGGGCGGCTCGCGCGACCGCGACGCCTTCCTGGCCGCCATCGACGGCCTCGTCTACGGCGAGGATCCGGTCGAGGGCTTCGTGCGCGGCCGGCGCTTCATCCATCCGAAGCTCGGCTTCACCTTCACGGCACCCGACGGCTTCACCCTGGAGAACACCGCGCAGGCCGTACTCGGCAGCCGCTCCGGCGGCGACCCGGCGCTGCGGCTCGACATCGTGCGGCCGCCCGCCGACCAGAGCCTCGCCGGCTATCTGAACGCCGGCTGGATCGAGAACATCGAGCCCGGCTCGGTCGAGGAGACCTCGGCCGGCGGCTTTCCGGCCGTGACGGCGACCGCCAAGGGCGATCCGTGGTTCTTCCGCATCGTGCTGGTGAAGAACGGCGCCGAGGTCTACCGCTTCGTCTTCGCGAGCAAGACGCGCACGTCCGAGATCGACCGGGCGTTTCGCGAGTCGGTCGGCTCGATCCGCCGGCTGTCGCTCGCCGAGGCCCGCAATGCGCGGCCGCTGCGGCTGCGCGTCGTCACGGTGCGGCCGAGCGACACGGTGGACAAGCTCGCCGCCCGCATGGCGCTGCTCGACCGCCAGGTCGATCGCTTCCGCGCCCTCAACGGGCTCGGGCCGTCCGACACGGTGAAGCCGGGCGACAAGGTCAAGATCGTCGTCGAGTAGCGGCGGCGCGGCAGCCGCCCGGCTTTACTGCCGGGGGGCGAACCCGAACCCCCGCACGGGCGTTTCTCGGCGGCGAGACAATCGTCTTCCGGGCCCGGTCCGGCGAGACCGAAATCCCCTGCACGATCCGCGGCAGAGCAGGATTTTTCGTTTTTCCGGCCGCACGTTGTCCCGGGAAGACAGATATTCTAATCCTGCAGGCGAACCGTCGGGCCGCCGGCCCGCAGCCAATCGAAATGCTCAGGTGGAGAACTGCCATGGCCGAAGCCGCGCTGAAGCCGGAGTCGTCGTCCGAGTTCCGGACCGCGGGTCGCGGACGCATCTACGATTCGATCACCGAGACGATCGGCGACACGCCTCTGGTGCGGCTCGACCGGCTGCCGCAGCTCCAGGGCGTCAAGGCCACCATCCTGGCCAAGCTCGAGTTCTTCAACCCGATCGCCAGCGTGAAGGACCGCATCGGCGTCGCCATGATCGACGCGCTGGAGGCCGAGGGCCGGCTGACGCCGGACTCGGTGCTGATCGAGCCGACGTCGGGCAACACCGGCATCGCGCTCGCGTTCGTCGCGGCGTCGCGCGGCTACCGGCTGATCCTGGTGATGCCCGAGTCGATGTCGATCGAGCGGCGCAAGATGCTGGCTCTGCTCGGCGCCGAGCTGGTGCTGACGCCGGCCGCGCAGGGCATGAGCGGCGCCGTCGCCCGCGCCAACGAGCTCGCGGCCGAGACGCCGAACGCCATCATCCCGCAGCAGTTCAAGAACCCGTCGAACCCCGACATCCACCGCCGCACCACGGCCGAGGAGGTGTGGAACGACACCCGCGGCAGCATCGACGCCTTCGTGTCGGGCGTCGGCACCGGCGGCACCATCACGGGCGTCGGCCAGGTGCTGAAAGCCCGCAAGCCCTCGGTGAAGATCATCGCGGTGGAGCCGGAGGACAGCCCGGTGCTGTCCGGCGGCAAGCCGGGGCCGCACAAGATCCAGGGCATCGGCGCCGGCTTCGTGCCGGACGTGCTCGACCGCTCGGTGATCGACGAGGTGGTGACGGTCGGCAACCAGACCGCCTTCGAGACGGCCCGCGCGCTCGCCCGCTACGAGGGCATCCCGGCCGGCATCTCGTCGGGCGCGGCGATCGCGGCGGCGCTGAAGATCGGCGCGCGGCCGGAGTTCGTCGGCAAGACCATCGTGGCCGTGCTGCCGTCCTTCGCCGAGCGCTATCTCTCGACCGCGCTGTTCGAAGGGTTGTGAGCGGAGAGCGGATGTCGCCCTCCGCCTGAGCGGGCCGGGCAAAGCCTCGTGTCCCGGGCGCGGCGCAAAGCGCCGCGAACCGGGACCCAGGGCGATCGAAACAAAGCGGAATGGAAGCGTGCGCCGTGCGGCCGCTGGGCCCCGGCTCTGCGGCGCATCGGACCTTCGGCCCGACGCGCCTTGTCCGGGGCACGATGCTCAGTCGGCCCGCAACGTCACCCGCGGCGTCACGCCCAGGGGCGCTGCTCCTTCATCTTGCCCTCGAAGCCGGCGATCTTGCTCGCCTTCTCCAGCGTCAGGCCGATGTCGTCGAGACCGTTGAGCAGGCAGTGCTTGCGGTGGGGGTCGACGTCGAAGCGGATCGAGCCGCCGTCGGGGCCGCGGATCTCCTGCTTCTCGAGGTCGATCGTGAGCCGCGCATTGGCGCCGCGCTCGGCGTCGTCGAACAGCTTCTCCAGATCCTCGGGCGACACCCGGATCGGCAGCACGCCGTTCTTGAAGCAGTTGTTGTAGAAGATGTCGCCGAACGAGGTCGAGATCACGGCCCGGATCCCATAGTCGAGCAGCGCCCAGGGCGCGTGCTCGCGCGACGAGCCGCAGCCGAAATTGTCGCCGGCGACCAGGATCGTGGCGGCCCGGTAGGCCGGCTTGTTCAGCACGAAGTCCGGGTTCTCGGAGCCGTCGTCGCGGAAGCGCTTCTCGGCGAACAGGCCGGTGCCCAGCCCGGTGCGCTTGATGGTCTTGAGATACTGCTTCGGGATGATCGCGTCGGTGTCGACATTGATGGTCCGCAGCGGCGCGGCGATGCCTTCGAGAACCGTGAACTTGTCCATGCGGGTCGTCCTGCGATCGGGCTTTTCTTTGTACGAGGCCTGCTTGATGGACGCTCGCCGGCCCGGGGTCAAGCCGGCGGCCGGCCGCAGCGGGCGGCCCGGGGGCTTTCACACGGCTGCTCACACATAGGCGATCAGCCGGCCGAGCGCCGCGACCGCGAGCCATGACGCGAGCGACACTCCGGCGGTCGCCTGCACGGCGAACGAGCGATCGCCGCCGCGCCGCAACGCGACATCGTTCGCCGCGAGATTGACCACGGCGAGGCCGATCACGGCGAGCTTGGCCAGGAAGGCCGGGTTGCGGACGATCCGGGTCGCCTCGGGCAGCAGGAGGAGCACACCGGTGGCGACGATCACGGTCAGGGCGCCGGTCGCGGCCGGGCGCAGCTGCGCCACCACGCGCGCCGGCGGCGGGCCGCGCAGGACGCGGAGAATCCGCAGATCCATGGCGGCCACCAGGGCGAAGAACACCAGCACGGCCAGCACGTGCAGGACATTGGCGGCCGGATAGAGGACCGCCGACTCGCGCACCTGCGCGGCGAGGCCGGATCCTTCCAGCGCGGCCCAGAGCTCGGTCACGTCGGCGCTGTCGGGGCTGATCAGCGCAGCTCGTAGCGCTTGCCGTCGATCTCGATCCATTCGGCGCGGATCTCGGCCGTGCCGTCGCGGCGCGGATAACCGTAGACCTTCACCGGGCGTCCCTTGGCGACCACCTGGGTGGTGGCGCCGCGCGCATTCATGCGCGAGGGCGGCGCCAGCACGATCTCCCAGCGCTTGCCGCCGTGCACGAGAAAGAGGCTGCCGTGCGGGTTGCCGATCGCGACCTCGTCGATGGTCGCCTCCACGGTCATCGGCTTGTCGGCGTCGTAGGAGCCCCAGCCGTGATGGGCGAGGGCCGGCCGCGCCAGCAGCACGAGAGCGGCGAGACCCAAGGACGCAGCGAGGGCGGACCACGGGCGGGCGCGCAGGCGGACGATCGAAGGCATGGTCGGTCTCCGTCGAAGGCGCCACGGCGCCGGGGGTGTCATCGAGATGGGGAGCGGGCGGCGGCGACGGAAGCCCCCGCGATGCGCGACGAGTCGCAGCGCCGCGCCGGCGCACGGCTCAGCCGGCCGCCTTCTCGATCGCCGCCATGTCGTCGTCGGAGAGGCCGAAATGGTGGCCGATCTCGTGCACCAGCACATGCGCCACGATGGCGCCGAGCGTCTCCTCGTGGTCGGCCCAGTAATCGAGGATCGGCCGGCGGTACAGCCAGATCATGTTGGGCATCTGCACGGGCGCGCTGTCGGAGCGGAACGGCAGGCCGATACCCTGGAACAGGCCGAGGAGATCGAACTCGCTCTCCAGCCCCATGTGGTCCAGAACCTCGTCGGTCGGGAAGTCGTCGACCTGGATGACGAGGCCCTCGCACATGGCGCGGAAATGCCCCGGCAGCCGCGCGAACACGTCGCGCGCCATCACCTCGAACTCGACGAGGGACGGCGCCGCGACGGTTCGCCAGGCGAGCGGATCGGAGAGCGGAGTCTTGGACATCTCGAAGCAACTGGACTGCGAATGGA
>NZ_NHSK01000270.1:0-20000 GCF_016653355.1 Rhodoplanes elegans | reverse complement strand
CGTCGCCCTCTCCGACATGGGCAAGTACGTCTCCGTCGACGTCCAGAGCGCCATGACCCAGCAGGTCAGCGAGCCCGAGGAGGACGACGACGGCACCGGCATGCGGCTCTACCAGAGCCTCTACGAGACCGCGCTGCGCAACAACATCCCGCGCCCGGTGATCGAGGACCTGATCCGCATCTACTCCTACGACGTCGACTTCCAGCGCAAGGCGCAGGCGGGCGATTCGTTCGAGGTGGTCTATTCGGGCGAGGACGAGGCCGGCGGCCGCTCCGAGGTGCTGTTCGCGGGTCTCGTGGTCGGCGGCGAGACCAAGCGGTTCTACCGCTTCCAGTCGAACGACGACGGCGTCGTCGACTACTACGACGAGACCGGCAAGAGCGCGAAGAAGTTCCTGGTGCGCAAGCCGGTCGCCGCCGGCATCATGCGGTCGGGCTTCGGCTCGCGCCACCACCCGATCCTCGGCTACACCAAGATGCACACCGGCGTGGACTGGTCGGCCCCGATGGGCACGCCGATCTTCGCCTCCGGCAACGGCACGATCGAGAAGGTCGGCTGGGAGTCGGGCTACGGCAAGTACATCCGCATCCGTCACGCCAATGGCTACGAGACCGCCTACGGCCACATGACGGCCTATGCGCGCGGCATGGACACCGGCACCAAGGTCCGCCAGGGCCAGGTGATCGGCTTCGTCGGCTCGACCGGCCTCTCCACCGGCGCTCATCTCCACTACGAGATCCTGGTCAACGGCCGCTTCGTCGACCCGATGCGGGTGCGCCTGCCGCGCGGCCGCGTGCTCGACGGCCCGGTGCTGGCGGGCTTCGAGCGCGAGCGCGACCGGATCAACGGCATGATGAGCCAGAGCCCCGCGCGCGTGGCGCAATCCAGCCGTCAGTGATCTCTCCGTAAATCCTCGGACGCAAATTTCCCCGAAACGTGATCACGTCGCGGGCGTTCTGCCGCGTCCTGCGGCAGCGCTTCTCCGGGTCCGCGCCGGTTCTCGGACCGCACGTCGCCGCTGCACCGCAGTGCAGTGCGGCGTCGTTTCCGTGCGCTCGCAAGTCCGGCCCACGCTCGACCATGGCGCCGGACCCGCCTGTCAACGAGGGGGAAAGCCTTGCAGCGCGCTATCGATCCCGTCGACGAAATCCTACCCGCACCACGACTGATCACGCTCGGCCTGCAGCACGTCCTGGTGATGTACGCGGGCGCCGTGGCGGTGCCGCTGATCATCGGCCGCGCCCTCAAGCTGCCGCCCGAGGACGTCGCCTTCCTGATCAGCGCCGACCTGTTCGCCTGCGGGCTCGCCACGCTGGTGCAGTGCATCGGCTTCCCGGGCGTCGGCATTCGGCTGCCCGTGATGATGGGCGTCACCTTCGCCTCGGTCGGCCCGATGCTGGCGATGGCGACGCAGCCCGACATCGGGCTCCTCGGCATCTACGGATCCGTGATCGCGGCCGGCGTGTTCGGCATCGTGATCGCCCCCTTCATCAGCCGTCTCCTGCCACTGTTCCCGCCGGTCGTCACCGGCACCATCATCATGATCATCGGCATCTCGCTGATGCGGGTCGGCATCAACTGGGCCGGCGGCGGGCTGCCCACCCTCACCCGCGTGGTCGACGGCGTGCCCGGCGCCTTCCCGAACCCGAACTACGGCCAGCTCCCGGGGCTCGGCATCGCTCTCTTCGTGCTGCTGGTCATCCTCGCGCTGATCAAGTGGGGCAAGGGCTTCCTGTCCAACATCGCGGTGCTGCTCGGCATCGTCGCCGGCGCCGCGCTGGCCTCCGCGATCGGGGTGATGCATTTCGAGAAGGTGCTGTCGGCGCCGTGGGTCGGGCTGGTGCTGCCGTTCCATTTCGGCATGCCGCAGTTCCACCTCGTGCCGATCGCCACGATGTGCATCGTGATGATCGTCGTGATGATCGAGTCGCTCGGCATGTTCCTGGCGCTCGGCGAGATGACGGGCCGCCACATCGACCGCAAGGCGCTCTCCCGCGGCCTGCGCGCCGACGGCGTCGGCACGCTCTTGGGCGGCATCTTCAACACGTTCCCCTACACGTCGTTCTCGCAGAACGTCGGCCTCGTCGGCGTCACCGGCGTGCGCTCCCGCTGGGTGACGGCGGCCGGCGGCGTGATCTTGCTGATGCTCGGCCTCCTGCCGAAGATGTCGGCGCTGGTCGAGGCGGTGCCGCTCGTCGTGCTCGGCGGCGCGGGACTCGTGATGTTCGGCATGGTGGCGGCCACCGGCGCCCGCATCCTCACCGCGGTCGACTTCAAGGGCAACCGCTACAACCTGTTCATCGTCGCCCTGTCGGTCGGCTTCGGCATGATCCCGCTGGTGGCGCCGAACTTCTTCAAGGCGCTGCCGCACGCCCTGCACCCGCTGCTCGAGTCCGGCATCCTGCTCGCGGCAATCGTCTCGGTCGCGCTCAACGCCTTCTTCAACGGCGTCGGCTCCGCCGAGAAGGCCGAGCACGACGCCGCCGACGTGGCCGCGACGGCGGAGCACGTGTGATCTGATCGCTTGGTTCGGGCCAATTGACGGCGCTCGCCGACAGGCGGGCGCCGTTTTTCATTTCGTCCGGTGCGAAAGACGTGGTCCGGACCCGGCCGCTCCGGAAGATGCTGCGCCTAGCCTCTCCTCCCGCAGCTCACGGAGATCAGAGGCGCGCGCCGCCCCGCAACGCTGTTCATACAAACGTGATCGGAATCCCGCACTGATTGATCACTGGTCGATTTACACCCTCGCTATCGTTGCACCCAGTGCGAGACATCGGCCGTTTCGGCCATCGAGAGGCTGACCTGATGAGATCCGTGACCGCGCTGCTCGCGACGGCGTCGGCCGTCGTCGGTGCCCTCGCTTCAGCCTTCGCGCAGCAACCCCAGGATCATAAGCTCACGCCGACCAAAGTCTGGGTAGAGCCGGCGAGCGACTTCAAGACCGATGAAGAACAGGACGGTCGCGCAAAGCCGGTCGCCGACGATCTCAGCGGTATCGCCTGCATGCGCCGCGGGGCTGCCCTCGGCCGCTGCCTGGTGATCAACGACGAGGACCGCTACGCCCAGTTTGCCGACATCGGCGACCGACAGCTCCGTCCGGCCGGGACCATCGAGCTGGTCCAACGCGACGGCGAGGCGATCCCGTCCGGCCGCGCACCGGTGAACGTGTCCTGCACGGGAGGCGAGCGCGCCTTCGCCGATCTCGATGGGGAGGCCGTCGCTTACGCGGCGCCGTACTTCTATGTCATCGGCTCGCACGGCTGCTCGCGAAACAAGAAGCGCTTCCGCGCATCCACTTTCGTCACAGCCCGCTTCAGGGTCGACGAGAGCGGAACGCCGGTCAATCCGGCAACCGGCGCGCCGCCGGCAGCGTCCGCTTCGGTGGTGCAGGCCACCTACCGCGTCGCCGACGCGCTGGTGGCGACCCCCAACTTGAAGCCCTTTTTTACGACTGATCTCAACGAAGCTGATGGGCTCAATATCGAAGGCCTCGTCGTTTTGAACGGCGTGCTGTTCGCCGGCTTGCGGGGTCCCGCGAAGGGCGGCGCCGCCGTTGTGGAGATCGGTGGCGTCGACGAGCTGTTCGCGCCGGGATCGGGACCCCTGTCGCACGCCGGTCGGCTGTGGCCGATCGGACTGAAGGCGGGACAGGGCATCAGGGACATGGCAGCCCTGGACGATGGCCGGGTGCTGATTCTAGCCGGTCCGGGCCAGGAAAAGGCGGACCCCTACGAGATCCGCGTCGCCGATCCCGCCGCGCAGTGGACGAGCCGCCGCGTCGGAACGCTCGATCTCGGCCCCCTGGGACCGGTTATCAACGCCGCCAAGGTCAAGCCGGAAGGCCTGATGGTGCTCGGACAGGAGGGCGACATCGTGCGGGTGCTGATCCTGTCAGACGGCCTCCCGAACGGTGGCGCCCGCGAATACGAGCTGCGGCTCGGCGACGGCGCGGCCCGGTGACACCGACGCGATGAAGGCGGCGCAATCCCGCTGGGCCCCGAGCTCGACAGATGATCCGCCCGAGCGGCGCCGAGACCCGGCACCTCGAGATAGTCGAGATCAGCTGCCGACAGCCGGCGGCGAGGGGCGCCGCCGGCGACTTGTCACGAACAGAATGGCTCAGACCTCGTCCAGGTGTCGTCGCGGCTGCGTGATCGCCGTCCGCTACCTCAGAAGCGGGAACGTGTTCGGCCTCACGGTGCCTTTCGCCGCGGGGGCGCTCGCTGCGGAACCTCTCAACATCAGGCTTTCGGAATAAAGTTGCGTCTGACTCTGGCTCCCCGTCGTGATGACCGCGGCGGAGTTGGCGATCCTGTCGAGCAGGATCCCTTCGATGTATGGCGGCAGGCAGATGCTGTAATAGGTATGGATGACCTTGTAGACGTCGGCATCCGATTCAACCGGAATGCTCCCATTCTCGACATGGTTCCGGTAGGCGTCCTGAAGCTGCTTCACCTTTAGGGCCACCAGGCCTGGCGCTTCGGAGAACAGGAAGCTGTCAGAGATCGCGGCGTTGGCGGCGGAAGCAAAGTCGAACGCCGCGGCGATGATCGACAGCGGCTTCTGACCGCTCGTGGTCGCTGTGACGATCGCGGACGTGGCACCGTTGGCCGCGGCGAGCAGGAGGTTGTTCCTCTGCTTTCGGCGATTGATCAGAAACAGATTGTGCAGATAAGCCTCGCAATCGTCCCGCCCGACATTGAAGCCCCATTTGGCGAGCGTTAGATAATCTCGTGCAGCGTAACCGGAACCAGGGGCGACCGTCCTCAAATAGCCGATGACGACGGCCTGCTTCTCCAGCGTAGAAGCGAACTGCGGCGCCTGTATCGCCGATTCCGGCGCCCACCATCCTGCACACCCCGACAACAAGCTGCCCGTGATCGTCACGACGATCATCCGCATCCGGATCATATCTCCCCCCCCCGCCCGCGTTAACCCTCTGTTAGGAGTGTGACCTATGGGGAGGAAGAACCGCTACCGTGGGTTTATTGAAGTATAAATAACGCGCATGACCTGTTGCGCGATCACATCATTATAGGCGATTTTGTCGTCTTACGCCTATTTAGGGTGTGGATATCGCTACCGGACCGGGTGTTTCCGATCATTCTCCCGCATACCAAAACGGCCGGGACACCGTCCCGGCCGTTCCTGATCACCTGCTCGTCCGAAGCGTCGCGCGAGGCGCCCAGCCCTCACGCCGCGCGCGCCACCGTCTCGCCGTTGAAGGCGAGGCCGGACTTGCCGGCCGTCACCTTGACGGTCTCGTCGTCCTTCACCTTGCCCGACAGGATCAGCTCGGCGAGCGGGTCCTGCACGGCCTTCTGGATGACGCGCTTGAGCGGGCGGGCGCCGTAGGCGGGATCCCAGCCCTTCTCGGCGAGCCAGTCCTTGGCGCGCGCATCGAGCGTCAGCGTGATCTTGCGCTCGTCCAGCAGCTTTTGCAGCCGACCGAGCTGGATCTCGACGATCCGGCCCATCTGGCCGCGCTCCAGCCGGTGGAACAGGATGATCTCGTCGATCCGGTTGAGGAACTCCGGCCGGAACGAGGCCTTCACCACCGCCATCACCTGCTCCTTGACGGCGTCGGTGTCCTCGCCCTCCGGCTGGTCGACCATGAACTGCGAGCCGAGATTCGACGTCATCACGATCAGCGTGTTGCGGAAGTCGACGGTGCGGCCCTGACCGTCGGTCAGGCGGCCGTCGTCGAGCACCTGCAGCAGCACGTTGAAGACGTCCGGATGCGCCTTCTCGATCTCGTCGAACAGAATCACCTGATAAGGACGCCGCCGCACGGCCTCGGTGAGCGCCCCGCCCTCCTCGTAACCGACATAGCCGGGCGGCGCGCCGATCAGCCGGGCGACCGAGTGCTTCTCCATGTACTCGGACATGTCGATGCGGACCATCGCCTGCTCGTCGTCGAACAGGAACTCCGCGAGCGCCTTGGTCAGCTCGGTCTTGCCGACGCCGGTGGGCCCGAGGAACATGAACGAGCCGATCGGCCGGTTCGGATCCTGGAGCCCCGCGCGGGCGCGGCGCACCGCGGTCGAGACGGCGCGCACCGCCTCGGCCTGGCCCACGACGCGACGGCCGATCGCTTCCTCCATCTTGAGGAGCTTCTCCTTCTCGCCCTCCAGCATCCTGTCGACCGGCACGCCGGTCCAGCGCGACACCACCTGGGCGACGTGATCGGCCGTCACGGCCTCCTCCACCATGGCGCCCTTGCGCTCGGCCGCCTCGGCCTCGACGAGCTTCCGCTCGATCTCCGGGATCCGGCCATAGGCGAGCTCGCCCGCCTTCTGGTACTCGCCGCGGCGCTGGGCGTTGGCGAGCTCCACGCGGAGCTGGTCGAGCTCGGTCTTCAGCTTCTGGGCGTCGGAGAGCCGCTCCTTCTCGGCCTTCCAGCGCGTCGTGAGATCCGCCGACTGCTTCTCCAACGCGGCGAGCTCGGCCTCGAGCCCGCCGAGGCGAGCGCGCGAGCCGGGGTCGTGCTCCTTCTTGAGCGCCTCCTGCTCGATCTTCAGCCGGATGATCTCGCGGTCGATCGTATCGAGCTCCTCGGGCTTGGAGTCGACCTGCATCTTCAGCCGCGCCGCCGCCTCGTCGACCAGGTCGATCGCCTTGTCGGGGAGGAAGCGGTCTGTGATGTAGCGGTTCGACAGGGTCGCCGCCGCGACGATCGCCGCGTCGGTGATGCGCACGCCGTGATGCGCCTCGTACTTCTCCTTCAAGCCGCGCAGGATCGAGATGGTGTCCGGCACGGTCGGCTCGCTGACGAACACGGGCTGGAAGCGCCGCGCCAGCGCCGCGTCCTTCTCGACGTGCTTCTTGTACTCGTCGAGCGTGGTCGCGCCGATGCAGTGCAGCTCGCCGCGGGCGAGCGCCGGCTTCAGCAGGTTGGAGGCGTCCATGGCGCCTTCCGACTTGCCGGCGCCGACCAGGGTGTGCATCTCGTCGATGAACAGCACGATGCCGCCGTCCGACGACGTCACCTCCTGCAGCACGGCCTTCAGCCGCTCCTCGAACTCGCCGCGATACTTCGCGCCGGCGATCAGGGCGCCCATGTCGAGCGCCAGGAGCTTCTTGTCGTTCAGGCTCTCCGGCACGTCACCGTTGACGATGCGCTGCGCCAGCCCCTCGACGATGGCGGTCTTGCCGACGCCGGGCTCGCCGATCAGCACGGGGTTGTTCTTGGTGCGGCGCGACAGCACCTGGATGGTGCGGCGGATCTCCTCGTCGCGGCCGATGACCGGATCGATCTTGCCGTCGCGCGCCGCCTGGGTGAGATCGCGGGCGTACTTCTTCAGCGCGTCGTAGGCGTTCTCGGCCGAGCTCGAATCCGCCGTCCGCCCCTTGCGCAGGCTCTCGATGGCGGCGTTGAGGTTCTGGGGCGTGACGCCGGCGGCGGCCAGCGCCCGGCCGGCCTCCGAATCCTTCTCGATCGCCAGCGCGAGCAGCAGCCGCTCGGCCGTGACGTAGGAGTCGCCGGCCTTCTCGGCCGCCTTCTCGGCGGTGTCGAACACCCGGGCGAGCGCCGGATCGATGTAGAGCTGGCCGGCGCCGGAGCCGGCGACCTTCGGCCGCTTCTTCAGCGCCGCCTCGACCGCCTGGGCGACCTGGCGGGCATTGCCGCCGGCGCGCTGGATCAGCCCGGAGGCGAGCCCCTCCGGGTCGTCGACCAGCACCTTGAGCATGTGCTCGGGAGCGAACTGCTGGTGCCCCTCGCGGAGCGCAAGCGACTGGGCGGACTGGACGAATCCCCGCGACCGGTCGGTGTACTTGTCGAAATTCATGAACGTCTCCCTCGGCCTGGCCGGCCCGCCCCGAAGGCGCGAAGCGACCATCGTCGAGGCGCGCCCGGGCGCGCCCCTGGTTGTCTCGGCACGGCCCGTCACGGCACCGCGCCTGTCGGGAGAAATGTGGGAACGCCCCAGCGATCGCGGTAGAGGTGGAGAGGACCATAGTCCCTGATTTCGTGCCCCCCGACACCAGCAGGCCCGTCCGCCGCTCGGCGCCGTTGCCCTGCCCCCGGGCAGGTGTTAGCCGACGGGCGAGCCCGGTCGGGAGCGACAGGGCGGCGGCCGGGAGGGGACATGCAGGTTCTGGTGGTCGGGGCCGGGGTGGTCGGGCTCGCCGTGGCGCGGGCGGCGGCGCTCGCCGGGCACGACGTCATCGTGGCGGAGGCGGCCGGCGCGATCGGCACCGGCACCTCGTCGCGCAACAGCGAGGTGATCCACGCCGGCATCTATTATCCGCCCGGCTCGGTGCGGGCCTTCCACTGCGTCCGCGGCCGCCGGCAGCTCTATGCCTATGCCGAGAGCCACGGGGTCCGGCACCGCAAGTGCGGCAAGCTCCTGGTCGCGGTGCGCGACGCCGAGCGCGCCAAGATCGAGATGCTGTGCGCCCAGGCGACGGCGAACGGGGTCGAGGGCATGACCATGCTCTCCGCCGCCGAGGCGATGGCACTGGAGCCGGCGCTGACCTGCGTCGCCGCCGCGCTGTCGCCGGAGACCGGCATCGTCGACAGCCACGGCCTGATGCTGGCCCTGCAAGGCGACCTGGAGGATGCCGGCGGCGTGGTCGCCTTCATGACCCCGGTCACCGGGCTGACGCCCGGCCCGGCCGGCTGGGAGGTCCGCTACGGCGGGGCCGAGCCCGGCACCCTGACCGTGGACGCCGTGGTCAACGCCGCGGGGCTCGGCGCCCAGGCAATGGCGCGCGCGACCGCGGGCTATCCGGCCGCGCGGGTGCCGCGGCTCGTTCTCGCCAAGGGCAACTACTTCCAGTATGCGGGCCGGCCGGTCTTCAGCCGGCTGATCTACCCGGCCCCGGTCGAGGGCGGGCTCGGCACCCATGTCACGCTCGATCTCGCCGGCCGGATGCGGTTCGGCCCGGACGTCGAGTGGATCGACACCGAGAGCTACGACGTCGACCCGACGCGCGCGGAAAAATTCTACGCCAGCATCCGGACCTACTTCCCGGCCCTGCCGGACGGGGCGCTGACGCCCGACTATTGCGGCATCCGCCCGAAGCTCACCGGCCCCGGCGAGCCGGCCGCCGATTTTCTCATCGAAGGGCCGGCCGAGCACGGACTCCCCGGTTTGGTCAACCTGTTCGGGATCGAGTCGCCCGGCCTGACGAGCTGCCTGTCGCTCGCTGAGGATGTGGTGGCGCGGCTGGGGTGAACCTCGTGCCCCGGACGCGGTGCACCGCGCAGCGGTGCGCCGCAGAGCCGGGGCCCAGAGCGACAACTGTCCCGAGCTGCGGCCCCTGGGTCCCGGGTCGGCGGCGCGTCGCGCCGCGCCCGGGACACAAGACCTCAAAAATACCGCAGCCAGACGTAGACGTGGCTGATGGCGATCGACACCAGCATCATCGGGAAGCCGTACAGCGTGTAGGTGACGAAGCGGAACGGCACGCCGTTGCGCTCGCCGAGCCCTGCGACGATCAGGTTCGCCGAGGCGCCGATCAGGGTGCCGTTGCCGCCCAGGCAGGCGCCGAGCGCCAGGCACCACCACAGCGGCTGGATCGCCTCCGGCCCGCCGAAGGCCGGCGCCATCGACTTGATGAGCGGGATCATGGTGGCGACGAACGGGATGTTGTCGACGATCGCCGACAGCACCGCCGAGGCCCACAGGATGGCGAAGCCGGCGACCGCGAGATCGCCGCCCGTCGCCGCGACCAGCTTCTCGGCGAGCAGGTTGAGGAGCCCGCCGACCTCGACGCCGTGCACCACGATGAACAGGCCGACGAAGAAGAAGATGGTGATCCACTCGACGTCGCCGAAGGTCTTGTGGACGTTCTCGGACTGGTGCTCGGCGTGGTGCTGCCAGTTGTCGAGCAGCATGAGCAGCGCGGCGCCGCCGATCGCGATGGTGGCGGGCTCGAGATGCAGCGGACGCGCCAGCACGAATCCGACGATGACGAGGCCGAGCACCGCGAGCGCCTGCTTCAGCAGCACCGGATCCTCGATCGCGGCGCGCTCGTCCATGCCCATCACCAGCGCCTGCCGCTCCGGGATCGACTTGAGGTAGCGCCCCCACAGGAGATGGATCATGCCGAGCTGCGCCGCCATGACGACCACCACGATCGGGGCCAGATGGATCAGGAAGGCATTGAAGTCGAGGCCGGCGAGCGAGCCGATCAGGATGTTGGGCGGGTCGCCGATCAGGGTCGCGGTGCCGCCGATGTTGGAGGCGAACACCTCGGCGAACAGATACGGATAGGGCGGCACGTCCAGCTCGCGCACGATGGCGATCGTCACCGGCACGACCAGCAGCACGGTCGTCACGTTGTCGAGCGCGGCCGAGAGAATCGCCGTGGTGATCTGCAAGAGGATCAGGATCCCGGCCGGATTGGCCTTGGCCTTCTTGGCGGCCCAGATCGCCAGATACTGGAACATGCCGGAGCGGCGCGAGATCGACACCAGGATCATCATCCCGGTGAGCAGCCCGATGGTGTTCCAGTCGACGCCCTTGAGGGCCTCGTGCTGGTCGAGCACGCCGATCAGGATCATCACGGCGGCGCCGAGCAGCGCCACGATGGCCCGGTTCAGCTTGTCCCAGATGATCACCGCATAGGTGACCGCGAGAATGACGGTCGAGACCGCCATCGGGTCGAGCCCGAAATACACGTTCGGAACGAAGCCGTGGTCCATCACACTTCCCCTGCGCGACCCGAGCTTCGCTCTGTCGATCAGCCGCGCGACACGCCGGCACGGTTCCCGGAAGGCGCCGGCCCCGTCAAGCGAACAACCCCGTATCGCTTCTGCAATCAGCGCATTGCGCATGTGCAGCATGGCTCGGCGGCATTTCGGGCGGGACGCGATGCGCGACAGCCGGCGTCTCCCGCGGCCGGCGGTCGCGGCCGTCGTGCCGGACAACCGGACGACGGCTAGCCCGGAGCGGCAGGGTGGCGCCGCGACCGGACGGTCGGTAAAGCCCCCGTAACCACGAGGGTGCCATATTGCACCGCTTTGTAGCGGCCGGGGGACCGGGCTTGGCCGGGGAGTTCGCGTCGATGGTGTGGCGTCGGGGGCTTGCGATCGCGCTGGTGGGCGCCGGCCTGGTCGGCTGCGCGCATGTCCAGAACCTGCCCGCCAACGTCCCGACCGCGACCCCGCTGCGCGAGACCCTCGACTCCCTCACCGACATGCCCGACGACGACGTGATGATCGGGCTCGCCTTCTCGGGCGGCGGCACCCGGGCGGCCGCCTTCTCGTTCGGCGTGCTGAAGGAGCTCGCCCGCACCGACGTCCCGGGCGGCCGCGGGCGGAGCCTGATCGACCGGGTCGACATCGTCACCGGCGTGTCGGGCGGCTCGGTGACGGCCGCCTATTTCGGCCTGCGCCGGCGCGACGCGCTCCAGGACTTCCGCGAGCGCTTCCTGATCCAGGACGCCGAGGCGGCGCTCAACACCGCCGTGTCGTTCGGCAACATCGCCCGCGCCTTCGGGGGCGGGATCAACGGCGACGCGCCGTTCCGCCGCTGGCTCGACGCCAACCTGTTCGACGGCGCGACCTTCGGGGCGCTGCTGACGCATCGCCGCCCCCAGGTGGTGATCAACGCCAGCGACCTCTACAACCGCACGCCCTTCGTCTTCACCCCGTCGACCTTCGCGGCGCTGTGCAGCGACCTCGCCCGCTATCCGCTCTCCTCGGCCGTGGCGGCGTCGGCGGCCGTCCCGCTCGCCTTCGCCCCCGTGGTGCTGGAGACCTTCCCGGGCAAGTGCGACGCGCCGCTGCCGGCCTGGATGGCGCGCGCCCGCGACGATCCCGCCGCGAGCCCGATGATGAAGGCGGTCGCCCGCGGCATGACCCGCTACCGCGACGGCTCGATGCGCTACGTCAAGCTGGTCGACGGCGGTGTCGTCGACAATTTCGGCCTGTCGAGCTTCACGGTCGCCCGCGAGGCGGCGAACACGCCCTACGGCCCGCTCACCGCCGCGCACGCCGCCCGCATCCGCCGCATCCTGTTCATCGTCGTCGATTCGGAGCAGGTCACCGAGGGCACCTGGGCCCAGACGCTCGACGGCCCGACCGGCGTCGAGCTGATCGCCGCCTCCACCAATGCGGCGCTCGCCTCCAGCGTGTGGTCGAGCTACAGCGCCTTCCAGCTCAGCCTGCAGGACTGGCGCGGTCAGCTCATCCGCTGGCGCTGCGGGCTCTCGATGGCCGAGGTGCAACGGCTGCGCGGCACCACGGCGGGCTGGAACTGCCGCGACCTCGACGGCTTCATCGGCCGGGTCGCCTTCGACCAGCTCGATCCCGCCCGCGCCGCCGCCCTCAATGCCGTGCCGACCCGCTTCCGCCTCCCGGTCGAGCAGGTCGACGCCCTGATCGCCGCCGGCGGCGACGCGCTCGCCCAGCACCCGGCCTATCGCTCGTTCCTGAGAAGCCTGCGCGCCACGCCGCGGACCGTGGCGGCGGCCGAGCCGGTGCCGCAGGGACAGTGAGCGGGCGCGCCCTGAAGCTGATGCAGCCTTCACCTCTCCCCGGCGGGGAGAGGTCGGATCTCGCGCAATAGTGCGAGATCCGGGTGAGGGGGTGCCGAGGTCTCTTGTTGGCGCCCTAACCCCTCACCCCGACGCGCAACGCGCGTCGACCCTCTCCCTCTGGGAGAGGGTCAGGGCCGTGCCGGTGGGCAAAACACAATATCAATGCGCCTCGTCCCAGTTGTCGGCGGCGCGGGCGTCGACGTGGAGCGGCACGGAGAGCGCGACGGCCGGCATGGCGGCCTGCTCCATCACGCGCTTCACCACGGGCAGCGTCGCGTCCACTTCGGACTCCGGCACCTCGAACACCAGCTCGTCGTGCACCTGGAGAAGCATGCGGGCGGAGAGCCTGCTCGCCGCCAGCGCGTCGTCCATGCGCGCCATGGCGCGGCGGATGATGTCGGCCGCCGTCCCCTGCAGGCGGGCGTTGATGGCGGCGCGCTCGTTGAAGGCGCGCAGCGACGGGTTCGACGCGCCGATGTCCGGGTAGTGGCACTTCCGCCCGAACAGCGTCGTGACGTAGCCGTGCGTGCGGCAGAACAGCTTGGTCGCCTCCATGTAGTCGCGGATGCCCGGGAACTTCTCGAAGTACCGCTTGATGTAGGCGCCGGCCTCCTCGCGCGGGATGCCGAGCTGATTGGCGAGGCCGAAGGCCGAGATGCCGTAGATGATGCCGAAGTTGATCGCCTTGGCGCGGCGCCGCACCTCGCCCGGCATGCCTTGAACCGGCACGCCGAACATCTCCGACGCCGTCATGGCGTGAATGTCGAGCCCGTCCTGGAAGGCCTTCTTCAACGCCGCGATGTCGGCGATCTCGGCGAGGAGCCGAAGCTCGATCTGGGAATAATCCGCCGAGACCAGCTTGGTCCCGGGCTGCGCCACGAAGGCGCGCCTGATCTTGCGGCCCTCCTCGGTGCGCACCGGGATGTTCTGAAGGTTCGGATCCGCCGACGACAGTCGCCCCGTCGTCGTCGCGGCGAGCGCGAAAGTCGTGTGGACGCGGCGGGTCTCCTGATTGACGAAGGTCGGCAGCAGATCCGTGTAGGTCGATTTCAGTTTCGTGAGCTGCCGCCACTCGAGCAGCTTCACCGGCAGCGTGTGCCCCTGCTCGGCGAGCTCGTCCAGCACATTGGCCGACGTGGACCAGGCGCCGGTCTTGGTCTTCTTGCCGCCGGGCAGCGCGAACTTGCCGAACAGGATGTCGCCGAGTTGCTTGGGGCTGCCGAGATTGAACGGCTCGCCGGCCAGCTCCTGCACCTCGGCCTCCAGCGCCGCCGCCTTCTGGGCCAGCTCGCCGGAGAGGCGCGAGAGCATCTCGCGGTCGATGGCGATGCCGCGCCGCTCCATCCGCATCAGCACCGGCACCAGAGGGCGCTCCAGCGTCTCGTAGACCGTGGTCATCTTCTCGGCGACGAGCCGCGCCCGGAACAACCGCCACAGCCGCAGCGCCATGTCGGACTGCTCGGCGCAATACGGGCAGGCGCGCGCGATCTCGACCTGCTCGAACGGCACCTGCGCCTTGCCCTTGCCGGCGATGTCGATCAGCGCCAGCGCGTCGTGGCCGAAATGGCGATGCGCCAGATCGGCGAGCCCGTGCGGACCGAGCCCGGCGTCGAGCACGTAGGACATGAGCTGAATGTCGTCGATCGCCACCGCCGTGATCCCGTGGCGGGCGAGCGCGTGCAGATCGGATTTCAGATCGTAGCCGATTTTCAGGACGCCCGGGCTCTCCAGCATCGGCTTCAGAAGCGCCAATGCATCCGCGAGCCGGATCTGATCAGGAACGAGCCCGCCGCCGGCCAAAAGATCGTCGCCGCGGCGGTGACCCAACGGCACGTAGGCGGCGCGCCCGGGCGACAGCGCGATCGAGAAGCCGACCAGATCGGCCTGCATGGGATCGTGCGACGTGACCGTGAGATCGATGGCCACAAAGCCCTGGTCGACGGCCTCCAGCACCCAGTCCTTGAGGGCGGCGAGATCGTGCAGGGTGCGGTAGCCGGCGCGGTCGAGCTTCTGGGTCGCGAGCTCCGCCTTGCGGGCCGCGACGAGCTGATCGGGTGACACGACGACGTCGCCGCCGCCGTTCGTCCGCACCGCCGGCTTCGGCCGCGTGTCGCCGAGATCGAAGCCGAGCTGGCCGGAGGCGCCGGCGCGGCGCGGCTCGCCGGCCGCGGGCTCCGACGGCTCGGACGCCGCGTCCGCAGCCGTTCCCGAACTCGGCGCCGCGCGCAGCGCAGGATCGGCGTCGACGTCGTTGGGATCGAACGCCAGCGCCTCGGCGACGCGGCGGGTGAGCGTCGTAAACTCCATCGCCTTGAGGAAGGCGATCAGCTTCCTGGCGTCACGGCCGTCGAGCAGCAGGTCGTCGAGCGGACAGGCGAGATCGACATGGTCGTCGAGCAGCACGAGCTGCCGCGACAGGCGCGCCGTCTCGGCATTGTCGAGAATGGTCTGCCGGCGCTTCTCCTGCTTGATCTCGGTCGCACGCGACAGGAGCGTCTCGAGGTCGCCGTACTCGCCGATGAGCTGCGCCGCGGTCTTCACGCCGATGCCGGGCACGCCCGGCACGTTGTCGGTCGGGTCGCCGATCAGCGCCTGCACGTCCGGCACCTTCTCGGGCGGCACCCCGAACTTGGCGATCACCTCGTCGCGACCGATGCGGCGCTCGTTGCCGGGCATCGGGTCGTACATCACGACGCCGTCGCGCACGAGCTGCATTAGATCCTTGTCGCCGGCCACGATGGTCACGTCGGCGCCGGCCTCGCGGGCGACGCGCGCATAGGTGGCGATGAGGTCGTCGGCTTCGAAGCCTTCCTGCTCGATCGGGATCAGGCCGAAGGCCCGCACCGCGTCGCGCATCAGCGGGAACTGCGGGATCAGCTCGTCCGGCGGCTCCGGGCGATGGCCCTTGTAGTCGGCATAGAGGTCGTTGCGGAACGTCTTGCCCGAGTGGTCGAACACCGCCGCGAGGTGGGTCGGGTTCACGCCGTCGAGCCCCTCGCGAAGGATTTTCCACATCATGTTGCAGAAGGCCATCACGCCGCCGATCGGCAGGCCGTCGGAGCGGGTGAAGGAGCGGCCCCGGCTCTGCGCCGCCTTGAACATGGCGAAGTAGGCGCGGAACACGAAGGACGACCCGTCGATCAGGAAGACGTGGTCGCCCTTGCGCAGCGGGCGGGCGAGCGGTTCGGGCATCGGGGACTCGGAGCGGCTGGGGGACGAGACCCCGAACTATACACTCCCGCGGCCATGCGCCAGCCGGAACGTAGAATAGGAGCTTGTAGCCCGCATTGAGCGCAGCGAAATGCGGGAGCGGCGTCCCCGGCTGTCGCCTGCGCTCCAGCCGGGCTACGGCACTACCGCCTCCGCCTCACTCGACGACGGCGCCGCGCGCGACGAGCAGCTCGCGCAGGATCGCGCGATGGCAGCGGGTCTCGTCCTCGCAGTAGCAGCCGATCGAGAGGTTCGAGGCGTGCGACAAGGTCGCGAGGAGGTCGAGGAGATGGCGCGCCGCCGGCTCGCCCATCTCGGCCCGGAACGCGCGCGCAAAAGCCTTCCAGCCGGCGTCCGTCGTCGCCGCATGTGCCTTCGCCACCAGCTCGGCGCTCGGCGACAGCTCCGGCAGCCAGGTGTCGAACCAGTCGTCGGCGGCGTAGCGCTCCTTGCGGACGCCGCGCGGCGGCCGGCGCACCGTGCCGATCCGGGTGCCTTCGTGCGGCAGCCGGGGTGTCCCGAGGCGGACGATCCGCAGCGCCATGGCCTACTCGGCCGGCTGGAGCCGGGCCGCGGCCGCCCGCTTGCGGGGCGCGACATGGGCCCAGTCGGGCCGGGTGAAGAGGAAATCGAGCCGCGTGCGACGTACCGCCCACCACATCACGAGCGCGCCGAGGATGCCGGCCGCCGTGACGATCAGCGACATCAGCCCGACGCTGTCGATCACGCCGGTCTTGAGCAGCACGATGCGGGTCGCCGCCATCGGCAGGAAGAAGGCGAGATAGACCACGATGGAATGCTCGCCGCAGTACCGGATCGGATCGAACACGCGGCTGCGCACCAAGAGCGTCGCCAGCACGATGATGGCGCAGGCGCCGGCGAGACCGAGCGCGAGCGAGACGATCGGCCATTCCGAGAACCCGCCGAAGACCAGCGCGCCATTGACGAGCGCCCACGCGGCGAGCCCGCCGACGGAGAGCCACGGCCGCGCCGCGGCCGCCTCGGCCAGCGCGAACACCCGCGGAGCGAGCAGGAAGCCGGTGTAGAAGTAGACGAAGCGGGCCGCGAACTCGTCCGGCACCATCCAGCCGGTGTGGATCGGCGCGCTTTCCAGCGCGGCCGCCACCAGCCACACGGCGAGCGGCGGGATGCGCAGCTGCCGGGCGAGCTTGGTCGCCACGAAGAAGATCGGCAGCAGATAGATGAACCACAGCGTGCCGAAGGGATCGATCAGGGCCAGCGCCCAGTCGCCCGGCACGGCCCACCAGCTGCCGTGCTCGGCCGCCAGCACGGGCGCCTTCACGACGAGCTGGATGGTCATCCACAGCAGATAGAAATAGGCGAAGTGCACGACCTTCCGGTCCGTGTAGAGGCGCCAGTCGCGGTCGATCACGCGCGCCAGGAACAGCCCCGAGATCAGGAAGAAGTCCGGCATCCGGAACGGCTTGGCGAAGGCGACGACGGCGTGCATGAAGCCCTCGCGGCCGACCGCCTGCTCGACCCCGAAGGTCGAGTGGAGCAGCACCACCATGACGATGCAGAGGCCCTTGGCGGTGTCGACCCAGTCGACCCGGCCAGGGGTGCCCATCGGGGCGGCCATCGCACCGGCGGTCGCGGGAGTGGCGGTCATGGGGGTTGCCATCGTCCGTCCTTGCCTGTTTCTGGCGTCCTCGCCTCGGTCCCGGGCCCGGCACTTGCCGGTTCGGGCCAGGATGGTCGCGCCCTCCTAAAAGGGGCAAGAACCGGGCTCGCCCGCAAGGGTGGTCTTTTATCGCAGTTAATCGCCGGGCGTGGCCGGCACACACGAACGTGATGTCCCCGATGCGGTTCGACGTGCCCCTGCCGATCGACGACGCCCTGCCGGCGCTCACCGCCGCGCTCGCGACGCGCGACGCCGCCGTGCTGGTCGCGCCGCCCGGCGCCGGCAAGACGACGCGGGTGCCGCTGGTGCTGGCCGCCGAGCCGTGGGCCAGGGCCAAGAAGATCCTGGTGCTGGAGCCGCGCCGGCTCGCCGCCCGTGCCGCCGCCGCCCGCATGGCCGCGACACTGGGCGAAAGCGTCGGCGACACGGTCGGCTACCGGGTGCGCTTCGGCTCGAAGATCTCCGGCCGGACCCGCATCGAGGTGGTCACCGAGGGCGTGTTCACCCGGATGATCCTCGACGACCCGACGCTCGACGGCGTCGCGGCCGTGCTGTTCGACGAGTTCCACGAGCGCTCGCTCGACGCCGATCTCGGCCTCGCGCTCGCCCGCGACGCCCAGGAGGGGCTGCGCGAGGACCTCAAGCTCCTGGTGATGTCCGCCACCATCGACGGCGCGCGCATCGCCAAGAGTCTCGGCGATGCGCCCGTGGTGGAGAGCCAGGGCCGCGCCTTCCCGGTCGAGACCCGGCACCTGCCGCGCGATCCCGGCAAGCACCTGGAGCCGCAGGTCGCCGAGGCAGTGCTGCGGGCGCTGCGCGCCGAGCCCGGCTCGATCCTGGTGTTCCTGCCGGGCGCGGCAGAAATCCGCCGCACCGAGACGCTGCTCGGCGAGAGGATCATGGATCCGGCGGTCGATGTGGTGCCGCTGTTCGGTGCGCTCGACGCCGACGTGCAGGACCGCGCCGTGGCGCCAGCGCCGGCCGGACGCCGCAAGGTCGTGCTGGCGACCTCGATCGCCGAGACCTCGCTGACCATCGAAGGCGTGCGGGTGGTGGTCGATTCCGGCCTCGCCCGGGTGCCGCGCTACGAGCCGGATCTGGCGTTGACCCGGCTGGAGACCGTGCGGGTGTCTCGCGCGGCGGCCGACCAGCGGCGCGGCCGCGCCGGACGCACCGAGCCGGGCGTCTGCTACAGGTTGTGGGACGAGCGCGAGACGGCCTCGCTCGAGCTTTTCGCGCAACCGGAAATTCTCGCTGCCGATCTGACTGGCTTCGTGCTCGACCTCGCCCATTGGGGCGTGACCGACCCGGGCAAGCTCCTGTTCCTCGATCCGCCCCCGCCTCCCGCCTTGGCCGAGGCCACCGCGCTGCTGAAGAGCCTCGGCGCGCTCGGCCCGGACGGGCGCATCACGGATCTCGGCCAGCGGCTGCGCGCCCTGCCGCTGCCGCCGCGGCTCTCCCGCATGGTGCTGGCGGCGGCCGGGCTCGGCGCGGCTCCCCTTGCGGCAGACATCGCCGTGGTGATCACCGAGCGCGGGCTCGGCGGCACCGATCCGGATCTGCACCACCGCGTCGAGGGGCTGCGGCGCGACCGCTCGCGCCGCGCCGAGGACGCCCGCCGCATGGCCGGCCGCTGGGCCGAGATGGCGAATGCCGGGAAGCGTGCCGGCGGCAGCCTCGGCCTGCCGGACGGCGCCCGTCTCGCCGGCGGTGCCGACACGGCGGCCGGCGCCGTGCTGGCGCTCGCCTATCCGGACCGCGTGGCGAAGGCGCGCGGCGGCGGTGCGGGCGGGGCCGTGCTGCTGGCGAGCGGCCGCGGCGCCACCGTCGACCCCGCCTCGGCGCTGGCGCGGGCGCCGTTCCTCACCGTCGCCGAGCTCGCCGGCAGCGCCGGCAACAGCCGCGTCCTGCTCGCCGCCCCCATCGCGATCGAGGACATCGAGGCTCTCTTCGCCGACCGCATCGTCGACAACGACGAGGTGACGTTCGATCCCGGCTCGGCGAGTCTTCGCGGGCGCTGGGCGCGAAAACTCGGCGCCGTCGCGCTCGCCGAGCGGCCGGTGAAGATCGTGCCGAGCGCCGAGACGGCCCAAAAGCTCGCCGCAGGCATCGGGACGCTCGGGCTGTCGCGACTGCCGTGGTCGTCGGGTCTCGCGCAATGGCGCGATCGGGTGAGCTTCCTGCGCCGGCACGAAGGCGACGAGTGGCCGGATCTCTCCGACGAGACGCTCCTCGCCACCGTCGGCGACTGGCTGGCACCGGCCCTGATGGACAAGACGTCGCTCGCCGAGATCGGCGCCGACACGTTGTCAAACGCCCTGCACGCGTTGCTGCCGTGGAACCTGCGCAAGAAGCTCGACCACGACGCGCCGACCCATTTCGACGCGCCGTCCGGCTCGACCGTGCCGATCGACTACGAGAGCCCGGAGGGGCCGAAGCTCGCGATAAGAGTGCAGGAGCTGTTCGGGCTCGACCAGCATCCGAGCATCGCCGGCGGCCGCGTGCCGCTGATCGTCGAGCTCCTCTCGCCGGCGCACCGGCCCGTGCAGATCACCAGGGACCTGCCGACGTTTTGGCGCGGCTCCTACGCCGACGTCCGCACCGATCTCCGCGGTCGCTACCCCAAGCACCCGTGGCCCGAGGACCCGCTCTCCGC
>NZ_NHSK01000269.1 GCF_016653355.1 Rhodoplanes elegans | reverse complement strand
CGTCACGGCCGCCGCGGCGTGTCACCGCGTCGTGTCAGCCCGTCGTCGCGTCATCGCGTCTGCCCGTCCGCGTCATCGCTGCACCGTGTAGCGCGCGATCTTCGCCTCGTCGGCCGCGATGCCCATGCCGGGACCGTCGGGCAGCACGATCGCGCCGTCGACGAGCCGCATCGGCGCGGCGATCAGGTCGTCCTTGTAGTAGATGCCGCCGACCCGGCCGCCGAGCGCGTCTTCCGGCGTCGATACCGGCACGACGCAGGACAGCGTCACGGCCGGCGCCGCGGCGGCGAGCTGGATGTTGGCGAGGTTGCCGATGCCGGTCTCCACCGAGCCGTTGACGTTGCAGACGATGCCGGCGGCCCGGCACACCGCGGCGACCTCCATGGCCTTGAACAGGCCGCCCGGCTTGGTCGTGTAGATCGACACGATCTGGGCGGCGCGCTTCTCCACGATCTGGATCACGTCGTGGGCGTTCCAGGCGCTCTCGTCGGCCATCACGGGCGCATCGATGGCGCGCGCCACCTCGGCGATGCGCTCGATGCCTTCGACCGGCTGCTCGAAATACTTCAGCTCGCAATGCTCGATCTTGCGGAAGGTGCGGATCGCCTCGCCCGGCGTCGCGTAGCCCTGGTTGGCGTCGACGCACAGCGTCGTCTTCGGCCCGACGGTGGCGCGGATGCGCTTGACCATCTCGACGTCGCGATCGGGATCGACCCCGACCTTGATCTTGATGGTCCTGATGCCTTCCTCGACGACCTTCGCGACCTCGCGCTCGGCCTCCTCGAAGCCGAGGAGCCCGATCGAATGCGTCACCGGGATCGCCTTGCGCGCCGCCCCGCCGAGCAGGCGGTGCACGGGCAGCCCGCACTGCTTGCCGGCGAGATCGTAGGCGGCGAACTCGACGGCCGCCTTGGCGTAGGGGAAGCCCTTGATGATGCGGTCCATCCGGGCGTGCAGGTCGACGATGTCGCCCGGCACGGCGCCGACGACGGCCGGCGCCAGATAGGATCTGATCACCTCCATGGTGGTGCCGGGGCTCTCGCCGAAGTAGCGGCCGAACTCGCCGCCCCAGTCCTTCAGGGCCGGCGCCTCGCCCCAGCCGGTGCATCCGTCGCGGTCCGTCATCTTGACCAGCACATAGCCGCCGATCGGCTCGGTGAGGCCGGTCCATTTGTGCTCGCGCCGCGTGGGCAGGGCGATGTGCACGAGGTCGACGGAAGCGATCGGAGAGTCGGTCATGATTTTCGCGAGCTGGTTGGGAGGCGAGGGGGGCGGGACCGCCAGCATAAGGCGCGCACGGTCGGTATGCAAAGCGGCGCAGGGTGGGCCTGCGACGCATGCCCACGCGGTCGAGCGACGAGCCGGAACGAAGCTCCCGACGACGTGGGCAAGGTGCGATGCGCAGAACCCAGCCTACCGTTTCGCGTCCCGGATCATCTGCCAGACGCGGATCGGCGTCAGCGGCAGCGCGCACGGCTCGATGCCGAGATCGGCGAGCGCGTTCGCGACCGCATTGGCGATCACGCCGCCGACCGGGATGATGCCGCCTTCGCCGCCGCCCTTGGCGCCGAGCGGGTTGCCGGGCGCCGGCACGATGTCGATCGCGCGGGCCGAGATCGGCGGCACGTCGATCGCGGTCGGCAGCAGATACTCGGCGAGCGAGGCGGTGACGATCTCGCCGTCGTCGTCGTAGACGATCTGCTCGAACAGCGTGCCGCCGAGTCCCTGCACGATGGCGCCGACCGTCTGGCCATGCAGGGTCGCCGGGTTGATCACCCGACCGACGTCCTCGACCGCCGTGTAGGCGAGGACCGCGACGACGCCGGTCTCCGGATCGACCGCGACATGCGCGGCGTGCGCGCCGTAGCTGTAGGCGCGGGCATTGGCCGCGAACGTGCCCTCGGCGTCCGGCACCTTTCCGGCGAGGTCCTTCAGCACGATCGAACGACCGTCGGGCCCGCGGGCCGTGCCGTCGTCGAGAGTCACGTCGTCGGCCAGGCAGCCGAACGCCTGCGCCGCCGCGGCCCGGATCGAGCGTTTCAGACTCTCCGCCGCGGCCAGCACGGCCGAGCCGCCCATCACGACCGCGCGCGACGAGTAGGAGCCGAAGCCGTCGCGCACCGCGTCGGTCGAGCCGTGGACGACGCGGGCGATCGCGTCGAGCGGACGCTCCAGCGCATCGGCGGCGATCTGCGCCATCACGGTCTCGAGCCCCTGGCCGAGCGCCGAGGAGCCGACATGCACGGCGACCCGCCCGTCGGGCTCCAACCGCAGCATGGCGCTCTCGGCCGGCCCCGGCGCGCCGCCTTCGAAGTAGCAGCCCGTCGCGATGCCGTGATAGCGGCCGTCGATCAGGCGGCCCTGCAGCGCCGACTTCTCCTCCCAGCCGAAATCGGCGAGGCACTGCGCGAAGGTCGCGGCGTAGTCGCCGCTGTCGCATTCGCTCTCGATCCCGAGCGGCGTCACGGTGGGGAGCCGCCACGGCATCTCGTCGCGACCGACCAGGTTCTTGGCCCGCATCGCGACGCGGTCGATCCCGAGATCCTTGGCGGCCATGTCGATCAGCCGCTCGCGAAAGAAATCCGGCTCGAAGCGGCCGGGGCCGCGATAGGTGCCGACCGGCGTCTTGGTCGTGAGCATCAGATCCACGTCGATCGCCACGTCCGGAATGCGGTACGGCCCGGCCAGGAACTGGGCGATGCTGCGGGCCGGGGTCGCCCCGGTGGTGCGGACATAGGCGCCGAGATCGATCGTCGCGGTGCCGCGCAGCGCCAGGATGGTGCCGTCGCGCGTGCAGGCGATCTCGATCGTCGCCTCCATCTCGCGGGCATGATTGGTGGCGAGGAAATGCTCGCGGCGACCCTCGATCCAGCGCACGGGCCGCCCCAGCGTCCGGGCCGCGAACGGGATCAGGAAGTCCTCCGGGTAGAACTCGCCCCGCACCCCGAAGCCGCCGCCGACATCGTCCTCGATCAGCCGCACCGCTTCCTCGGGCAGGCCGAGCTGTCCGGCGAGGATCTTGCGGTTGGCGAACGGCACCTTGGCGGCGCCGTGCAGGGTGAGGCGGCCGGCGGCCGCGTCCCACGCGGCCAGGAGCCCGCGCGGCTCCATCGGCACGGCGGTGTGGCGATGGATGCGGAACGTCTCGCGCCGCGTGTAGTCGGCGCGTGCGAACGCCGCGTCGGCGTCGCCGCGCCGCCCGAAGAGCGTGCCGGCGCGATTGTCCGGGATCGTGGCGAACAGCCGTGTCGCGGCGTCGCGTGCCGCCGCGACGCCGGCGATCGCCGGCCGCGGGTCGATGGCGAGGCCGACCCGCTCGGCCGCGTCCTCGGCGAGCGCCGCCGTGTCGGCGATCACGATCGCCACCGGCTCGCCGACATAGCGCACCACCGCGTGCGCGATCACCGGCTGGGCGGCGCGGACGAAGTCGGGCGAGGAGTCCTGCCGCAGCGGGATGTTCGGAACCGCGCCGTGCGCCGCGATCACGTCCTCGGCCGTCAGCACGGCATAAACGCCTGGCATGGCGCGCGCTTCGTCACGATCGATGCCGCGCAAAAGACCGTGCGCGACGGGGCTCCGCACCACCACGGCGGCGAGGCGGCCCGCCATGGCGACGTCCCCGACATAGCGGCCGCGGCCGGTGACCAGCCGAGAATCCTCCAACCGCGGCACGGCGCTGCCGATCAGGGCGTTG
>NZ_NHSK01000268.1 GCF_016653355.1 Rhodoplanes elegans | reverse complement strand
CATGGTGGGGCGGGCGCGGTCCGTTTACGGCGGCCGCACTGGACCCCGAGGGACGCATCGGCGTCAACCCTGCCGGCCGGCGAGACGGCCCAGCGGACGCTTCGACGCGGATCTGGAATTCGGTGCGACGGGACGGTTGCCAAGCCATCCGAGTTTGGGTAGAGAAGCGCTCCGGCGGCGCTGCCGCCCACGGATGCGGGTGTAGCTCAGGGGTAGAGCACAACCTTGCCAAGGTTGGGGTCGAGGGTTCGAATCCCTTCGCCCGCTCCAGTTCTTCCGGGTGCGATTCATCCGGGCACTTTCGCGAAAGCCGATTTGCAGACATCGATTGCACCGGGACGACCGCAATGTTTCGGGTGTTGTTGCGCTCCCTGAAGTCTCCCGCCGGCTCCTCCGATCCTGTCGCCGGCCGCTGCAAGACCGCCCCGCTCTTCATCCCGTCCTATCGCAGCAGCGGCGCGATCCGCGTCAACGCGCGCCCACCGCGCCCGACGCTCGCCCGCCGCAAGCTCGGCCGCCTGATCGAAGCGCGCCGCCGCGCGAGCTGAGCGGACGGTCAAAGTCCCCCCAACGTTCGTCCTCACCCTGAGGAGGCTGCGAAGCAGCCGTCTCGAAGGGCGAGGCCCCGGCCTCGCCGGTGTTGGAAAGGCCGATCCGGGGCCGCATGGTTCGAGACGCGCGACTGCGTCGCGCTCCTCACCATGAGGGGAGAGTGTGCGTCGCGCGGCGACCGAATCACTCCGCCGCCGCGCCGGCCCCCCGCGCCCGCCGGTCGGCGACGCCGACGACGCCCTCCGGGGTGACGACGATCGTGTGGGCCGAGCCCGAGGTGGCGCCGACCTCGATCGTGTGGCCCATGGCGGCGAGCGCCTGGGCGGTCGCGGGCGGGATCGCCCGCTCCAGCAGCAGCACGTCGGGCCGCCACTGGTGATGGACGCGCGGCGCCGCGACGGCGGCGGCCGGCGACAGGTCGAAGTCGACGCGTCCGAGAATCACCTGCAGCACCGTGGAGATGATCCGGCTGCCGCCCGGTGCGCCGGTGACCAGCTTCGTCTTTCCGTCTTTGAGCACGATCGCCGGCGTCATCGAGGACAACGGCCGCTTGCCGGGCGCCGGCGCGTTGGCGGCACTGCCGATGAGCCCGAAAGCGTTCGGTGCGCCGGGCTTGGCCGAAAAGTCGTCCATGGTGTTGTTGAGCAGCACGCCGGTGCCGTCGGCGACCAGCCCCATGCCATAGTTGAAGTTGAGCGACGTCGTCAGCGCCACGGCGTTGCCGTCGCGGTCGACGACCGAGAGATGCGTCGTGTTGGCGCCGCCGCCGCCGAGCGCCGGGCTGTCCGGCCGGATCGTCGCGGCCGGGCGGGCCTTCGCCGGATCGATGCCGCGGCGCAGCTCGGCCGCGTAGTCCTTCGACAGGAGCTTCCCCAGCGGCACGTCGACCTGGTCGGCGTCGCCCAGGAACGCCGCGCGGTCCGCATAGGCGAGCTTCATCGCCTCGACGACGAGATGCAGGGCGGCCGGCGTGCCGGCGCCGAGCGCCGTCAGGTCGTAACCTTCCAGGATGTTGAGCATCTCGATCAGATGCACGCCCCCCGAGGAGGGTGGCGGCATCGAGAGTATCTCGTAATCTCGATAGGTGCCGCGCACCGGCGGCCGCACCACGGCCCGGTAGCCGGCGAGATCCGCGATCGTCAGGATCCCACCCGCGGCCTTCACGGTCGCGGCGATCTTGTCGGCCACCGGCCCGCGATAGAAGCCGTTCGGCCCCTCGGCGGCGATCCGCCCGAGCGTGTCGGCGAGGTCCGGCTGCTTCAACAGCGCGCCCTCGGCCGGCGCCTTGCCGCCGGGAAGAAAGACCTTGGCCGACGACGGCCACTGGCCGAGCCGCCGCTCGGCGAGCGTCAGCGTCTCGAACAGGTCGCCTGTCACCGGCACGCCGTCGCGCGCCAGCCGCACCGCCGGCTCGATCAGCGCGGCGAGCGACAGCTTGCCGGATCCGTACTTCTCGTGCGCCAGCGCCAGGCCGGCGACGCTGCCCGGCACCGCGATGGCGCTGGCGCTGAACCGGGCCTTCAGCGGGTCGGCATTCCCGGCCGCGTCCAGGAACATGTTCGGGGTCGCCGCGGCCGGCGCCGTCTCGCGGAAATCGATCGTCACCGGCTCGCCGCCGGCCCGGTGCAGCACCAGGAACCCGCCGCCGCCGAGATTGCCGGCCCGCGGCAGCGTCACGGCGAGCGCGAAGGCGGTGGCGACGGCCGCGTCGACCGCGTTGCCGCCGCGCGCCAGCACGGCGGCGCCGATACGGCTCGCCTGCGCCTCCTGGCTCGCCACCATGCCGTGCCGGCCGGTGACGGCGCTGGCGTCGATCTCGCCGGTGCTGGGCGAGACGTCGGTCGCCTGCTGGGCGGCAGCCGGGGGAGATGCCGCGAGGACGAGCGACAGGAGAAGCGCGAGCACGAGACGCATGGGACGGATCGGCCTTTCCGGACGGGCGTTGGAGGCAGAACAATGCCCGATATGGGTCGCCGGCGGACGAAATGCCCGCCCGGCCGGGATCCGGTTCATGGGCTGGGCGAGAATCGCGTCGCGCGCGTGACGCCGTCCCCCGGCCGGCGCAAGTCCGATCTGCATACGTAATCGGCGCTCTGCCGCAATCGTGTGCAGAGGTTTACATGGGGTCCGGCTCGACATGCGGGCCGATGTCGCGAGGAGCACGCCATGGATGCGGACACGGCGGGAGCCGGAGCGGGCTTCGGGTCAGGGTTCGGAGCGGGAGCAGCCCCCGACGAGTCGCGTGCGAAAAGCGTGATCGCCGCGGCCGAGGCGATCCTGGCGGCCCGGCACGGGGACGCGGCGACCGGGCTGGCCGGCGCCCTGTTCGGGGCGGTTGCGGCCGAGGATCTCGCCGAGTACGACGGCGACGAGCTCGCGAACCTCGCGGACGGCGCCCTCGCGTTCCTGGCCGAGCGGACGCCCGGCGCGCCGAAGATCCGGATCGCGACGCCGGACGGCGTCGCCGCGCCGGCGCCCGTGTCGGTGATCGAGATCGTCAACGACGACATGCCGTTCCTGGTCGATTCGGTGCTCGGCGCGCTGCGCGAGCACGGGCTCGACCCGCTGCTCGTCGCCCATCCGGTCCTCGCCGTGACGCGCGACGCCGACGCCCGCCTGCAGTCGTGGGCGCCCGCCGCCGCGGCCACGGTTCCGGGGACGGCCCGCGAAAGCCTGATCCACATCCATGTCGGGCGCATCGTCGACGCCGCCCGCCGCGACGAGATCGTCGCCGCGCTGGGCGCCACGCTCGCCGACGTGCGGCTCGCCGTCACCGACTGGCGGGCCATGCGGGCCCGGCTCGAGGAGGTGATCGCGACGCTCGAGCGCGACCCGCCGCCGCTGCCCGACGGCGAGGTCGCCGAGGCGACCGCCTTCCTGCGCTGGCTGCTCGACGACAACTTCACGTTCCTCGGCATGCGGGCTCACGCGATCGACGACGACGCGGTGCCGACCGAGCCCGGAGGAGCCGCGCCCGCCGACGCGCTCGGCATCCTGCGCCAGGGCGACGTGCGGGTGCTGCGCCGCGGCCGCGAGATGGTCGCGGTGACGCCCGAGGTGATGGAGTTCCTGCAGGAGCCGAAGGCCCTGATCATCACCAAAGCGAACGCGCGCTCGCGCGTCCATCGCCGCGTCCACATGGACTATGTCGGCATCAAGCGGTTCGATGCGAGCGGCCGCGTCGTCGGCGAGCTGCGCCTCGTCGGCCTGTTCACGGCGACCGCCTACACGCGCTCGGCCCGCGGCATCCCGTATCTGCGCCGCAAGGTCGAGGCCGTGCTGGCGCGCGCCGGTTTCGCACCGGCGAGCCACTCGGCCCGCGTGCTCGCCAACGTGCTGGAGACCTATCCGCGCGACGAGCTGTTCCAGGTCGACGAGGAGACGCTGCTGCGCTTCTCGCTGATCGTGATGCATCTCGGCGAGCGGCCGCGGGTGCGCGTGCTGCCGCGGCTCGACCGCTTCGACCGGTTCGTCTCGGTGATCGTCTACGTGCCGCGCGACCGCTACGACTCGACCATCCGCGAGGCGATCGGGGCGCATCTCGCCGCCGTCTACACGGGCCGCATCGTCGCCTTCTATCCGTGGTTCCCGGACGGGCCGCTGGTGCGGGTCCACTACATCGTCGGCCGCTTCGTCGGCGAGACGCCGCGCCCGAGCCGCGCCGCCCTGGAGGACGCCGTCTCCGGCATCGTGCTGACCTGGCAGGACCGGCTCGCCGCGGCGCTCGCCGCCAGCCACGAGCCGGCCCGCGCCGCGGCCCTGAGGGAGAGATACGCCGAGGCGTTCTCGCGCGCCTATCGCACCGCCTTCACGCCGTCGACCGCGGTCGACGACATCAAGATCCTGGAGCGCCTGACGCCGGACCGGCCGCTCGGCGTCGACTTCTATCGCAACTCGACCGACGCGCCGGCCTGCGCCCGCCTGAAGGTGTGGAGCCAGGGCCGGCCGATTCCGCTCTCCGAGCGCGTGCCGGTGCTGGAGCACATGGGCTTCCGCGTCGTCGAGGAGAGCACGTTCCGGGTCGCGACGCCGACCGGCGACGCTTCGAGCGCGCAGCCGGACGCGCCGGTGTGGCTGCACGACATGCAGCTGGAGCGGCTCGGCGGTGGCGCCGTCGATCTCGATCTGCTCGGCCGCCGGCTCGAGGCCGTCTTCCTGATGGCGATGCGCGGCATGGCCGAGGACGACGGCTACAACGCGCTGGCGCTCGTCGCCGCCATGCCGTGGCGCGACATCGCGCTGGTGCGCATGCTGTCGCGAGCGCTGCGCCAGTTCGGCATCCGCTACTCGCAGGACTACATGTGGGCGACCCTGACCCGCCACCCGGCCATCGCCGAGCGGATCGTCGCGCTGTTCCACGCCCGCTTCGCGCCGCGCCAGGGCCTGTCGGTCGACGATCGCGCCGACCACGAGACCGAGATCCTGCACGAGATCGACACGGCGCTGGACGCCGTCGACAGCCTCGACGAGGACCGCATCCTGCGCCGCTTCGTCAACCTCGTGCTCGCGGCGGTGCGCACCACCTATTATCAGCTCGATCGCGACGGCTTGCCCAAGCCCGTGATGGCGATCAAGTTCGACAGCCGGCGCATCGACGACCTGCCGCTGCCGCGGCCGCTCTACGAGGTGTTCGTCTATTCGCCGCGGCTCGAGGCCGTGCATCTGCGCTTCGGCAAGGTGGCGCGCGGCGGCATCCGCTGGTCGGACCGGCCGCAGGACTTCCGCACCGAGGTGCTGGGCCTCGTCAAGGCCCAGCAGGTGAAGAACGCCGTCATCGTGCCGGTCGGCGCCAAGGGCGGGTTCGTGCCCAAGCAGCTTCCCGTGGGCGGCAGCCGCGAGGCCGTGCAGGCCGAGGCGATCGCGAGCTACGAATTGTTCATGGGCGCGCTGCTCGACCTCACCGATACGATCGCGCCCGACGGCCAGGTGATCCCGGCCGATACGGTGCGGCACGACGGCGACGATCCTTATCTGGTCGTCGCCGCTGACAAGGGCACGGCGACCTTCTCGGACATCGCCAACGGCATCGCCCAGGCGCACGGCTTCTGGCTCGACGACGCCTTCGCATCGGGCGGCTCGGCCGGCTACGACCACAAGGTCATGGGCATCACGGCGCGCGGCGCCTGGGAGGCGGTGAAGCGCCACTTCCGCGAGATGAACGTCGACATCGGCAAGGTGCCGTTCACGGCGGTCGGGGTCGGCGACATGTCGGGTGACGTGTTCGGCAACGGCATGCTGCGCGAGCGCACCACGAAGCTGATCGCGGCCTTCGACCATCGCGACATCTTCATCGACCCGACGCCCAACCCGGGGCGGAGCTTCGAGGAGCGGGCGCGGCTGTTCGCCCTGCCGCGGTCGAGCTGGCAGGACTACGACAAGTCGCTGATCTCTGCAGGCGGCGGGGTGTTCCCGCGCAGCGCCAAGGAGATCACGTTGTCGAAGGAGGCGCAGGCGGCGATCGGGCTGAAGAAGGAGCGCGTCACCCCGGCCGAGCTGATGAGCGCCATCCTCAAGGCGCCCGTCGATCTGTTGTTCTTCGGCGGCATCGGCACCTATGTGCGAGCGCCGGAAGAGACCAACGACCAGGCCGGCGACCGCGCCAACGACGCGATCCGCATCACCGGCCCGGAGCTGCGCTGCAAGGTGGTCGGCGAGGGCGCCAATCTCGGCCTCACCCAGCGCGGCCGCATCAGCGCGGCGCTCGCCGGCGTGCGGCTCAACACCGACGCGATCGACAACTCGGCCGGCGTCAACACGTCCGACGTCGAGGTGAACCTGAAGATCGCGCTCGGCCGGCCGCTGCGCGACGGTCGTCTCGACCGGCCGGGCCGTGACACCCTGCTCGCCTCGCTGACCGACGACGTCGCCCGCGTCGTGCTGCGCAACAACTATCAGCAGACCCAGGCGCTCTCGTTGGCGCAGCGCCGCGGGCTCGAGGATCTCGGCTTCCAGCAGCGGTTGATGCAGACGCTGGAGCGCCGTGGCCTCCTCGATCGCGCCGTCGAGATGCTGCCCGACGACGTCGAGATCGCCGAGCGGCGCAGCCGCGGCGTGCCGCTGGCGCGGCCCGAGCTCGCCGTGCTGCTCGCCTACGCCAAGCTGTCGCTGTCGCACGACCTCCTGGAGTCGTCGATCCCCGACGACGCCTATCTGGGCCGTGAGCTCGGCCGCTACTTCCCGCCGGTCGTCGGCGAGCGCTTTCCCGACGCGCTGACCGAGCACCGTCTGCGCCGCGACATCATCGTGACGCAGCTCGCCAACTCGATGATCAACCGCGGCGGTCCGACCCTGATCGTGCGCATCGCCGACCAGACCGGCGCGGCACCGGACCGCATCGCCGCCGCCTTCGCGGCGGTGCGCGATTCGTTCGACATGGTCGCGCTCAACACCGCGATCGAGGCGCTCGACAACCGCATCCCGGGCGACCTGCAGCTCGCGCTCTTGGAGCAGGTGCAGAACCTGCTGCTCGACCGCATGGTGTGGGTGCTGCGCCGGCTCGATCTCTCGGGCGGCCTCGCCGGCATCGTCGACCGGCATCGGGCCGGCATCGCCGCCATCGAGGCGGCGCTCGACCACGTGCTGCCCAAGCCCGCCCAGCTGGCGCGCGCCGGGCGCACCTCCGAGCTCGCCGCCGCCGGCGTGCCGGAGCAGCTCGCTCAGCAGCTCGCCGACATGCCGCAGATCGGCGGGGCGCTCGATGCGATCCGGGTCGCCGACCGGGTCGGCCGTCCTGTCGAGGAGGCCGCGGCGACGTGGTTCGCGGTCGCGGCGCATTTCGACATCGACCGGCTCTCTATCGCGGCCAGAAAAATCGTCGTCGCCGACTATTTCGATCGGCTCGCGCTCGACCGGGCGCTCGATCAGATCGGCGACGCCGCGCGCCGCATCACGGCCGAGACGATGGCGGACGGTTTGTCCGGTCCCGCCGCCGTGGAGGCGTGGACGAAAGCACGCGGCAGTGCGGTCGACCGGGTGCGCGCCGCCGTGCAGGAGATCGCCGCGTCCGGCCTGACGCTGTCGCGCCTCTCGGTGGCCGCTAGCTTCCTGGGCGACCTCGCGCCGGGGTGATGCGACGAGGCACCGCGTGCCCCGGACAAGGCGCGTCGGGCCAGCGGCCCGATGCGCCGCAGAGCCGGGGCCCAGTGGCGGCTGGGTGAGCGTCTCGTTCCTTGGCTCTGGGTCCCGGTTCGCGGCGCGTGGCGCCGCGCCCGGGACACGAAGCTCTTCTTCGGTGCGAAGCAGCGTGAACCGATCCACTTCGACCGCATCGCCCCGACCTGATCAGCTCGCCAGCCGCAGCTTCGACAGCGGTCCGGACAGGGCCGGCACCGGCAGCGGGTGGCGCACCCGGCCGGTGCGGTCCTGCAGCACCGTGATCAGCATCTGCGCTTCGCCGTCGCGGTCGCAGACCGGCAGCGAGCGGGCCGAGACGATGCGCGGGCCGGCGCCCGGCGTCTCGATCGCCCGCTCCTCGATCAGCACCGGCGCGCGGCCGTCGAGCACGGTGCGCTCGTCGTCGGCGATCCGCGCCGCCGTGGCGCCGGGGAAGACCTCGCGCGCCGTGCGGCCGAGCACCGCATGACGCGAGACGCCGAGCAGCGCTTCGGCGGCGCGGTTCATCAGCACGTAGCGGCGGTCGCCGGCGTCCTTCGCCAGAATGGCGTCCGGCACGGCGTCGAGCACGGTGGCGAGCAGCGCCTCGGAGCGCACCAGGGCCGCTTCGGCGCGGCGCCGCACCGTCACGTCCTCGTGGGTCGACACCCAGCCGCCGAGCGCGAGCGGCCGGTGCGTGATGCAGATCACGCGGCCGTCGGCGAGCACGAACTCCTCGGCGCCGTCCCGGCGCTCGGCGATCCAGCGGACGAAGGCCTGCGCGTCGCCGAGGCCGGCGCCGGCGCGCGCGAGGCGGCGCAGCAGCGCCTCGAGCGGCAGGCCGGGCTCGGCCGCCTCGCGGGCGAGGCCGTACATGGCGAGGAAGCCGTCGTTGCACAGCACCAGCCGCATCGAGGCGTCGATGCCGACGACGCCGAGCGGCAGGTTGTTCATCGTGGTCGCGAGCGTCTCGCGCTCGGCCCGGATCGCGTCCTGGGCCTGCTCGCGCGCCGCCGCCGCGGTCGCGGCGTCGAGCGTCGCGGCGCGCTGTGCCGCGTCGCCGCCGAGGCCCGGACGCGCTGACGGGGCGGAGAGCGCGGCTGCACCGGCGACCAGCGCCGCGACCGTCACGACGCCGAGCCCGGCGACGACCCAGGCGGCCGCCGGCGCGCCCTGCGCCAGCGTGATCGTCACCGCGACGGCCGTGAGGCTCGTGATCAGGAGGACGAGGCCGATCACGACGCGCGCCACGCGGCCGTCGTGCGGGAGCGGCGGGGCCGGAGCCGGGGCGATCGTTCCGGCGGCGGGGGCGGCCGCGGACAGGTTCGTCGAAACGTGGCGCGTCCGATGGGGGTTCGTCATGGTCTCCGGGTCCTCCGGGTTTCGGGACGCGGAGACATCGATTAAACTCCTAACGAAAGTTTGCGGGCGTTCGCGGAGCCGGGCCGGCGCGTCGTCCGTGGCCGGAGCACCGCAAGGCCGAAAAGGCGTCGTGATTCAGCGGTCCGGGACGGTTAACGCCGGCGTTTACCACGGCGACGATCGACAGCGACGATCGACAGCGCCAGTCGATCGCCCCGCCACCGTCGCAACGGGAGGAGCTTGGTATGACAACCCCCGCCGCCCATCTCACGCTGCAGTTCCTCGGCTGGCTCGCCGAGGCGCCGCGCAGCTACGCCGCCGTGATGGAGGCGTGGCGGACGAGCTGTCCGCGCCTGTCGATCTGGGAGGACGCGCTGATCGACGGTCTGGTCGAGATCGGCGCCGGCGCGCCGAGCCGCGACGCAGCGCCGGTGCGCCTGACGGCCCGCGGCCGCGCGCTGCTCGCCGCCGCCGATGCGAGGCCGGCCGCGACGACGGCCGCGGCCGTTGCGTCGGGCGCACCCGTCAGCGCGCGTACTTCGAGAACGCTGCGACGACGCGCTCGTAGACGGGCCGCTTGAACGGGATGATCAGGCCGGGGAGGTTCTCCACCGGCTCCCAGCGCCACTCGGCGAACTCGGCCTCGTGGGCGCCGCCGCCCGGCTCGTGAATGTTGATCTCGCGCTCGTCGCCGGTGAAGCGCAGCGCATACCATTTCTGCGTCTGGCCGCGATACCTGCCCTTCCAGGCCTGCCCGACGATGTCGCGCGGGATGTCGTAGGCGAGCCACTCCTCGACCTCGCCGAGCTTCTCCACCGAGCGGATCGAGGTCTCCTCGTAGAGCTCGCGCAGCGCCGCCGGCCACGGATCCTCGCCCGGGTCGACACCGCCCTGCGGCATCTGCCAGGCGTGGACGTCGTCGACGTGCTCGGGCCCTTCGGTGCGCCGCCCGATGAAGGCGAGGCCGTCGCGGTTGAGCACCATCACGCCGACGCAGGGACGGTAGGGGAGATCTTCGAAGCGGGTCATTGTTTGCTCATAGGGACGCGGAAGTCGTGATGACGGCGCAAACCCTCGATCCGTCATCCTGAGGTGCTCGCGCAGCGAGCCGCGAAGGATGCGGCCCGAGAATCGACAAGGGGGCCTCCGGGCCGTCGCCCTTCGAGGGCCGCGCTAAGCGCGGCCACCTCAGGGTGACGGTGAGAGTAGATGCGTGTTGCCGGCGCTCACTGCGCCGGGCCCAGCACCTTGCGGTACTTGTCGATCTCGGAGACGACGAGGCGGCCGGCGGCGGCCGGGTCCATCTCCTCCTCGGTGGCCGGGATCGAGCCGAGATCGTCCATGCGCTTCTGCAGCGCGTCGCTCGCCACCGCCTTGCGCAGCGCGGCGTTGAGCTTGGCGATGGCGGCGGGCGGCGTGCCCTTCGGCGCGAACAGGGCGTTCCAGCCCTGCTGCTGCCACTCGGGCAGGCCCGCCTCGGCGGAGGTCGGCACGTCGGGAATCGTGCGCATGCGGTGCGGCGCCGAGACGACGAGGCCGCGCACCAGCCCGTTCTGGATCGCCCCGGACACCGAGGCGGCGGCGTCGCAGACGCCGTCGACCTGGCCGCCCATCAGGTCGTTGAGGGCGGGCGCCGCGCCCCGATAGCTGACCAGCGTCACGTCGATCCCGGCCGCCGCCATGAAGGTCTTGCAGATGAGATAGTTCGACGAGCCGATGCCGGCATGGCCGAGATTGACCTTGCCGGGATTGGCCTTCACGTGGGCGATGAAGCTCTTCAGGTCGGTCGCCGGGAAGTCCTTGCGGATGGCGATCACCGGCACGGTCTTGGCGGCGAGCCCGATCGGGACGAAGTCGTCGTTGGTGTACTTGATCTCAGGATAGATCGCGTAGGCGGCCGCGTTGGTGCCGACATTGCCGATCGCGATCATGTAGCCGTCGGCCGGGGCGCGGGCGACGCGGGCGAGCGCCGTCGAGCCGCCGGCGCCGGGCACGTTCTCGTTGATGATGCGCTGGCCCAGCACCTGGCCCATCTGCTCGGAGACGACGCGGGCGATCACGTCCGAGGTGCCGCCGGCGGCGAACGGCACGACCATGGTGACGGGGCGGGTGGGGAAGTCGTCG
>NZ_NHSK01000267.1 GCF_016653355.1 Rhodoplanes elegans | reverse complement strand
GGGAGCAGATGGAGCCCGACGCTGGCGCTCCGGACGACAGGCCGACGCGGCGCCGTCCCGCAAAACCAGCGCTGTCCGAGCTCGGCACCACGGCGACGGCCGCGTCGCTGGAGAAGCTCTTGCGCGAGGGGCGGGCCGAGCTCGCCGACCAGGCCTGGACGCCGCACCGGCCGCCGCGGCCGGAGAAGAGCGAGGGTGGCGTCCGCCTCGTGGTGAAGTCCGACTTCGAACCGAAGGGCGACCAGCCGACCGCCATCGCCGAGCTGGTCGACGGCATCAAGCGCCACGACCGCACCCAGGTGCTGCTCGGCGTCACCGGCTCCGGAAAAACCTTCACGATGGCGAAGGTGATCGAGGCGACGCAGCGCCCCGCCATCATCCTGGCGCCGAACAAGACGCTGGCCGCGCAGCTCTACGGCGAGTTCAAGAGCTTCTTTCCCGACAACGCGGTCGAGTACTTCGTCAGCTACTACGACTATTATCAGCCCGAGGCCTACGTCCCGCGCACCGACACCTATATCGAGAAGGAATCCTCGATCAACGACCAGATCGACCGCATGCGCCATTCGGCGACGCGCGCCCTGCTGGAGCGCGACGACGTGGTGATCGTCGCCTCGGTGTCGTGCATCTACGGCATCGGCTCGGTCGAGACCTACTCGGCCATGACCTTCACGCTGAAGCGCGGCGACCGCATCGACCAGCGCCGGCTGATCGGCGATCTCGTCGCCCTGCATTACAAGCGCACCCCCGACTTTTCCCGCGGCACGTTCCGCGTGCGCGGCGACACCGTCGACGTGTTCCCGGCCCACTACGAGGACCGCGCCTGGCGCATCAATCTGTTCGGCGACGAGGTGGAGTCGATCGAGGAGTTCGACCCGCTCACCGGCCACAAGACCGACGAACTCTCGTTCGTGAAGATCTACGCCAACTCGCACTACGTGACGCCGCGGCCGACGCTGCTGCAGGCGATCGACGGCATCAAGAAGGAGCTGCGCTGGCGGCTCGCCCAGCTCACCGACGCCGGCCGCCTCCTGGAGGCGCAGCGGCTCGAGCAGCGCACGCTGTTCGACCTGGAGATGATGGAAGCGACCGGCAGCTGCGCCGGCATCGAGAACTACTCGCGCTATCTCACCGGCCGCAAGCCCGGCGAGCCGCCGCCGACGCTGTTCGAATACGTGCCCGACAACGCCCTCGTGTTCATCGACGAGAGTCACGTCACGGTGCCGCAGATCGGCGGCATGTACCGGGGCGACTTCCGCCGCAAGGCGACGCTCGCCGAATACGGCTTCCGCCTGCCCTCCTGCATGGACAACCGGCCGCTGCGCTTCGAGGAGTGGGACGCGATGCGGCCCCAGACCGTCGCGGTCTCCGCGACGCCCGGCGGCTGGGAGATGGAGGAATCCGGCGGCGTGTTCGCCGAGCAGGTGATCCGACCGACCGGCCTGATCGACCCGCCCGTCGAGGTGCGCCCCGCCCGCACCCAGGTCGACGACCTGGTCGGCGAAGTGCGTCAGGTCGCAGCGCAAGGCTACCGATCGCTCGTCACCGTGCTGACCAAGCGCATGGCCGAGGATTTGACAGAATACCTGCACGAGCAGGGCCTGCGGGTGCGCTACATGCACTCCGACATCGACACCATCGAGCGTATCGAGATCATTCGCGATCTGCGCCTCGGCGCTTTCGATGTGCTGGTCGGCATCAACCTGCTGCGCGAGGGCCTCGACATTCCCGAATGCGCGCTGGTCGCCATCCTGGACGCCGACAAGGAAGGTTTCCTGCGCAGTGAGACGTCGCTGATCCAGACCATCGGCCGCGCGGCGCGAAACGTCGACGGCAAGGTGCTGCTCTACGCCGATCACGTCACCGGCTCGATGGAGCGCGCGATGGCGGAGACCAATCGCCGGCGTGAGAAGCAGCAGGCCTACAACACCGAGCACGGCATCACGCCGGAGAGCGTCAAGAAGGGCATCGCCGACATTCTGGACAGCCCGTACGAACGTGATCACGTTCTGGTCGCGACCGGACGTGGCGACGGCCTCTCGGCCGCCGGCGGCTTCGAGGAAGCCGCCACCATCGGGCACAATCTCGAGGCCGTCATCGCCGATCTCGAGACCCGCATGCGCGAGGCCGCGGCCGACCTGAACTTCGAGGAAGCGGCGCGGATGCGCGACGAGGTGAAGCGCCTGCGCGCCACCAACCTCGCCGTCACCGACGATCCCACCGCCAAGGTGGTGGATCTCGCCAAGGCGCGCGCCGCCGTCGCGTCGCCCGCCCGCGCCCGCCCGCACAAGCCCGACCTCGACGAGATGGGCATCGCGCTCTGGCACGAGCGCGGCGTGCATCGCCCCGACGCCAAGGGGCGCGATGCGAAGGGCCGCGATGCGAAGCGTCCGCGAAAACCGGGCCTCGACGAGATGGGCCCGGGCGTCGAATCGATCCCGTTCGGCCGCGGCAAGCCGACCCGCAACCGCGACGACGATTCGTCCAGCGACGAGCCCGGCTCGCGCGGCGACAAGCCGGCAGGCCCACGCTCCACCATGGGCCGCCCGGGCCAGCGCGGCGGCTTCAAGCCACGCCGGAGGTGACGGTCGAAGCGCTTCGGACGGCCGCGTTTCAATCACGAAGCGCGGACGTCCGGCCTCGTCTATCGCGCCAAATCACAATGACGCCGCGTTGCCGGTGCACAGGGCGGCATGTCGGCGTCTCGCGCTCGGGTGCACGGCCCCGCATCTTCCTCGATCGCGTGTGCATGGCTCGATCGAAGGCACTGTCCTACCGCGCCTCGCGGGAGGAGACGTGCCAGTCTCGACCGCGCCATATCCGAGCAGGCGACGCATCGTCGGGTGCGCGACTCACATGCGCGACGTGACGATCAGGCGTCGGCTCCAGGTGAAACAGAGCATCGCGATCGACGTCCCACCGCCATCGCCGCCCGCCATGATCGACGACCACCACGATCGCCCTTCCATCCACGGAACCCGATGAAAGTTCCGGTCGTTGAGTTCTTTCGGCGGAACCGAACGCCGCCCGGCGTCGTTCGTCGGAACGGTACTGTCGGAACGGTTCCCCTGCGCATCTGCGGCGCAACGGTATCGACATGCCCACGTGCCGGCTCTCGGCCCGGATCAGCAAGGAGCGTGACATGACGGCGAGGCGCGAGAGCCGGAGCAAAGGCGTCGAGACTCCGGTCGTGGCCGCGGCACTCGCCTCCGAAATGGACGCCGACCGGGCCGCGACCACCGATGGCGGCATGGCGGGCGACATCGATCGCGACGAGCTGCGCGCCCTGCTCGCCGCCCTGCAGGCGATGCGCAGCGGCGACTTCTCGGTTCGCATGCGCGGGGATCATGTCGGGCTCGCCGGAAAGATCGCCGACACGTTCAACGAGATCGCCGCCACCAACGAGCGCATGGCGACAGAGCTCGCGCGCGTCGGCGACATGGTGGGGCGGCGCGGCCGCACCCGCCATCGGGTCCGCTTCAGCCCCGCCATCGGCGCGTGGTCCGACATGGAGACCTCAGTCAACGGCCTGATCGACGACCTCCTGTGGCCGACCAAGGAGGTGACCCGCGCGGTCGCCGCGGTGGCGCAGGGCGACCTGATGAAGACGGTGCGGCTGGAGGTCGACGGCCGCCCGCTGGAAGGCGAGTTCCTCGAAGCCGCCACCATCGTCAACACCATGATCAAGCAGCTCGGCGTGTTCACGGCCGAGGTGACGCGCGTCGCGCGCGAGGTCGGCACCGAGGGCAAGCTCGGCGGTCAGGCGCAGATCCGCGAAGTGTCCGGCGTGTGGAAGGACCTCACCGACTCGGTGAACTCGATGGCCGGCAACCTGACGGCGCAGGTGCGCAACATCGCCGAGGTGACGATCGCGGTGGCGAACGGCGATCTCTCCAAGAAGATCACCGTGGACGTGCGCGGCGAGATCCTGCAGCTCAAGGAGGCCATCAACACGATGGTCGATCAGTTGCGCAGCTTCGCCTCCGAGGTGACGCGCGTCGCCCGCGAGGTCGGCACCGACGGCAAGCTCGGCGGCCAGGCGCTGGTGCCCGGCGTCGCCGGCATCTGGAAGGATCTGACCGACTCGGTGAACGCCATGTGCGGCAACCTCACCGACCAGGTGCGCAACATCGCCCAGGTGACCACGGCGGTGGCGCGCGGCGATCTCTCGCGCAAGATCACCGTGGACGTGCGCGGAGAAATTCTCGAGCTGAAGGACACCATCAACACCATGGTGGATCAGCTCAACGGCTTCGCGTCGGAGGTGACGCGCGTCGCCCGCGAGGTTGGCACCGACGGCAAGCTCGGCGGCCAGGCGACCGTGCCGGGCGTCGCCGGAACCTGGAAGGATCTCACCGACAGCGTCAACTCGATGGCGTCGAACCTCACCGCGCAGGTGCGCAGCATCGCCGAGGTGGCGACCGCGGTCGCCAAGGGGGATCTATCGCGCAAGATCACCGTCGACGTGCGCGGCGAGATTCTCGAGCTGAAGGATACGCTCAACACCATGGTGGACCAGCTCAACGGATTCGCCTCGGAAGTGACGCGCGTCGCCCGCGAGGTCGGCACCGAGGGGCGGCTCGGCGGCCAAGCCAACGTCCCGGGCGTCGCCGGCACCTGGAAGGACCTCACCGACAACGTCAACCTGCTCGCCGCCAATCTGACGACCCAGGTGCGCAACATCGCGGAGGTGACGACCGCGGTGGCGCGTGGCGACCTGTCGCGCAAGATCACGGTCGACGTGAAGGGCGAGATCCTGGAGCTGAAGAACACCATCAACACCATGGTGGATCAGCTCAACGCCTTCGCGGCCGAGGTGACGCGCGTCGCCCGCGAGGTCGGTACCGAGGGCAAGCTCGGCGGCCAGGCGCAAGTGCCGGGCGTCGCCGGCACCTGGAAGGACCTCACCGACAACGTCAACTTCATGGCGTCGAACCTCACGGCACAGGTCCGCAACATCGCCGAGGTGGCGACCGCCATCGCGGGCGGCGATCTCTCGAAGAAGATCACCGTGGACGTGCGCGGCGAGATCCTGCTGCTGAAGGAGACGCTCAACACCATGGTGGAGCAGCTCCGGTCGTTCGCCTCGGAGGTGACGCGCGTCGCGCACGAGGTCGGCGTCGAAGGCCGGCTCGGCGGCCAGGCCGCGGTGCCGGGCGCGGCCGGCACCTGGAAGGACCTCACCGGCAACGTCAACCTGCTCGCCGCCAACCTGACCAACCAGGTGCGCGCCATCGCCGAGGTGGCGACCGCGGTGACCAAGGGCGATCTCACCCGCTCGATCCAGGTCGACGCGCGCGGCGAGGTCGCCCAGCTCAAAGACAACATCAACACCATGATCGACAACCTGCGCCTCACCACGGAGCGCAACACCGAGCAGGACTGGCTGAAGACCAATCTCGCCCGGTTCACCGCGATGCTGCAGGGCCAGCGCGATCTCGGCACGGTGGGCCGGCTGCTGCTCGACGAGCTGACGCCGCTGGTCGGCGCCCAGCAGGGCGTCATCTATCAGATGGAGATGGATGCGGCGCCGCGCCTGCGCCTCCTCTCGGCCTACGCGGACAGCCTGGACGACGGGCACAAACCGATTCTCGTCCCGGGCGAGGGACTGGCCGGCCAATGCGCCCTCGACAAGCGCCGCCAGCTCGTCGCCGACATTCCGGCCGATGCGCCGCCCATCGTCTCGTCGCTGTTCAAGGCCACGCCCCGCAACATCGTGGTGCTCCCGGTGCTGTTCGAGAACCAGGTGAAGGCCGTGATCGAGCTCGCCTCGATCGGCAGCTTCAAGCCGCTGCAGATCACGTTTCTCGAGCAGCTCACCGACTCGATCGGCATCGTGCTGAACTCGATCGAGGCGACCATGCAGACGGAGGGCCTGCTGCAGCAGTCGCAGCAGCTCGCCGCCGAGCTGCAGGCGCAGCAGCGCGAGCTCCAGCAGACCAACGAGCAGCTCGAGCAGAAGGCGGCGCAGCTCGCGGAGCGCAACGTCGAGGTCGAGCGCAAGAACCAGGAGATCGAGCATGCCCGCCGCGCCCTGGAGGAGCAGGCCGCCGAGCTGGCGCTGACCTCGAAATACAAGTCCGAGTTCCTCGCCAACATGTCGCACGAGCTGCGAACGCCGCTGAACTCGATCCTGATTCTCGGTCAGCAGCTCGCCGACAACCCGGACGGCAACCTCTCGGCCCGGCAGGTCGAGTTCGCCCGCACCATCCACGGCGCCGGCACCGATCTGCTCAACCTGATCAGCGACATCCTGGATCTCTCCAAGATCGAGTCCGGCACCGTCACGGTGGAGGCCGAGGAGCTTCTGTTCTCCGACCTCGTCGAGGCGGTGGCGCGGCCGTTCCGCCACGAGGCGGAGACGCGCTCGCTCGCCTTCTCGGTCGATGCCGACGCGCTGCTCGGGCGCAGCATCGTCACCGATCCGAAGCGGCTCCAGCAGGTGCTCAAGAACCTGCTCTCGAACGCCTTCAAGTTCACCGAGCGCGGCTCGGTGCGGCTCACGGTCGGTCCCGCCACGTCGGGCTGGACCCCGACCCATCCGGTGCTCGGCCGCGCCGCCAGCGTCGTCGCCTTCGAGGTCGCCGACACCGGCATCGGCATCCCGTCCGACAAGCAGAAGATCGTCTTCGAGGCGTTCCAGCAGGCCGATGCCTCGACCAGCCGCCGGTTCGGCGGCACCGGGCTCGGCCTCGCCATCAGCCGCGAGCTCGCCGCGCTGCTCGGCGGCGAGATCCAGCTCCAATCGACACCGGGCGCCGGCAGCACCTTCGTGCTCTTCCTGCCGGCGCGCTACACCGGTCCGTCGGTGCCACGGCCGTCGTCCGAGGCGTTGCCGCCGCGGCGGCCGCTGCCGGCCATCACCGCTCCGTCGCCGACGCAGGAGGTCGAGACCACACGGGCCGAGAACGTTCCGGCGCCGCTGCCGGTGCGCGACGATCGCCACGACATCACGGCCGGCGATCTCGTCCTGATGATCGTCGAGGACGACGTGCACTATGCGGGCCTGGTCGCCGATCTCGCGCGCCGCCGCGGTTTCAAGGTGGTGATCGCCGTCCGCGGGGCCGAAGTGACGGAGCTGGCGCGGCGCTATCGGCCGGCCGCCATCTCGCTCGACATCCATCTGCCCGACATGCTCGGCTGGAGCGTCCTCGGCCGCCTGAAGCAGGATCCGCTCACGCGCCACATCCCGGTGCAGATCGTCAGCGTCGACGAGGATCGCATGGACGGGCTCGCGCGCGGCGCCTTCGCGGCGCTGGGCAAGCCGGCGACGACCGAGGGGCTGGCAGCGGCGCTGGACCGGCTGCAGGCCTTCGCGGCGCCACGTCGCAAGCGCCTGCTGATCGTCGACGACGATCGCGGCACCCGCACCGCCGTCGGCGAGCTCCTCGGCGACGACGACATCGAGATCACGGGCGCCGAGACGGGACACGAGGCGCTCGCGGCGCTGCGGCACACGCCGCACGACTGCGTCGTGCTCGATCTGCGCCTGCCCGACATGACCGGCTTCGCCGTTCTCGAGGCGATGAGCGCCGATCGGTCGCTCGCCGAGATTCCGGTCGTCGTCTACACGGGACGGGCGCTCGACGCCGAGGAGCATGCGCGGCTGCGCGCGCTGGCGCGCGGCATCGTCGTGAAGGGCGTCGAGTCGCCCGAGCGTCTGCTCGACGAGACCGCGCTGGTGCTGCACCGGGAGATCGCACGATTGAAGCCCGAGCGGCGGCGCATGCTGGAGCGGCTGCACCAGTCCGACGATCGCCTGGTCGGCCGCACCGTCCTGGTGGTGGACGACGATCCGCGCAACATCTTCGCGCTGTCGAGCGTCCTGGAGCGGCGCGGCATGCGGGTGCTCACCGCGACGACGGGCCGCGAGGCGATCGAGACGATCGAGGCGACCGAGGACCTCGCGCTCGTGCTGATGGACATCATGATGCCGGAGATGGACGGCTACGAGACGATGGCGACGATCCGGCGCGACGCGCGCTTCGGCCGGCTGCCGATCATCGCGCTCACCGCGAAAGCCATGAAGGGCGACCGCGAACGCTGTCTCGAAGCCGGCGCCTCCGACTATCTCGCCAAGCCCGTCAACACCGAGCAGCTCCTCTCGGCGCTGCGGCTCTGGCTGCATCGCTGAGGTCCGCCATGGACATGCATGATCCGCTGCGCCGCGACGCGATCCGGCCCGATCCGGTCGACATCCTGCTGGTCGACGACCAGCCGGCCAAGCTGATGAGCTACGAGGTGATCCTGCGCGAGCTCGGCGAGCGCCTGATCACCGCGACCTCGGCGCGCGAGGCGCTGCGTCATCTGCTACGCACCGACGTCGCCGTGGTGCTGGTCGACGTCTGCATGCCGGAGCTCGACGGCTTCGAGCTCGCCCGCATGATCCGCGATCATCCGCGCTTCGAGCAGACGGCGATCATCTTCATCTCGGCCGTGCATCTCTCCGACGAGGACCGGGTACGCGGCTACGCCATGGGCGCGGTCGACTACGTGCCGGTGCCGGTGATCCCCGAGGTGTTGCGCGCCAAGGTGCGGGTGTTCGTCGACCTGTTCCGCAAGACGCGCCAGCTCGAGGCCGCCGCGCGCGAGCTGGAGCGCCGCGTCACCGAGCGGACCGCCGCGCTCGAGGCGTCGACCGAGCAGTTGCGCGAGAGCGAGCGGCGGCGCAGCGTCGCGCTCGCCGCCGGCCAGATGGGCTCGTGGGATCTCGACGTGACGACCGGCGAGTGCCTGTGGGATCCGGGCCAGTTCCGGATCTTCGGCGTCGATCCCGAGAGCTTCCGACCGAGCCTCGCGACGGTGCGACCGCTGATCGCCGGCGAGGACATCGAGCGCATCCGCACGCTGCTGCGCACCGAGCCCGAGCGACAGACCTTCCAGGTCGAGGCCCGCATCGTGCGCCCGGACGGCGCTCAGCGCTGGTGCATCTGCGCTGCCGCGGTGACGCGTGACGCGCGCGGCGCCGTCACGCGGGTCAGCGGCGTGACCATCGACATCACCGATCGCAAGCTCGCCGAGGAGCGCCAGCTCCTGCTCGCCCGCGAGGTCGACCACCGTGCCCGCAACGCGCTCGCCATCGTGCAGGCGATCGTGCGGCTCACCAGCGCGCGCGACCCGCAAGCCTACATGGCGGCCGTCGAGGGCCGCATCCGGGCGCTGGCCCAGGCCCACACGCTGCTCTCGGAATCGCGCTGGGAAGGCGCCGACGTGCGGCGTCTAGTCGACGAGGAGCTGGAGGCGTATCGGCGCGACGGCCCGCGGGTCGCGACCGACGGCCCGTCCGTCTCGCTGCCGCCCGACCGTGCCCAGGTCCTGGCGCTGGCGCTGCACGAGCTCGCCACCAACTCGGTGAAGTACGGCGCGCTCTCGGTGGAGACCGGCTCGCTCGACGTCGCCTGGCGGTTCGACGGCGAGCGCGTGATCCTGAGCTGGAGCGAGGCGGGTGGTCCGCCGGTCCGCAAGCCGCAGTCGCGCGGCTTCGGCACCAAGATTCTCGAGGCCAGCATCAACCAGCAGATCGCCGGCCGCGTGACGCTCGACTGGCGGCCGAGCGGCCTCGCCTGCACGCTGGAGATCCCCTGCGGCCCGCGGCCGCGCTCGGCGCTGCCCGAAAGCGACGCCGGACCGCGGTCCGAGGTCGTCGACACCGGCGAGGCGCCGATGGCCCCGCGCGCCGCCCGTGGGATCGTTCGCACGATCGCCGGCGCACCCGGCGGGTGAGCCGAGCGCGCCCGCGCCCCACTCCGCTCTGGCACGCGCCTTGCTGACGCCTGTGCACCCGCTCTCGACCGCACAGGCCCGTGATGATGACCCACCGCATTCTCGTCCGTGACGTGCTCGTGCTCGCCGCCGAAACCGCACCGGCGCGGCGTGATGTTCTGATCGAAGGAGCGCGCATCGCGGCGGTGCGGGCGCCGTCGGCGACGATCGAGCCCGACACGCACGTGATCGACACACAGGTGATCGACGGGCGTGACAAGCTCCTGGTGCCGGGCCTCGTCAACGGGCACACGCATTCGCCGCTGAACGTGCTGAAGGGCACCGGCGACGTGCTGAGCCATCCGGCCTTCATGTGGCTCAACCAGGCCGACACCGCGAACCGCAGCAGCGACGAGATCCGGCTCTCCGCGCTGCTCGGCTGCATCGAGCACCTGCGCAACGGCACGACCGCCGTCGTCGATCACTTTCCCGAGCAGGGCTTCGTCTCCTCCGACGTCGATGCCGTGGTGGAGGCCTACGAGATCGCCGGGTTGCGCGCCATGGTGGCGCTGCGCGTCTTCGACGAGCCGTACTCGGACATCGATCCGCCGGGCGGCCTGCCGACCTCGGTCGCAGCGAGCAACCCGCTGACGCCGCCGCCGCTGCGGGACTCGCTCGACCTGATCGAGGAGGCGATCGCGCGTCATGATCACGCTGCCGACGGGCGGATTCGCCTCTGCCCGGCACCGTCCAATCCGAGCCGCTGCAGCGACGCGCTGCTGGAGGCGGTGCGCGACCTCTCGCTGAAGTTCGACACCAGCGTGCACATGCATCTGCTGGAGACGCGCATCCAGGCCGAGATCGCCGAGAAGCGCTACAACACCACCATGGTGGCGCATCTGGAACGGCTCGGCCTCGTGACGGACCGGCTCTCCTGCGCTCACACGATCTGGATCGGCGACGACGACATCGCCCGCATGGCGGCGGGCGGCGCCATCGCGGTCCACAATCCCGAGAGCAATCTCAAGCTCGGCGCCGGCATCGCGCCGGTCGCCCGCATGCTGGCCGCGGGCATGCGGGTCGCGCTCGGCACCGATGGCGCCTCCACCAACGACAATCTCGACATGCACGAGGTGATGCGGCTCGCCGTGATGCTGCAGCGGCCTGGCGAGCCGGATCGCCGCCGCTGGCCGACCGCGGCCGACGCGCTGACGATGGCGACGCTGTCGGGCGCCGCCGTGATGCGCGTGAACGGCCTCGGCCGGATCGCGCCGGGCGCGCCGGCCGACCTCGTGCTGCACGACCTGACGGCGCCGTTCTGGACGCCGCTCAACGATCCGCTCACGCAGCTCGTGTTCGGCGGGTCCGGCTCCTCCGTCGACACCGTGGTGGTCGACGGCCGCGTGCTGATGGAGGCGGGCAAGATCACCGCCTTCGACCCGGAGCCGGTGCTGCGCGAGGCACGCGATCTCGTGAAGCATCTGCGCGCCCGCAACGTCGCGTTGCACGGGCTCGCGGCCGAGATCGCCGCAGCGCTGCCGTAAGCTATACGGGTCCGACACGCCGAGGGCCTCTCCTTTGTCGTGCTCCGCGAAGGCGGAACACCCAGTACGCCGCAGCCTTTCGCGTGAAGCAACCGGGGCCGGTGAATACTGGGTCGTCCGCCTGCGCGGACGACGACCACCGAGAGGCTGTGCCTTCACTCTTCACCAAGCGCCTATCGGAGCGAGACCCGACGAACGCCGGTCGTGCATCCGTCTCGATTTTCGAAATTCTCCCCGTTTGCATACGAAACGGCAGTTTGCCTACGACGCTGCCCAGTTTCGCGGCAGCGACCGCGCCTCGAACCATACCTGGCATGCAAACCGGCGTGGCCCGGCCCTTGCTGAGACGACGGCGGAGGAGCCGCCATGGACCGAACCGACGTCCGCGCGTCCGATGCCGGGCAGATAGACCCTCGCGCGTCCGATGTGCGCACCATCGCGCAGGCCGTGCAGGGCCGCCTGTCCGCCGACATCCTGTTCGGCCGGCTCGCGCCCGACGACCGGCTGCGGCTGGAGCCGCTGTGCGAGAGCTACGCGGTCGGCATGAGCCCGATGCGCGAGGCGCTGGCGCAGCTCGTCGGCCGCGGCCTCGTGATCCAAGATGGCCAGCGCGGCTTTCGCGTCGCGCCGATCTCGCGCCGCGAGCTCGACGACATCACGGCGACGCGCATCCGGCTCGAATCCATGGCGCTGCGCGACGCCATCGCGCACGGCGACGACGCCTGGGAGGCGCAGATTCTCGCCACGCATCACCGTCTGGTGCGCCGGCCGCGCACGCCCGACCTGCTCGTCGACGAGGATTGGGAGCGGCGCCATCGCGCCTTCCATCTCGCGCTGATCGACGCCTGCGGCTCGCCCCTGCTGCTCGGCTTCTGTCACGATCTCCACGATCGCTTCGACCGCTATCGCCGCATCGCCGTCCAGGCCGCCGGCCGGCATCCGCGCGTCGGCGCCAACCTGCACGGCGCCATCGTCGAGGCCGCGCTGGCGCGCGACGCGACGCGCGCCGCGACGCTGCTCGAGCGGCACATCGCCGAGGCCGCGACCGACATCGCCCGCATGGTCGCCCCGCGTTTTCCGGACACGACGCCGCGCCGCATTGCCCGTGGCACGTCGCTTGCTGAGACGCCGGCACGTCCCCCGTCCCGTCGCCGAGCCTCCGGCGACGCCCGTCCGCGCCCATCCAGCCAGAAAGGAAGACCGCGATGACCTCACGCGACGATCGCTCGCTCAGCCGGCGCAGGTTTCTCGAGATCGGCGGCGCCGCAGCGGCATCGGCCGCCGCGCTGTCGGTCGGCGGTCTCGGCGGAGTCTCACGGGCATTCGCCGCGGAGACGCCGCTGTCGTTCCAGCTCTCCTGGATCAAGAGCATCCAGTACGGCGGCTATTTCGCCGGCATCGACCAGGGCATCTACAAGAAGCTCGGCATCGAGCCGACCTTCGTGTCGGGCGGCCCCAACGTCGATCCGGTCGCCAATGTCGCGAGCGGACGCTCGCCGCTCGGCGACCGGCCGATCGGCCCGCTCATCGTGGCACGCGAGAAGGGCATCCCGATCAAGGTGATCGGCACGGTGTTCCAGAAGAGCCCGTACAGCATCATCAGCCTCGCCAAGACGCCGATCACCAACGTCAAGCAGCTCGCCGGCAAAACCATCGCGACGGCGACCTCCGGCCGCCCGATGATGCTCTATCTGATCAAGGAGGCCGGCCTCGATCCGGCCTCGGTCAATCTGGTGCCGTCGGCGCCCGATCCGTCGGCGCTCGTCTCCGGCCAGATCGACGGCTACGCCGGCTACTCGACCAATCAGGGCGTGATGCTGAAGACGCGCGGCGTCGACATCGTCACGCTCAACGCCCACGACCTCGGCCTGCCCGAGACCACCGGCACGATCTACGCCCGCGAGGACTTCCTGAAGGACAATCGCGAGCTCGTGGTGAAATTCCTGCGCGCCACCGCGGAGTCGTGGCGCTGGGCGCTCGCCAATCCGGAGGCGACCGCCAAGCTGATGGTGGAGAAGTACGGCAATCCCGGTCTCGACTATCAGGCGCAGCTCGCCGAGATCAAGGAGAGCAAGCCGTTCATCGAAGCCGGTCCGGCCGCGACCAAGGGCCTGCTCACCCTCGACATGGATCTGTTCGGCAAGATCATCGCGCTGTATCGCAGCGTCGGCCTGGTGAAGGGCGACATGAAGGCGACGGATCTGTGCGATCCGAGCTTCGCCGAGGCCGCGGCCAAGGCCTGACGTCGACGCCTGACGCCAGCACCCCTCGGGCGAGCAGATCACGAGAAGGAACGAGACGCACCGTGTCACGGGACATCAAGGTCGATCAGGTCACGATGGTGTTCGAGGGGCGCGGGCAACCGGTCGTCGCCCTCGACAAGGTCGACCTGCATGTTCCGGCCGGCAGCTTCGGCTCGATCATCGGGCCGAGCGGCTGCGGGAAGTCGACGCTCCTGCGCCTCGTCGCCGACGTGATGCAACCGTTCGCCGGCACCGTCACGCTGTCCGGGGACTCGCCCCGGACGGCGCGCCACGAGCACGCGATTGGCTTCGTGTTCCAGAGCCCGACGCTGCTGCCGTGGCGTACCGTGCGGCAGAACGTCGAGCTGCCGCTCGACGTCGTCGGCCGCAAGAGCGCGCGACGCTCCCAGAAGACGCCCGACGAGCTGATCGAGCTGGTCGGTCTCAAAGGCTTCGAGCGGGCGCTGCCGCACGAGTTGTCCGGCGGCATGCAGCAGCGTGTCGCCATCGCGCGCTCGCTGGTGCTCGAGCCCGACATCCTGCTGCTCGACGAGCCGTTCGGCGCGCTCGACGAGATCACCCGCCAGCGCATGAATCTCGAGCTGCTGCGCATCTGGGCCGAGTCCGGCACCACGGCCCTGCTCGTCACCCACTCGATCGCCGAGGCCGTGTTCATGTCCGACCAGGTGCACGTGATGAGTGCGCGCCCTGGCCGCATCGCCGGCGTCGTCGACGTGCCGCTGCCGCGCCCGCGCAGCCTGGACATGATGCGCACGCCCGCCTTCTACGACTGCGTCAACGCGGTGCGCGACGGCCTGTTCGGCCGCGAGAGCGAGCCGGCCCGCACCGGCGAGCCGGTCGAGGCCTATTGATGAGCGCGGCGATCAGCCTGCGCCGGGCCGCCGCCGCGTCGTGGCGGCCGCTGCTCACCGTCGCGGTGCTGCTCGGCGGCGCCGAGATCGCGCAGCGCGCCGGCTGGCTGCCGGTGTTCATCCCCTCGCCCGGCCAGGTGATCGGCGAGGCGATCCGCGATCCGCGCCTCGTCTATGAGAACGTCGGCCAGACCGCGCTGCGCGCCGCCATCGGCTACGCGATCTCGGCGACGATCGCCGTCACGGCCGCCTCGCTCGCCGTGCTGGTGCGGCCGCTCTACGGCCCGGTCTACAATCTCGGCGTGACCCTGCACTCGATCCCGATCATCGCGCTCGCGCCGCTGCTCGCCACCTGGATCGGCACCGGCTCGCAGCTGCAGATCGCCATCGCGGCACTGACCAGCCAGTTCGCCATGCTGGTCGGCACCATCCAGGGGCTGCGCGCCGCGGACGCGCGCCAGCGCGAGCTCCTCCACGTGCTCTCGGCGACACGGCTGCAGATGCTGCGCTATCTGCTGGTGCCGAGCGCGCTGCCTTATCTGTTCGCCGGCCTCAAGATCGCGGCGCCCTCCGCGGTGCTGGGCGCCATCACGGCCGAGTGGGCCGGCGCCGATCGCGGCGTCGGCGCCATGATGCTCTATGCGCTATTCGCCTACGACACGCCGAAGGTGTGGCTCTCCGTCGTGCTCACCTGCCTGCTCGCGGCGAGCGGCTACGCCGTCTGGGCCGCGATCGAGCGCGTCGCGATCTTCTGGGAGCCGGCGACCGAACTGGCGGACCAGCCATGAGCGCGACCACCACCTCGCCTATCACGAAGCGGCCGGGGCTACGCGTGGCGCGGAGCCTCGCCCTGGTGGCGCTCACGGTCGGCATCCTGACGCTCGCCTGGCAGCTTCTCGTCGTCGCGCTCAAGATCCCGCCCTTTCTGGTGCCGCCACCCGGACCGGTGGCGCACGCCTTCGTCGTCAACCTGAAGACCATCGCCACCCAGACCGGCTTCACGCTGACCGCCGCCGCGCTCGGCCTCACCCTCAGCACCGTGCTGGCGACCGGCATCGCGCTCGCCTTCTCGATGAGTCGCAATCTCGCGCAGGCGTCGCTGCCCGTGGTCATCGCGTTCCGCTCGACGCCGGTCGCCGCCGTCGCGCCGCTCGCCATGTTGTTCCTCGGCCGCGGCATCGCCACCAGCATGGCCGTGGTGACGATCGTGTCGTTCTTCCCGCTGCTCGTGAACCTGATGCGCGGCCTCGCCGGCGCCGACCGCAACGCCGCCGAGCTGATGCATGTCTACGGCGCGAGCCGCTGGCAGCAACTGCGCTACGTCCGCATCCCCTACGCCCTGCCCTTTCTGTTCACCGGCATGCGCATCGCCGCCTCCAGCGCGATCCTCGGCGCCATGCTGTCGGAATGGATCACCGGCTCGAAGGGGCTCGGCAACCTGATCCTGGATTCCGGCGAGATGCGCGAGACCGAGCTCCTCTGGGCGGCGGTCGTCACCTCGGTTACCATTGCCATGTCGGTCTTCTGGCTCACCTCGGCCGGCGAGAAGCGATTCGTCCATTGGCGGGCCTGAGCCCGCCCCCTCCCCCCTTTGCCGGCATCACGGCCGGCCTCATCGAGACTGCATCATGAGGCTTCTGTCCGAACGGGACATCGAGCGCCTGATCGATCCGGCCGCCGCCATCGCCGCCTCGGCCGAGGCCTATCGCCGCCAGGCCGCCGGCGAGATGCCGGCACCGGGCCGGCTCGACGTGCTGCGCACCGACCCGAAGGGCGGTGCCCTGGTGTTGGCCGGCCACTCCTTCGACCATCGCTTCGTGGTGAAGACCAACATCCACGCTTACGCAGGCGACGCCGCGACGGACGCCGCGAAGCCCGCGCGCACCGCGTCGAGCGGTCTCGTGCTGTGGGACGGCGTCGCCTGCGTGCCGCTCGCCCACATGGCGACCTCGTCGTTCAACGACCACCGCACGGCGGCCGGCTTCGCCGCGGCCGCGCAGCTGCTGGCGCCGCCCGCCCCGCACACGCTCGCCGTGTTCGGCGCCGGCAAGATCGCCCCCGCGACGGTGCTGTATCTCGCGACCGTGCGGCGCTTCGCTCGCGTCGTCCTGGTCGGCCGCAACGTCGAGCGGGCGCGCGGCCTCGCGGCCCAACTCGCCGCAAGGCCCGAGCTCGACGGCATCGACATCACGGTGGAGACCGACGCCGCGACGGCCGCCACCGAAGCCGACGTGATCGCCACCGTCACCACGGCCGAGACGCCCATCTTCCCCGGTGACGCGGTGCGGTCCGGCACCTTCGTGATTCTCGGCGGCGGCAACCGCCCGACGCACCGCGAGGTCGATGACGGCTTCATGCGTCGCGCCCGCGTCTTCGTCGATCACTTCGACGGCGCCACCACGCGGGCCGGTGATCTCGCGCTGACGCTCGCGAGCGGCGTTCTGCGGCCCGAGCAGATTTTTGGAGAGATCGGCGCGGCTCTGGCGTCCGGCGAGGTGCCGCCGACCGTGCCCGGCCTCGACATCACGGTGTTCAAGTCGATCGGCATCGCGGCCCAGGACGTGATCACGGCCGGCATGGTCTACGACCGTGCGGTGCGCGACGCCATCGGCCTCGAGTTCGACATGCGCGACGGCAGCGTGGTGCCGCTCGCGGCGGCGGATCCCGGACCGTCGCCATGATCACGTTGATCCGCGACGCCGCGATCCTGACGCTCGACGCGGGCGACACGTTCCTGGCCCGCGGTCACGTGCTGGTCCGCGACGGCGTGATCGCCGCCGTCGCCGAGGGCGACCATGCCGGAGCCGAGACGCCCGACACGATCGTCGACGGCACCGACCGGCTCGTCGCGCCCGGGCTCGTCAACGCCCATATGCATTCGCAGTCGAGCACCATGGCGGGGTTCGGCGACCGACTGAGCCATCCCGCCTTCATGTGGCTGACGCAGGCGCACACCTCGCGCCGCACCCGAGACGAGATCCGCCTCGCCGTGCTGCTCGCCGCCTGGGGCATGATCACCAGCGGCACCACGGCGGCGATTGATCACTTCCCGGGCCAGCGCTTCACCGCGGCCGACATGGACGCGGTGCTGGCCGCCTGGGAGGAGACGGGCCTGCGCGCCGCGCTCGCCATGCGGTTCTTCGACGGCGCCTTCGCCGACATTTTTCCCGATGCGCCGCTGCCGGACGAGCTCAAGGCCCGCATGGCCGCGGTGGAGATTCTGAAACCGCAGGGCGTCGACGAACTGCGTGACCTGATGGGCGACACGATCGCGCGCTGGCACGGCCGCGCCGGCCGGCTCTCCGTCTTCCCGGCGCCGTCCAATCCCGATCGCTGCACCGACGCCGCACTGCGGCTCTGCGCCGAGCTGGCGGAACAGCACGACACCGGCATCCACACGCATCTCTTGGAGACGAGGAAGCAGGCCCGCATCGCGGCGGAAAAATACGGCGAGACGGCGGTGCGGCACCTGGAGACGCTCGGCGTGCTCTCCGCGCGCTGGTCGTGCGCGCATTCGATCTGGCTCGACGACGCCGACATCGACCTGATGGCCGCGCGAGGCACCGTTGCGGTGCTGAATCCGGAGAGCAACGCACGGCTCGGCACTGGCCTCGCGTGCGCGCCAAAAATGATGCGGCGGGGCGTGACGCTGGCGCTCGGCACCGACGGGGCGAGCGCCAACGACAACATGGTGCTGCACGAGGCGATGCGCGCCGTCGCGACCAGCCATCGCGCCGGCGAGCCCGACCGCTCCCGCTGGATCTCGGCCCGCGACGCGCTGCGCATGGCGACGACGGGCGGCGCCACGGCGCTGCGCTGCCCCGGCCTCGGCAGCATCACGCCGGGCGCGCCGGCCGATCTCGTGCTCTACCGGCTCGACACGCCGTGGTGGACGCCGCTCAACGATCCGGTGGCGCAGCTCGTCTTCGCCGAGACCGGCGGCGCGGTCGACACCGTGATGATCGCCGGCCGCATCGTGCTGGACCGCGGCCGAATCACGACATTCGACACCGACACGCTGGTGCGCGAGGTGCGCGCCATGGCGGCGTCGCTGAGACGGCGTAACGCCGACCTGTTCGCGGTGGCGACCGACATCGCCGAGGTGGTGCCGTGACGGTTTCAGGACCACGCGACGCCACGCAACGCCCCGTCGATCTCTTGATCACGAACGGCGTGCTCGTCTCGCCGGAGACGACGACCGCGGCCGACATCGCCGTCGACCAGGGCCGCATCGTCGCGATCGGCGCGGCCGGCACGCTGCCGCCAGCGCGGGAGACCATCGACGCGGCCGGGCTGCACGTCATTCCGGGGGCCATCGACGTGCACGTGCATTTTCGCGAGCCAGGCTTCTCGCACAAGGAGACCTGGACCAGCGCCACGCAGGCGGCGGCCGTCGGCGGCGTCACCACCGTGTTCGACATGCCGAACACCAATCCGCCGACCGCGAGCGTTGCCGCGCTCGACCAGAAGCACGCCATCGCCGGCGCCCAGGCGATCGTCGATTACGGGCTCTATGGGCTGATCGGCGAGCACAATCTCGATCAGCTCGAGGCGATGGCGCAGGCCGGCGCGGCGAGCTTCAAGCTCTACATGGGCAGCGAGAACCCGCTGGTGCCCTGCCCGCCCGACGGCGCCATCGTCGAGGCGTTCGAGATCCTGGCGCGGCTCGGTCTCCGCTGCACCGTGCATGCCGAGAACACGCCGCTGCTCGCCTGGCGCGGTGACAAGCTGCGCGCCGCCGGCCGAACCGATGCGGCCGCGCATCTCGAGCAGCACATCGACCTCGCCGCCGTCGAGGCGGTGAGCCGCACCGCGATCTTCGCCGAATGGACCGGCGCGAAGGTTCACATCGCGCACGAGAGCACGCGCCATTCGCTGCCGCACATCCGCTTCGCCAAGGACCGCGGCGTCGACCTGACGGTCGAGACCTGCCCGCACTACCTGTTCCTCTCGACCGACGAGGGGGCGCGGCTCGGCGACAATTTCATGCGGGTGAAGCCGCCGGTGCGCGAGCCCGGTCATGCCGGCCCGCTGTGGGACGCGCTGCTCGACGGCACGATCGACATCATCTCCACCGACCACGCGCCGCATCTCAGATCAGAGAAAACCCGCGACGTGATCTGGGACTGCGCTCCCGGCTTCCCGGGTGTCGAGACCTCGATGGTGCTGATGCTGGCCGAGGTGTCGCGCGGCCGCCTGACGCTCGGCCAATACGTGCGGATGGCCTGCGAGGCGCCCGCCAAGGCGTTCGGTCTCTTCCCGACGAAGGGTGTTCTCGCGGTCGGCGCCGACGCCGACATCGTGCTGCTCGACATGACGAAGACCGGCCGCATCTCGGCCGCCGGCCTCCACTCGATCGGCAATGCGACGCCGTTCGAGGGATTTCCCCTGCACGGCCTGCCCGTGCGTACGCTGGTGCGGGGACGCACCGTCGCCCTCGAAGGCCGGCCGGTCGGCACGCCCGGCTGGGGCCGCCCCGTCACCGTGGCGTGCTGAGCGCCTCGCACGCTCTCGATCAGACCGTCCTGATCAGATCCGCGGCCGCGGACCGTCCGGCGCCGGCTCCAGGCCGGCGGCGATGCGGGCCTCGCGGCGCCGCGACCAGCGGGCGCGCAGCCGCGGCGCCAGAGCCCACGCGATCGGCGCCGCCACCACGAAGCTGAGCACGATGTGCAACGGCATCAGCGTGCTCGCATTTTCGGCGAGCGGCGTCGAGACGATCAGGATCGTGCCGATCCCGAACAGGACCGCCTGCACCATCATGAAGACGAGCGCGGCGATGAACAGCCGTGTGACCATGGGACAACCTCCGTTTGCTCCGCCAACCGCCCGGGGGGCATGCAGGTTCCGTTACCGTCGGGACCGTGGCGCCGCACCGCGCCCCCCGCTGCGCGCAGGAACCGCGTCCGACCGCCCTGGTTGGTGGACGAGTGCCGGACGCTCGTCCGGTCGAAAAATACCGCCTGGAGGATCCGATGAGCAGCGCGATCAGCGACGCCGACAACAGCGACAAGGTGTGGGCGCTGATGAAGGACGTCGGCATCTGCATGCTGGCGACACGCGACGGCGAGGAGATCCGGGCGCGCCCGATGGGCGCCTATGTGCGGCGCGAGGAGAACGCCGTCTATTTCTTCACCGACATCCGCCGCCACAAGGACGACGAGATCGCCCGCGACCCGCATGTCTGTCTCGCCTTCGCGGATTCGCGCGGCCAAACCTACGTGTCGCTCACCGGCCGTGCCGAGGTCACTTATGATCTCGCCAAGATCAAGGAGCTGTGGTCGACGCCGGCGAAAGCGTGGTGGGACAGCGCCGAGGACCCGAACATCCGTCTCCTCAAGGTGACACCGCACGACGCCGAGTACTGGGACTCGCCCGGCACCGTGGTGAGCTACGTGAAGATGGCGGCGGCCGCCGTGACCAACACGCGTCCCGCGCTCGGCGAGAACCGCAAGGTGGCGATGTAGCATCGCCGCTGCTGCTGTTTGGGCGTGGCAGAGACGGGGCCGGCGTCAGCCGGCCTCGCGCCTGCGTCGTGTCGAACGCCTCCCCTCACGCTCCGATCGACGCTCCGCCCGGCCGGTTCGGATATCCGTGTAGATGTCCGGAAAACCGTCCCGGATGGTGCCGGCGAGTTCCTCGTCGAACACGCGCAGCGCCGCGGCGACGCCGCTGCGCGGCGCCTTGTGGGTGATCTTGTAGAAGGTGCGCTGCGGCGGCGCCGGATCGATCTGAAAAATTTCGAACCGGCCGGTCGCCAGCATCGAATGACCGATGCCGCGCGGCACGATCGCCCACTGCTCCGGATGCTCGATCACGGTGAACAGGAGCAGCGGGTTGTCGACCGCGGCCCACGGCTTCTGGCCGGCGTGGAACCAGTAGTCGTGCCAGGTGAGATAGCTGGTTCCCCACGGAACGAACACGCAGGTCTCGGCCGGCAGCGCGCGCACGTCGACCTTTCGGGGGCCGCCCTGCTTCAGCCGGACGCCGACGAGCGGGACCGAGAAGCACGGCGTCACCGCGACGTTCTGGGCGGTCTGCTCGACGAGCGGAAAGCCGACGTCGATCGTGCGCTTCTCGATCTCGTCGTACATCTCGACCGAGTGGAGCGAGATCACCCGGTAGGAGACCCTCGGCGAGCGGTTCCACAGCCGGCGGCACAGCTCCGGGATGAACGTCATGTTGGCGCTCGACACGGTGCCGATGACGAGATGCTGGCGCGGCTTCGAGCGGTTCACCTCGAAGGCCTCGCGCGCCAGCTCCTGCCAGCGCTCGGCGATCGGCAGGAAGGCTTCGCCCTGCGGCGTCAGCGCGACGCGCTTCAAGCCCTTGCCGCGCTCCAGCAGCGGATAGCCGAGCCGCTCCTCCAGCATCTGGATCCGCTTGCTGACGGTCGATTGCGCCAGATGCACGGCCTCGGCGGCCCGTGAAAGAGTCCGGTGCCGCGCCACCTGGAGGAAGAGATCGAGATCCTGCGAGTCCATGCAGCCTCCACGCCCCTCACGTCATTATTCTTATAACCGATATTATTAATTCCGATAGATCGCTTTTCCGATATTCCGTCTCGTGGCACCGAGAAGGCGGGACCCGACAGAAGGTCCGCCGCATCCCTCGGAGCGCCCCATGCAGGTCATCGTGACGGAGCCGATCCACGCGACGCCGCTCGCCCGGTTGCGCCGGGAGGCCGATGTGGTGACCTGGGACGACCCGCGCGCCGGCGACTGGTCTCAGGCCGATGCCGTGATCGTGCGGGCCGCCGCGGTGCCGCGCGCCCGCATCGCGGCCGCCCCGAAGCTCAAGGTGATCGGCAAGCACGGCATCGGGGTGGACGCGATCGACGTCGGCGCCGCCCGCGAGCGCGGCGTCACGGTCGTCTACACGCCGACCGCCAATGTCGACTCGGTCGCCGAGCTCGCCGTCGGCCTGATGCTGGCGCTCGCCCGCAAGCTTCGGGGGAACGACCGGCTGCTGCGCGCCGGCGCGTCCCGCCTGGCGCCGCCGGAGCTCACCGGCACCGAGCTCGGCGGCAAGACGCTCGGCCTCGTCGGGCTCGGCCGCATCTCGCGCCGCATCGCCGCGATCGGCCGCGCCGGCTTCGGCATGCGGATCGCCGGTTACGACCCTTACGTCTCCGCCGAGAGCGCCGCGGCGCTCGGCATCACGCACCACGCGGCCCTGGAGACGCTGCTCGCCGAAGCCGACGTGATCAGCATCAGCGTGCCCTACGGGCCGCAGACCCATCATCTGATCGACGCCGCCGCGCTCGCCGCCTGCCGGCCGGGCAGTCTCCTGGTCAACACGGCGCGCGGCGGCGTGGTCGACGAGCGCGCGCTCGCCGCGGCGCTCGCCGCCGGCCGCCTCGCCGGCGCCGCCTGCGACGTGTTCGAGCAGGAGCCGCCGAAGCCCGACCATCCGCTGCTCGCGCAATCGAACTTCATCGGCACGCTGCATGTCGGCGCGGCGACCGAGGAGGCGCTGCTGCGCGTCGGCACCATCGTGGTCGACGACGTGCTCGCGGTGCTGCGCGGCGCGGCGCCGCAATTCGCCTACGCCTGACCACCCCGGCGCCGCCTGTGCGCGCCCCTTTGCTTGTCTCGGAGCCCGACGTGTCCCTTCCTGGAAACCGCATCTACACCCGCATCGAGCGCCCGGCGCCCGACCTCGTCGAGGCCTTCCGCGGGCTGCCGACCCCGAACATCGCCGACAACATGTCGCGCATGTTCTGCGCCTGCAGCGCCATCGCGCCGGTTCTCCCGGAGATGACGCTGTGCGGCCCGGCCTTCACCGTGAAGGTCAATCCCGGCGACAATCTCTTCATCCACAAGGCGCTCGATCTCGCCCAGCCGGGCGACATCGTGGTCGTCGACGGCCAGGGCGACACCACCAACGCGCTGATCGGCGAGATCATGGTGCGCTACGCCGCGTCGCGCCGCATCGGCGGCCTGGTGCTCGACGGCACCATGCGGGACCGCGCCGGCATCGCGGCGCTCGGCGTCCTGCCGGTGTTCTCGCGCGGCTACACGCCGATGGGGCCGTACAAGAACGGCTGCGGCGAGATCAACACGGTGATCTCCTGCGGCGGCGCCGTGGTGCGGCCGGGCGACATCGTGGTCGGCGACGCCGACGGCGTCGTCTTCGTTCAGGCCCGCGACGCCCGCACCGTGCTGACCGCCGCGCAGGCGATGTCGGCCAACGAGCAGAAGATCTTCGCCGACATCGCGGCGGGCCGCTACGACCGCGGCTGGGTCGACGCCAAGCTGCGCCAGAGCGGCACGGAGATCATCGACGACGTCTACGGGTACTGACCGACCGGCGCCGCACGCAGCGGCGCACGACCGACGTCACAGATCAGAGACGGACCAATTCAGAGACGGCAAGATCACGAGGGGAGGCGAACAATGAAACGAATGTCTCGCAGGCACATGGTCGGCACCGTCGCGGGCGCGGCGCTCGCGCTCGCCATCGCGCAGCCCGCCTTCGCGGCGTGGCCGGACGACAAGCCGATCGAGGTCGTGGTCGGCTACGCGGCCGGCGGCGGCACCGACGTGATGGCGCGCAAGCTGTTCCAGTCGGTGCAGAAGCGGCTCGGCGACAAGGCCAAGATCGTGGTGATCAACAAGCCCGGCGCGGCCGGCGAGATCGCCAGCGCGTATCTCACCCGCTCGGCGCCGGACGGCTACACGATCGGCGTCGTCAACCTGCCGCCCTTCGTGGTCGTGCCGATGATCAAGAAGGCGCAGTACAGCGTCGACGACGTGCGCTTCGTCGCCCGGGTGGTCGACGATCCGACCGTGCTGGTGGTGCGCACCGACAGCCGCTTCAAGAGCCTCGGAGACTTGCTCGCGGCGTTGCGCGAAAAACCGGGCACGATCGCGCTCGGCCACAACGGCACCGGCACCAACAGCCATCTGGCGATCCGCCTGCTCGCCGAGGCCGCCAAGGTCGCGCCCAACGAGGTGCCTTACAAGGGCACGGCGGCGCAGAAGACCGACGTGCTCGGCGGCCATCTCGACGTCGGGCTGATCAGCGTCGGCGAGGTGCCCGAGCTGCACGGCGGCGCCACCGGCGACATGCGGGTGCTGGCGCAGCTCTCCGACACGCGCTCGCCGGCCCTGCCCGGCGTGCCGACGGCGCGCGAATCCGGCGTCGCCGTGGTGATGTCGTCGGAACGCGGCGTCGCGGTGCCCAAGGGCGTGCCGGACGCGATCGTCCAAAAGCTCGAGGCGGCGATCGCCGAGAGCGTCCGCGATCCCGAGTTCATCGCCGCCTCGCCGGGCGACGCGCCGGTGCTGGCCTATCTGCCCGGCGCGCAATGGCAGGCGTCGCTCGCCAAGAGCATGGACGCGCTGCGCAAGCTCGCCGATTCGCTGCCCAAGTGACGGCGACGCCGCCCGACCTCCGGCCCGGCCACCCCGCCGGCCGGGTCGGAGGTCGGGCGGCGTCGCCGTCAC
>NZ_NHSK01000266.1 GCF_016653355.1 Rhodoplanes elegans | reverse complement strand
GGATCGAGCGCGGCACGCGGCGCTTCATGACCGACGTGATCGCCGCGGCGCTGCCCGGCGCGACGCCGGCGATCCTGTCGGGACCGAGCTTCGCGGCCGACGTCGCCCGTGGCCTGCCGACCGCCGTGACGCTGGCGGCCGCCGACGACGCCGTCGCGGTGGCGCTCGCCCACGCTCTCGGCACCCCGACCTTCCGGCCGTATCACGCCACCGACCTGCGCGGCGTCGAGATCGGCGGCGCCGCCAAGAACGTGCTCGCCATCGCGGTCGGCATCGTGCGCGGCCGGCGGCTCGGCGCCAGCGCGGCGGCGGCGCTGACCACGCGCGGCTTCGCCGAGCTGATGCGCTTCGGCCGCGCCTACGGGGCGCGTCCCGAGACCCTCACGGGCCTGTCCGGCCTGGGCGACCTCATCCTCACCTGCTCCAGCCGCCAGTCGCGAAATTTCTCGCTCGGCATCGCGATCGGCGATGGGCTGTCGCCCGGCGAGGCGCGCCAGAGCGGCCTGCTCGCCGAGGGCGCCTTCACGGCCCCGGTGCTGGTCGAGATGGCGGCCGAGCGCAACGTCGACATGCCGATCGCCGCGGCCGTCGCCGCCGTGCTGGACGGCCGCCTCGGCGTCGACCAGGCGATCGCGGCGCTGACGACGCGGCCGTTCCGGGCCGAGCATTGATGACGACCCCGTCATTCCGGGGCGCGCTGAAAGCGCGAACCCGGAATCCAGCGACAGGCTCCGTGATCGCGGCTGGATTCCGGGTTCGAGCCCCTTCGGCACTCGCCCCGGAATGACTGCGTGAAGACGGGAGAACCTTCGATGGCCTACTGGCTGGTGAAGTCCGAGCCCTCGACCTGGTCGTGGGACGACCAGGTGAAGCGCGGCGACACGGGCGAGCCTTGGACCGGCGTGCGCAACCACACGGCCAAGCTCAACCTGATGAAGATGAAGACGGGCGACCGGGCGTTCTTCTACCACTCGGTCGACGAGAAGCGGATCGTCGGCATCGCCGAGATTCTGCGCGAGCACTATCCGGACCCGACCGCCGAGCCGGGCAGCCCGTGGGTGGTGGTCGATCTGAAGGCCGTCGCCCCGCTGAAGACCCCGGTGACGCTCGCCGACATCAAGGCCGAGGCGAGCCTTTCCGAGATGGCTCTGCTGAAGCAGTCGCGCCTCTCGGTGCAGCCCGTGACGGCCGCCGAATGGAAGACGATCTGCAGGATGGGCGGCGTGAAGGGGTGACCTGCGACGCCCGGCGCATCACGTCCAGGGATCGACGACCGGAACCTCGGCGCGGACGAAATCGTCGGTGTCGCGCGAGACGACCGTGAGGCCGTGAACCAGCGCCGTGGCGCCGATGATCAGATCGGGCTGCGAATAGGTGTGGCCCGCCTTGCGACCCGCCTCGACGAGAATCCGCCATTCGAGCATCACGTCCTCGGTCACGGCGAGCACGCGGTTCTCGAACATCGGGCGCACCGTTGCGGCGAGCCAGTCGGCCAGCGCGGTCCGCCGACCGGTATCGCCGACGAGCGCGATGCCGAAGCGCAGCTCGGCCAGCGTCACGACGCTCACATGGAGCGAGTCGAGCGGCTTGGTCGCGACGAAATCGACGACCTTCATGTTCGGCTTGGGGCGGCGCAGCTCGGACAGGATGTTGGTGTCGAGCAGCCAGCCCGTCACGGCTCGGCTCCGCGGATGGTCAGGCGGGACCGTTCCGGCTCGATCTCGATATCCTTGTAAGGCGAGGCCTGCAGGGCGGCGACCAGGGCCGCGCCGGTGGCGCCGCCGGCGAGCCGCCGAAACTCCTCGGCCGCGACGACCACCACGTCGCCGCGTCCGCCGGCGGTGACGAGCTGCGGCCCTTCGGTGCGGACGCGCCGGACGACCTCGCCGAAATGCGCCTGCGCATCCTCGAGTCGCCACTGCCCGACCGGGGTCCGTCCGGAGCCTGAACGAGGGGAGCCTGCACCCGTCATGGCAAGACGCTACCGCGGACGGGTTGCAGCGACAAGGCTGCGCCGCCGCGGCGCGAGCCTCACCGCCCGGTCAGGCGCTGCCAGGCGGCTTTCAGGTAGCTGGAGAACAGCACCAGGGCGACCGCGATGACGATCACGGGGACCCAGAACAGCACCAGGCCGAGCGCCACCAGCAGGATCGCGGCGACGATGCCGCCGAGCACCAGCATGCCGATGGCGACCGCGAAGGGGCCGGGCGGCTCGATCTTCGTGTAGCGGGTGCGCCCCTGCTCGTCGACCGTAATGAAGACGGCGCCGGGGAAGCCCTCGGGCTCGGCGTCGGACGCGCGGGCGCCGCCGGGCCGGACCGGATCGGGCGCGCCGGGCGGGATGATCTCGGGCTCGGCGCGGGGCTGCTCTCCGCCGGCCTGATCGGGCCGGCCGCGGCGGGGATCGTCGGATCGAAAATCACTCATGGCGGACCATGTCGGTCTGGACGCGGCCGATCGCCAGTGGCGAAACGCCGCGCAACGGTAAATTACGGACGGCATCATCGCGCAGCGTCGCGCACATCACCAGCCATGACGTCCCTTATGCCTGATCAGTTACAAACGTCCGCCGCCGGATGGCGGCGCATGGAAGAACCCGACCTCGACGCCGTTCTTTCGATCGCCGCCGTGGTGCATCCCGACTTCCCCGAGGACCTCGCGGTGTTCGCCGAACGCCTGCGGCTCGCGCCGGACGGCTGCTTCGTGCTGGCCGGTCACACCGGGCCAGTTGGGCTCGCCGGCTATCTGGTGAGCCACCCCTGGCATGCCGACACGCCGCCGGCGCTCGACACCTTGCTGAGCCGCCTGCCGGACCGGCCCGGGTCCTGGTACCTGCACGACCTCGCGCTGCTGCCGGCGGCGCGCGGCAGCGGCGCCGGCGCCGCGATCGTGGACCGGCTCGCCGGCCACGCCCGCGCGAGCGGTTTCGCGACCATGACACTGGTCGCGGTCGGCGGCTCGTCCGGCTTTTGGGGGCGGCAGGGGTTTTCCGTCGTCGACGATCCGGCGCTGTCGCAAAAGCTGGCGAGCTACGGGGAGACGGCCCGGTTCATGCGGCGGGACCTGTAGGGCGGGCACGCTCGCGTGCCCGCGCCGTCCGACCTTCATGAAGGCCGACCGCGTGGGCCCGGCGCGGTCGCGCCGCGCCCACCCTACGGCGTCGGCGCCGGCGGCGCGTACAGGATGTCCCGGCTGACGCGGGACAGATCCTTCGTGCCGGTGAGCATCATGGTGATGTCGAGCTCGCGGCGAAAGAGATCCAGCACCGCGGCGACGCCGGCCTCGCCCTGCGCGGCGGCCCGTACAGCCAGGCGCGACCGATCAGGCAGCCGCGGGCGCCGAGCGCCAGCGCCCGCATCACGTCCTGGCCGGAGCGCACGCCGCCGTCGAACAGGATCTCGATGCGGTCGCCGACCGCACGGACGATCTCGGGCAGCGCCGTGATGGTGGCGGGCGCGCCGTCGAGCTGACGGCCGCCGTGGTTCGACACGACGATCGCGTCGGCGCCGATCCGCACCGCCTGCTCGGCGTCGGCCGGATCGAGGATGCCCTTGAGCACCAGCTTGCCCGGCCACAGGTCGCGGATCCACGCCATGTCGTCCCAGTCGAGCGTCTGGTCGAAGTGATTCGACGACCACTCGCCGGCGCCCATCAGGCCGACCTTGTCCTTCAGATAGGCCTCGATGTTGCCGAACGTCATGCGCTTGCCGCGCAGCACGCCGAGCCCCCAGGCCGGCTTGGTGGCGAGATCGAAGGCGTTGCGCCAGGTGAGGCGCGGCGGCACCGTGAGGCCGTTCTTCAGATCGGCGTGGCGCTGCCCTCGCGTCGGCAGATCGACCGTGACGACCAGCACCGGGCACTCGGCGGCGCGCGCCCGCTCGATCATGGCGCGGGAAAAGTCGCGGTCGCGCAGCACGTAGAGCTGGAACCAGAACGGCGCCGTGGTCGCCGCCCGCACGTCCTCGATGGTGGCGATCGACATGGTCGACAGGCAGAACGGGATGCCGGCCGTCTCGGCCGCGCGGGCGCCGAGGATCTCGCCGTTGCCGCGGATCAGGCCGGTGAGCCCGGTCGGCGCGATGGCGACCGGCATGGCGGCCGACTGGCCGACCAGCGTCGTCGCCATCGAGCGGCCCGAGGTGTCGACCAGCACGCGCTGGCGGAAGCGGATGCGGGCGAGCTCGGCCGCATTCGCCCGCAGCGTGGTCTCGTCGTAGGAGCCCGAGTCGACGTAGCCGAACAGGGCGCGCGGGATTTTTCGCCGCGCCAGCGTGCGCAGATCGGCGACGCAGGTGATCGGGGGCATTGCGGGCACTCCGGTCGGGGCTGCGCAGG
>NZ_NHSK01000265.1 GCF_016653355.1 Rhodoplanes elegans | reverse complement strand
GCCGCGCCCGCGCCGGACGCCGCCGCGAGCCGGCTCGCGCTGGTCGCGCTGCCCGGCCTGCCGCTGGTGCGGCCGGGCGACGATCTCGCCGATCTGCTCGGTCGCGGCCTCGCGGCGGTCGGCGGCGTCGCGCAAGGCGACGTGCTGGTGCTGGCCCAGAAGATCGTGTCGAAGGCCGAGGGCCGCTATGTCGACCTCGCGACCGTGACGCCGTCGGCCGAGGCGGAGCGGCTCGCCGCCGAGACCGACAAGGATCCGCGGCTCGTCGAGGTGATCCTGTCGGAGTCGCGCCGCGTCGTGCGCCACTCCAAGCACGTGCTGATCGTCGAGCACCGCTGCGGCTTCGTGATGGCGAATGCCGGCATCGATCGCTCCAACGTCGATCCCGTCGAAGGCAGCGACCCCGTGCTGCTGCTGCCGCAGGACGCCGACGCCTCGGCGGCGCGTCTCTCGGCGGCGCTCTCGGCGCGCTTCGGCGTGCCGCTCGCCGTCGTGATCAGCGACAGCTTCGGCCGGCCGTGGCGTCAGGGCACGGTCGGCGTCGCGCTCGGCGCCGCCGGCCTGCCGGCATTGCGCGACCTGCGTGGCGCGCCCGACCTCTACGGCCGCCCGCTGCGCGTCACCGAGACCGGCTTCGCCGACGAGATCGCCGCGGCCGCCTCGCTGCTGATGGGGCAGGGCGCCGAGGGCCAGCCCGCCGTGCTGGTCCGTGGCCTCGTATACGATGACGCGTCACGTCCCGCCGCGGATCTGATCCGCGGGCCGGGCGAGGATCTGTTCCGCTGATGGCCGGGCCCGGAAAGGTCGTCACGCTCTCGGGCGGGATCGGCGGCGCCAAGCTGGTGCTCGGCCTGTCGCGCAAGCTCCCGCCCGGCGCCCTCGGCGTGATCGCCAATGTCGGCGACGATTTTTCTCATCTCGGCCTGCACGTCTCGCCCGACATCGACACGCTGGTCTATACGCTCGCCGGGCTCGCCGATCCGCAGCAGGGCTGGGGCCGGGCCGGCGAGACCTGGAGCTTCATGTCGGCGCTGGCCGCGCTCGGCGGGCCGAGCTGGTTCCGGCTCGGCGACGGCGATCTCGCCATGCATGTGCTGCGCACTCACAAGCTGAGCAACGGCACGACGCTGTCGCAGGTGACGGCCGAGATGTGTGCGGCGCTGCGCATCGCCACGAAAATCCTGCCCGTCACCGACGATCCGCTCCGTACGCGCGTGCGCACCGATCAGGGCTGGCTCGACTTCCAGGACTGGTTCGTCGGCCATCATGCGTCGCTCACGGTGCGCGAGATCCTGTTCGACGGCGCCGACGCGGCGCGGCCGCTGCCGGCCGTTCTCGACGCGCTCGCCGATCCGGACCTGCGGGCCGTGGTGATCTGCCCGTCGAACCCGCTGATCAGCATCGAGCCGATCCTCGCCGTGCCGGGGATGCGCGAGGCGCTCGCCGGCTGCAAGGCGCCGGTCGTCGCGGTGTCGCCGCTGATCGGCGGCCGCGCCGTGAAGGGACCGACCGCCGCGATGCTGACCGATCTCGGCGACGCGGCGACGGCCGCCGCGGTCGCTGCGCGCTATCGTGATCTGATCGACGGCTACGTGGTCGACGAGGTCGACCACGTTGCCATGAAGCAGCTCGACATCCCGGCGATCGCGACCCGGACCCTGATGATCACGCTGGCCGACCGCGAGCGGCTCGCCGCCGATGTGCTGGCTTTCGCCGACCGGCTGCGGGTGGCCTCATGAGCATCGCTCCGGCAAGCGCCGACCGGATTTGCGCGGTCGTGCCGATCAAGGGCGTGGTCGGCGCCAAGCAGCGCCTCGCCGCCGCGCTGGACGCCGATCAGCGCAGCGCGCTCGCCATGGCGATGGCCGAGGACGTGCTCGAGGTTCTGGCCGCGGTGCCGGAGCTCTTCCGCGTGCTGGTGGTGACGGCGGACGCGACGGTCGCGGCGCTGGCGAGCAAGTACGGGGCCGAGGTCACGGACGCGCAGGCGAGCGAGGGCCACACCGGCGCCGTGACGGGCGGGGCGCGCCGGCTCGTGCGCGAGGGCTTCTCCATGATCACGTTGCCGGGCGACCTGCCGCTGCTCGCGCCCGCGGACGTGAGCCGGGTGATCGCGGCGCATCGCGCCGCCGGTGCGGACGGCCACCCCGGCTTCACCATCGCGCCGGCGCGCGACTTCCAGGGCTCCAACGCGATCCTGATGACGCCGGCCGACGCGGTGCCGCTGCGCTTCGGATCGAACAGCTTCTATCCGCATCTCGACGCGGCCCGTGCCCAGGGGATCGAACCGACCGTGGTCGAGGTGCCGGGCATCGGCTTCGACATCGACGAGCCGCAGGACCTCGCCGATTTCCTGATCACGACGGCGCAGACACGGGCCGGCCGGCTGGTCGCCGACTTCGGCCCGGATTTTTCCGCGCGACTCGCCGCGCATCTGGAGCGCGCGGCACCGGCCGGCATGGAGGCGGGACGATGAGCCAGGATCTGAACCTCGAGGTTCGCGGCCCTGCGGCGCTCGATCTTCTGGCGCTCGCCCGCGCGCCGCGGCCGCTCGCCGCCGGCGAGGCGCGCCTCCTCGTCGCCATCGAGCCGGGGCCGGCGCTGATGCGGGCCGCCGCCGCGGCGCGCGACGCCGCCTTCGGCGACCGCATCACCTATTCGAGAAAGGTGTTCATCCCGCTCACCCAGCTCTGCCGCGACTCCTGCCACTACTGCACGTTCGCGCATCCGCCGCGGCGCGGCGAGGCGGCGTATCTGACGCCCGAGGAGGTGCTGGGCATCGCCCGCGCCGGCGCCGCGGCCGGCTGCCAGGAGGCGCTGTTCACGCTCGGCGACAAGCCGGAACTCAGGTATCGCGCGGCGCGTGAAGAGCTCGACCGGCTCGGGCATGCGACGACGCTCGATTATCTGTTCGCCATGGCGGATCTAGTGCGACGCGAGACCGGCCTGCTGCCGCATCTCAACGCCGGCGTGATGACGGCGAACGACGTCGCCAGGCTGCGTGCCGCCTCGGTGTCGCAGGGCCTGATGCTGGAGACCGTCTCGGACCGCCTGATGCAGCGTGGGTCTGCTCACTTCGGCTCGCCCGACAAGCAGCCCGAGGTGCGGCTCGCCACCATCGCGGCGGCGGGCGAAGCGAGCGTACCCTTCACGTCCGGCATCCTCGTCGGCATCGGCGAGACGCGCGAGGAGCGCATCGACAGCCTGCTGGCGCTGCGCGCCCTGCACGAGCAGCACGGGCATCTCCAGGAGATCATCGTCCAGAATTTCCGTGCCAAGCCCGGCACCCGGATGGCCGACCATCCGGAGCCGGACGCGGCCGAGCATCTGTGGAGCGTCGCCGTCGCGCGCCTGATCATGCCGACCGACGTGACCATCCAGGCGCCGCCCAATCTCGGCTCGGGCTATCTGAAGAGCCTGATCGCCGCCGGCATCGACGACTGGGGCGGCGTCTCGCCCGTCACGCCCGATCACGTCAATCCCGAGAAGCCGTGGCCGCATCTCGAGGCGCTGGCGCGCGACACCGCGGCGGCCGGCAAGGTGCTGGTCGCGCGGCTCGCCGTGCATCGCCGCTACATCGCCGACCGCACGCGCTGGATCGACAAGGGCCTGCACACCGCGGTGCTGCGCGCCTCCGACTCCGAAGGCTTCGCCCGCGTCGAGACCTGGACTCCCGGCGCCTGCGCGGCGCTGCCCGCGATGCCGGCGATCGGCCCGCGGCCGGGCTCGCTGTCGCCTGTTCTCGCCCGCGCGACGCGCGGCGAGGAGCTGACCGAGGCCGAGATCGTCGCCCTGTTCGCGGCGCGCGGCGAGGCGTTCGACGAGGTGTGCCGCACCGCCGACGCGCTGCGCCGCGACGTCAACGGCGACACGGTGAGCTACGTCGTCACCCGCAACGTCAACTACACCAACATCTGCTCGTATCGCTGCAGCTTCTGCGCCTTCTCCAAGGGCAAGACGACCGAACACCTGCGCGGAAAGCCCTACGAGCTGACGATTCCCGATGTCGTCGCGCGCTGCCGCGAGGCGTGGGAGCGCGGCGCCGTCGAGGTCTGCCTGCAGGGCGGCATTCATCCCGACTACACGGGCGACTTCTATGTCGCGCTGTGCCGCGCCATCAAGGCGGAGCTTCCGGACCTGCACATCCACGCCTTCTCGCCGCTGGAGACGTTCCAGGGCGCGAAGACGCTCGGGCTCACGCCGGCGGAGTTTCTCCCGCGGCTGCGCGACGCCGGGCTCGGCACGCTGCCCGGCACGGCCGCCGAGGTCCTCGACCCCGAGGTGCGGGCGATCATCTGCCCCGACAAGGTTACGGTCGCGCAGTGGCTCGAGGTGGTCGAGGCGGCGCACCGCTCCGGCCTGCGCACCACCGCGACCATCATGTTCGGCCATGTCGACACGCCCCTGCACTGGGCCCGGCATCTCCTCCATCTGCGACGGCTGCAGAGCCGCACCGGCGGCATCACCGAATTCGTGCCGCTGCCCTTCGTCGCCATGGAGGCGCCGATCAACCTGCGCGGGCAGTCGCGGCTCGGCCCCACGTTCCGCGAATCCGTGCTGATGCACGCCGTCGGGCGACTGGTGCTGCACGGGCTGGTAGAAAATATACAGACCTCGTGGGTGAAGATGGGCGCCGAGGGCGCGCAGGTCTGCCTGAACGCCGGCGCGAACGACGTCGGCGGCACGCTGATGAACGAGAGCATCACGCGTGCGGCGGGCGCGTCGCACGGCCAGGAGATGACGCCGGCCGCGCTCGAGGCGCTGATCCGCGGCACCGACCGCACGCCGCGCCAGCGCACCACGCTCTACGGCACGCCTAGCCCGGAGCGCATCGCCACCTCCCACGCCGCGGCGGCGCTGCCGCCGCTCGACGCCGCGGAGGCAGCGGCGCGATAGCGCGTACCACAGGCACGGTTGCGCGCCGCCACGTGCGCAAGACCCCTGATTCCCGCGTCCGATTCGCCGGCGTATAGCGGAACACCATCCGGCCGTCTGTCTCATCCTGCGCCGGAGGGGGATTCCAAAAATGGTATCAGGATCGGTATCGATCCTCTTGCTGGCGCTCGCGGTCGTGCTGATCGTGATCGCCACCGGCAAGTGGAAGGTCAACGCATTCGTCGTCCTGATCGTGGTCGCTTTCGCCTATGGCCTGGCGATCGGCATGCCGGCGCTCGATGTCGTCAAGGCGGTGCGCGAGGGCTTCGGCGGGACGCTCACCTACATCGGCATCGTGATCGTGGCCGGCACGATCATGGGCTACATCCTGGAGAAGACCGGCGCGGCCCTGGTGATGACGCAGGCGATCCTGCGCCTCGTCGGGCGGTCGCGGGCGCCGCTCGCCATGAACATCGCGGGCTACGTCGTGTCGATCCCGGTGTTCTGCGACTCGGGCTACGTGATTCTCACGCCCCTCAACAAGGCGCTCGCCGCCGAGACCAAGACCTCGATGGGCGTGATGGCGGTGGCGCTCGCCACCGGCCTCTACGCCACGCACACGATGGTGCCGCCGACGCCCGGCCCGCTCGCCGCCGCCGCGACGCTGGGCGCCGATCTCGGCCTCGTCATCCTCTACGGCATGATCGTCGCGATCCCGTCGTCGCTCGCCGGCCTCGCCTGGGCGAGCCTGATGGGCCGCAAGTACGACATCTCACCCGGCGTCGAGGAGAGCTACAGCGACCTCATGGCGAAGTACGGCGCGCTGCCGTCGACCTTCATGAGCTTCCTGCCGTTGGTGCTGCCGATCGTGCTGATCCTCCTCAAGTCGATCGCCGACTTCCCGACCCGGCCGTTCGGCGACGGGTTCGGCAAGGTCTTCTTCGACTTCATCGGCGATCCGGTGACGGCGCTGATGCTCGGCGTGGTCGCCAGCCTGTTCCTGGTGCCGCGCAAGGAGCTCTCGGTCGCGGTCGACTCGTGGATGGGCCAGGGCATCAAAGACGCCGCCATCATCCTCGCCATCACGGGCGCCGGCGGCTCGTTCGGCAAGGTGCTCGCAGCGTCGCCCATGAAGGATTTCATCGGCACCAACATGGCGCATCTGCCGCTCGGCCTGTTCCTGCCCTTCGCCATATCGGCGGCGTTGAAGACCGCGCAGGGCTCGTCGACGGTGGCGATCATCACCACGGCGGCCATCATGGCGCCGCTGATGAAGACGCTCGGGCTCGACCCGGCGATCACGGCCGTGGTCATCGGCGCCGGCTCGATGGTGGTGTCGCACGCGAACGACTCGTACTTCTGGGTCGTGTCGCAGTTCTCCAACATGCCCGTGAACGTCGCCTACAAGCTCTACACCACGGCGACCCTGGTGGTCGGCCTGGTGGCGTTCCTGTTCGCCTGGCTGCTGTCGCTGGTCGTCTGACCGGCGGCTGCCGAAACTGCGGTGGCGGCCACCCTCTCCCTCGCGGGAGAGGGTGGCTCGCCGCGCAGCGGCGAGACGGGTGAGGGGGCCTTCCGCGCGCTCGGAATTCGTGGCACGCCCCCTCACCCGCCCTCGTGTTCCGCGAGGGCACCCTCTCCCGCGAAGGGAGAGGGTCGAACCTCGAACCGATCGGTCGGACACGCGGAGGAGCGGCCCATGCTCAAATTGCTGCTGCTGCGCGCCTACGAGCGGCTGGCCCTCAACGGGCTGGCGACCGGCGACTACGCCAAGGCGGAGCGCTGGCTCCGCCGCATCCAGGCGATCGAGGGCGAGACCCGGCGGGTGCTGCACAATCTCGCGCTGGCGCGACTCGCGCAGGCCGACTTCGCCGGCGCCGAGGCGTTGCTGGCGCGTCTTGCCGACCAGCACGGCGAGACCCCGGAGGTGCTGCGGGTGCGCGCCGAGGCGGCCTATCTGTCGGGCGACCGTGACAGCGCCCGCGCCCGGCTCGCCACCGCGCTGAAGGATCCCGACTGCCCGGACCGGACCCTCCTGGCGCGCCGCGCCGCGCTGTGCGAGGACGCCGACGCCTATGCCCGCGCGATCGCGGGCAAGCGCGACTTCGCCGAAGGCAACGCGAAGCTCGCGGCCGGCGACATGGACGCGGCGCTGGCCGCCTTCCGGCGCGCCGCCGCGGCCGATCCGACCGACTTCGTCGCCCTCAACAATCTCGGCACGCTGCTGATGAATCATGCCCGCGACCACGCCGCCGCGGCGGCCGTGTTCGAGCAGGCGCTGGCGCTCGCCGATCAGCCGATCCTGCGCCGAAACCTCGCCGCCGCCCGCGAAGCGGGCTGAGGCCCGCAACACCCGACGCCCGTCGGGGCGCTCGCGTAGACCGACAAACCCCGTTAAGATTCGCGCGCTAGCGTCGCCGTTCTCGAACGAGGGCCGGTCATGATCGGGATCGCAGGTCGCGTCGCTCCGGCGCTCGTCAGGACGGCCGTGGTCGCCTCGGTCGCTGTCGCAGGGGTGGTCGCGACCGGGCTCGCGTCACCGGCGGCGGCCCAGGACGTGCGCGGCCTCGAGGCGTGCGGCCGCGAATCCCAGATGGACCGGCGCACCGGCTGCCTGCAGGCCAATGTCGAGTATCTGCAGTCCGTCATCGCTCGCAACAACACGCTCGCCAATCAGCGCCTCGCCGCCGCGGCGGCTGAGATCGCCGTCTTGAAGGCGACGGTCGCCGCCCTGCAGGCGACCGTCGAGAAGCTCGTCGCCAAGTCCTCCGACACCAAGCTGGGCGATTCCAAGTCTGGCGATTCCAAGTCTGGCGATTCCAAGCCCGGCGGCCCGAGGGCACCCGAGAGCAGGCCGCCCGAGACGGCGCCCGCCCCGCCGCCCGCCGGCGCTCCGGCGGGGCCGCGGTGAGTGATCCGCTCGCGCCGACGGCCGAGGGGCGCCGCCTCGCCGAGGCGAATGCCGGCGCGGCTCCGTGGCGGCGCTTCGGCCCCTATGTCAGCGATCGCCAGTGGGGCACGGTGCGCGAGGACTACTCGGCCTCGGGCGACGCCTGGTTCTACCTGACTCACGACGCCGCGCGCAGCCGCGCCTGTCGCTGGGGCGAGTACGCGATCGGCGGCTGGTGCGACGTCGGCCAGCATCTCTGCCTCGGCCTGGCGCTGTGGAACGGTGCCGACCCGATCCTGAAGGAGCGCTTCTTTGGGCTGACCAACGGCGAGGGCACTCACGGCGAAGACGCCCGGCCGGGCCGCTGACGAATCACGACATCGCGTTCCGACACCTGGAGCCCTGCATGACGACCTCGACCCCCGCCGTCTCGCCGCGCGAGTTCGACACCGACCTGCCGGCCTACGACCGCATGCCGCAGCTCCTGACCGGCCAGGTCGCGCTGGTCACCGGCGCCAATTCCGGCATCGGCCAGGCCGTCGCGATCGCCATGGCGCAGGCGGGCGCCGACGTGGTCGTCAACTACGTCGCGGGCTCCGCCGACGCGGTCGTCGCCGCGATCGAGAAGACCGGCCGCCGGGCGCTCGCCGTGAAGGCCGACGTGTCGCAGGAGGACGAGGTCGTCGCCATGGTGGCGCAGGCCGTGAAGACGTTCGGCACGCTCGACATCATGGTGGCGAATGCCGGCCTGCAGCGCGATTCGGCCCTTGTCGACATGACGATGGCCGAATGGAACAAGGTGATCGGCGTCAATCTCACCGGCCAGTTCCTTTGCGCCCGCGAGGCGGCGAAGGAGTTCCTGCGCCGCGGCGTGCGCCGCGAGGTTTCGGTCGCGGCCGGCAAGATCGTCTGCATGAGCTCGGTACACGAGGTGATCCCGTGGGCCGGCCACGTCAACTACGCCTCCTCCAAGGGCGGCATCCAGATGATGATGAAGAGCCTCGCCCAGGAGCTGGCGCCGCATCGCATCCGGGTCAACGCCATCGGACCCGGCGCCATCCGCACGCCGATCAACACCTCGGCCTGGAACACGCCCGAGGCCTACGCCCAGCTGATGACGCTGGTCCCGTATCGGCGCATCGGCGAGCCGCAGGACATCGCCAACGCGGCCGTGTTCCTGGCCTCCGACATGGCCGACTACATCAACGGCATCACGCTGTTCGTCGACGGCGGTATGACCTGCTATCCGGGCTTCGCCACCGGCGGGTAGGAGGGGCCTCGCTGCACCGCGAGATAGCGGCGGCCGGAGCAAAATACCGTTTTGTCCCGTAAGGGTTTGGTCGGACGCGAGCGCACATGCGTGCGGGCGCAACGCGTGGTATCACGGGTCGCCAGCCTGCAGACCCGGCGGCCGGTTCCGGCCCGCTCGACCTTTCCGGAAAGATGGGCAAGGAGGACGTTGCAGATGCGTTTGATGACGATTGCCGCTGTCCTGGCGTTCGCTGTGAGCCCGGCGATGGCGCAGAACTATCCCGACCGGCCGATCACCGTGGTGGTCCCCTTCGCGGCCGGCGGCCCGACCGACACGATCGCGCGGATCACGGCCGCGAGCATGCAGAAGTCGCTCGGCCAGCAGATCATCATCGAGAACGCGGTCGGCGCCGGCGGCACCATCGGCTCGGCCCGCGTCGCGCGCGCCGCACCGGACGGCTACACGCTGCTGATCCATCACGTCGGTCTGTCGACCGCGGCGACGCTCTACCGCAAGTTGCCCTACGACACCAAGACCGCGTTCGTGCCGCTCGGTCTCGTCACCGAGTCGCCGCAGACCATCATCGCGCGCCCCGATTTCGGCCCGAACACGCTCAAGGAGCTGATCGAGTACATCAAGGCCAACAAGGAGAAGGTGTCCTACGCGCATGCCGGCCTCGGTGCCGCGTCGCAACTCTGCGGCATGCTGATCCAGACGGCGCTGCAGACCCAGGTGACGACCGTGCCCTACAAGGGCAACGGTCCGATCATGAACGATCTGCTCGGCAAGCAGGTCGACATGACCTGCGACCAGGCGACCAACACCACGGGGCCGATCACCTCCAAGCAGGTGAAGGCCTATGCGGTCACCACCAAGACCCGCATGAGCACCTTTCCGGACCTGCCGACCGCCGACGAGGCCGGGCTGCCGGGCTTCGAGATCAGCGTCTGGCACGGCGTCTACGCACCCAAGGGCACGCCGCCCGAGATCGTCAAGAAGCTCTCCGACGCGATCGTCGCCGCCATGAAGGATCCCGAGCTCGCCAAGCGCTTCCGTGACATCACGACCGAGCCGGTCGCCCCCGAGCGGGCCACCCCGCAGGTCCACGAGAAGATGCTGATCAGCGAGATCGATCGCTGGGCGCCGATCATCAAGGCGGCCGGCCAGTACGCCGACTGAGCCGCGGTCCAGCCGTGATTCGTCTTCGACGGCCGGGGCCATGCCCCGGCCGTTTGTTTTGCACGGCGCATGGTTTGTTCCGCGCCGCGCAATAACCCTCTTGCTGCGAGGGCGAAAAGTGGTCCGGCGCGGCAATTTGATGCGCCGACCAGAGGATCACCGGATCGACGCCAACCGCCCCTGCACCTAGAAGCGGGGCGGGCGGTCCGGTATCGTGTCGGTATCTTGGAACCGCGGCCGATCGGGCGGCCGCGACGGACCGTGGGACGCGATCGATGCAGATCACCGGCATGCTATACGGCGCGAAGCTTCTGCAGTTCGCGGGCTTCCCCACCTCCGAGGTGCTCGGGCCGGGGGCCAGCGAGGCCGAGATCAAGAGCCTCATCGACCGCCACGGCGGCATCGTGATCAAGCCGGTGTTCAAGGGCGGCGTCGGCAAGAAGGGCAAGGCCGGCCTGATCGGCATCGCCCGCGACCTGAAGACCGCGCTGAAGGAGAAGGAGCGGCTCTATTTCGCCGAGCTCGAATCCGGCGGCTTCCGCTTCAAGGCGAACGGCGTCACCTTCGAAGGCTTGGTGCCGGCCGAGCACGAGGTCTACTTCTCGATCACCGACGCGACGCGGTTCCGCGCCCCGACCATGACGCTCACCCACGAGGGCGGTGTCGACATCGAGGAGCTCGACAAGAGCCGGGTGGCGCAGATCCCGTTCGATTCGCTCACCGGCCTGAAGGCCTTCGTGGTGGCGAACGCGCTGTCCTCGCTGCACGCCCCGAGCGCCATCATTTCGCCGCTGGTGCAGACGCTGCCGCGCATGTGGGAGCTCTTTCACGGCTACGGCATGACGACGCTGGAGCTGAACCCGATCCGCATGCGCCCGGATCGCGACGGGCGGCTCACGCCGGTCGCCTGCGACTTCAAGTGCGGCTTCGACCGCGACGACAGCCGCTGGCTGCGTCTCGGCCTGCCGGCCGAATTGTTCGCCGTCGACTACTCGGACTTCGAGCAGGAGATCAACCAGCTCCGCACCTATCAGGGGCAGAGCGACGTCTACGTGATCAATCCGCACGGCACGATTCTGGCGCCGACATTCGGGGGCGGCGCCAACTCGCTGGTGTCGGAGATCCTCGGCGATCTCGCGATCATCTCGTCGGACTTCGGCGGCAACCCGCCCTACGCCAAGATGCGCGAGGTCGCGGCGATCTGCTTCAAGCACTGGCTCAAGCAGTCGAACGTGCTGTTCATCGTCGGCGGCAAGGCGAACAACACCGACATCTTCGAGACGCTGCGGGCGATCTCCGACGCGCTGCGCGAGCATTTCTCCAAGAACGGCCCGACGCCGCTCTACGTGGTCGCGGCGCGCGGCGGGCCGAACCTGATCCGCGGCTTCGGGGCGCTGCGCGACACCGTCGAGGCGCTCGGCCTGCCGTACCGGATCTTCGGCTTTGATTCCGACATCAGCGAGGTGATCGGCTACGCCAAGCGGGCCGACGCCTGGATGCGCGAGGGCGGCCGCGCCCTCGTCGCCGAGAGCCTGAAGATCGCCTCGCCGACGGCGGCGTAGAGTGATGAACAAGTCTCGATCCGTCACCCTGAGGTGCCCGGCGCAGCCGGGCCTCGAAGGGCGACGGGCACTCGTCTCGGACACGCCCGAGACGGCTTCGACACTCTCCGGATCGGCGGTGGCCGGTCCGGATGCTCCCGGGCCGTGCATCCTTCGAGGCTCGCTGCGCGAGCACCTCAGGATGACGGGGAAGGGGCGAGCGGCCCGAAACTCGCGCCGGCCATAAACGCGACGTCACCAGCGGACACGACCATGCACAAGGACGGCATCGGCCCCTTCAAGTACTTCGTCGGCATCTCGTCGCTCGACCAGATCGCCTCGCGGCACGATCGCGTCTGCGTGCTCAACGTGCTAGGCGGCGAGTCGAAGGACGTGACGCCGGTCGGCCACGTCTATTCGGGTGGCAACGTGGTGTTCGGCACCTCGCCGGGGCGCTCGGGGCAGTGGCTCAAGACCTCGCTCGGCGGCATCCCGGTCTACAACGACGTGCGCGAGGGCCTGGAGAACGGCCACCGCTTCAACTGCGGCGTCATCTATCTGCCGCCCTCGGGCGCCCGCGACGGCGTCGCCGAGCTGATCCGGGTCAATCCCGAGCTGCGCAAGATCTTCATCGTGACCGAGAAGATGTCGGTGCACGATTCGCGCGAAATCCGCGCGATGGGCCAGCAGCACGGCATCGACATCTTCGGCGGCAACAGCCTCGGCGTCGCCGACTCGTGGAACGAGGTGCGCATCGGCGGCGCGCTCGGCGGCGACAATCCGCGCGAGGCCCTGCGCCGCGGCTCGATCGCGATCTTCTCCAACTCGGGCAACTTCACCACCACGATGGCGACCTATCTGCGCATGGCGGGATGGGGCACCACGACGCTGATCTCCTCGGGCAAGGATCTCTACATCCACTTCGCCGCGCCGGAGTTCGCCTACTGCCTCGCCAACGACATGCGCAGCAAGGCGGCCGTGCTCTATGTCGAGCCGGGCGGCCATTACGAGCTGGAGGCGACCTTCACGAAGCCCGTGGTCGCCTGCGTGGTCGGCCGCTGGAAGTCGAAGCTCACAAGGCCGGTCGGCCACGCCGGTGCGATGTCGGGCGGCGACGATGACGCCGGCGCCAAGGAGCGCTGGTTCATGGAGAAGTTCGAGGTCGACGGCGTGTTCACGCCGGAGCGGCCGATCTTCTCGCGGCGCGGCGCCGTGGTCACCAACATCGCCCACATCACGCATGCGCTCACCGCCGTGATGCAGGCGAACGCCTGCCTGCCGGACTTCGCGCCGGAGGGCAATCTGCGCCTCAAGCCGTGGTTCGGCTCCAACATGGGTCTGACGCTGCCGGAGGAGTTGGACCTTCCGGTGGTCGAGGCGGTGGCGCCCTACGGACGCGAGATCGCGCGGCTGAACCGCCAGCTCGGTGCCGCCTTCGCGCGCCAGTCCATGAAGGACGCCTCGGGCGCCTCGCAGATGGACGCGGCGACCCAGGTGACGACGCTCAACGGCGTCTCGGTGCTCGACGCCGCCCAGCATCCGTTCGAGGCGAATGTCGCGCTGGCGCTGCTGCGCCAGGTCGGCGGGCCCAACGACCGCGCCCTGATCAACACGCTGGTCGGCGCGAGCCTCAATCTCCACGGCACGCCGCTGCTCGCGGCCGCGCAGGCGGCGCGCGAGGCCGGCAACGCGCCGAACGCCGTGCTGGCCGCCGCCGTCAGCATCGCCGGACCGAAAGAGTTCGAGGGCACGCGCCGGCTGGTGCGGCTGCTGCTCGAGGAGTTCGTCCACGCCGGACTGACGAGTGTGCTCGACGACGGCTTCGATCTCGCGAGCGTCCAGGCGAGCGCCGAGAACCGCGCCCTGTTCGTCTCCGACACGCCCGACCCGCGCGCCGAGGCGCTGATCGCGGGCGTCGAGGCGCGCGGCGCCAAGGCGCCGTTCGTGCGCTGGCTGCAGACGCTGCCCGGCCATCCGACGCTCGACGCGGCCCGCGCCGCGATCGCCGCCTCGCTCGCCTGGGGGCCGCTGATGCGCAAGCGCATCTCGCCGCTCACCGCCGAGTCGTTGCCGTGGTGGATGCATCTGTTCGGCGTGATGATCGGTGCCTCGGTCGACGCCGCCGCGCATACGCCGGAGTCGTTCTGCGGATACGCGAACGAGACGCTGATCCGCGAAGCGTCGCTCGGCACCGTCGCCTACACGGCGCTCACCGGCCGCGCCGGCGATCCCGATGCGCTGTTCGCCTTCCAGATGCTGATCGGGCTCCTGCTCTCCAACGGCCCCGGCACCATCACGGCGCAGGGCGCCAAGGGCGCGGTCTCGTCCGACGGGCCGGAGTCGCCCGAGCGCGTCCAGCTCAACAAGGCGATGCTCGGCTTCCTGACGCATTGCGGCTACGCCCATGGTGGCAACGGCTACGAGGGCATCGCCTTCCTGATCGACCGCTTCGAAGAGACCGGGCTCGCCGATCCGGGCGATCGTGATCACGGCATCGATCTCGCCGCGCTCGCCAAGACCTACGCGGCCGCCTACCGGGACTACAAGGCGGAGAAGAAGGAGGCCGGCAACGCCTCCTTCCAGAAGATTCCCGGCGTCAATCACCCGGTGTTCAAGGACAAGCCGGTCAACACGGATCCGCGCGAGGCCTATGTCCGCGAGCTCGCCGAGAAGCGCGGCGAGTACAACGTCTTCCACGCCTTCTATCACGCCGTCGTGCAGGCGCTGTTCGAGACCGGGGTGTCGCGCAACGTCTACTGCGTCAACGTCGACGCGCTCCTCTCGGCGCTGCTCTTGAAGCTCCTGTGGGCGCCGTTCCGGGCCGGCGAGATCGGCCGCGACAGGCTGGAGACGGCGGCCTTCACGATCTTCCTCTACGCCCGCATGCTCGGCTGCGCGGCCGAGGCCGACGACCACATGAACCGCGGCCGCGACATGGACACCCGCACCCCGGCCTCCAAGTGCGCCTTCGTGTCGTGATCAGTTCGTCGCACGCGGTGCGATAGTCCTCGACCTCGTCATGCCCGGCCTTGTGCCGGGCATCCACGCCTGTCTGAGCCGGTGCGCAGAAGAGCGTGGATGGCCGGGACGAGCCCGGCCATGACGGAAACGAATTGTTCCGCGCTGCAGCACGGCGTCGCGGCTCATGCTGCAACGCAATGAGATTGTTGCGGAATTCTCGTCGTCCCGGAACAGAATCCCGTCCCGTTCGTCACGAGTTGGCGCGTACACCGGAACGATTCTGAAATGCCTCGGTTTTTCGGCGCCGCGGACCGGCGTAGCGCCGGCCCGGGGGCGCAGTTCTGCGCCCCGCGACGATGTGGCCCGTGATTCCCGGGGTTGTCGCCTCGGTCGGAAGCATGCACGTTTTCCACGTCGTTCAGCTGCAAGTCGTTCAGCCGGTTCGTCTCTGCCTCGTGTCGCGCTCCGCCGCGCCCGCCGTCCGCGGTCCATGATGGACCCTGGGGTCGCGACCTGTGCGCCGGCACCGGAGCCGTCCGGCCCACCGCCGAGGCACGTGACACATGAAACCGTTCGGATATGTCGCGGCGAAGAGCGCCGAGCACGCGGTCGCCCTGCTGGCCGAGTACGGCAAAGGCGCCAAGGTGCTGGCCGGCGGCACCGATCTGCTCGCCGATCTGAAGAACTCGCCGCATCCGCCGCCCGACGTGATGGTCGACATCTCGCGCGCCGCCGACATGAAGGGCATCGCGCTGACCGACGCGGGACTTCGCATCGGCGCGCTCACGACCCATACCGAGATCGTCGAGTCGCCGCTCGTCGCGCAGACGCTGCCGGCGCTGGCCGAGGCGGCCGTGGTGATCGGCGCCTTGCAGACCCGCAATCTCGGCACCATCGGGGGTAACCTGATCACCTGCGTGCCGTCGATGGATTCGGGACCGGCCCTGCTCGCGCTCGATGCGCAGGTGGCGATCCTGGGGCCGGGCGGCCGCCGCACCATCCCGCTTTCCGGGCTGTTCGTCGGCCCGCGCCGGACGAGCCTCGCGCCGGACGAGCTCCTGGTGGAGATCGTCATCCCGAAGCGCAACGTCGGCAAGCCGGCGGCCTTCCAGAAATTCGGGCTGCGAAAGGGCCAGGCGCTGGCGCTGGTCAACGCCGCCGCCGCGTTCTGGGGCGGCGAGGGTGTGTTCGCCGAGCCGGCGATCGCGCTCGGCGCCGTCGCGCCGACCGTCATTCGCGCCCCGAAGGCGGAGGCGTATCTCTCCGGTCGTCCGATCAGCGAGGAGGCGATGGCCGAGGCCGGCCGCATCGCCGCGACCGAGGCGAAGCCGATCACCGACTTCCGTGCCAGCGCCGAGTATCGGCTCGACCTGATCGCCGTGCTGGTGAAGCGCGCGCTCGCCGGCAGCCTCGCCCGCGTCACGCCGAACCAGAAGGATCTCGCATCGTGAACGTGACCCTGACCGTCAACGGCGAACTCCGTTCCGCCTCGGTGCCGCCCGAGACGACGCTGCTCGTGCTTCTGCGCGAGCACTTCCTGCTCACCGGCGCCAAGACCGGCTGCGACATCGGCGATTGCGGCGCCTGCACCGTGATCGTCGACGGCCTCGCCGTGAACGCCTGCCTGATGCTGGCCGCCCAGGCGGATGGCCGCACCGTCACGACCATCGAGGGGCTCGCCACCCGCGACGGCCTGCATCCGCTGCAGAAGGTGTTCGAGGAGAACGGCGCCCTGCAATGCGGCTTCTGCGGCCCCGGCGTGATCATGACCGCGAAGGCGCTGCTCGACGAGATTCCGAACCCGACCACGCAGGAGATTCGCACGGCGCTGGCCGGCAACCTGTGCCGATGCACCGGCTACGTGAAGATGATCGACGGCGTCCACGAGGCCGCCCGGATGTTGCAGTCGCCCGAGACCCCCGCGTTGGCAGCGCCGCAGCAGAGGTGAGACGCATGGCCGAGGATCTGTTGGAACGCGAACCCGCCGTCGCCACGGACGTTCTGGAGAAGGCGCGCGTCGCCCCCGTCGAGGTGCTGCGGCGCTCGGACGAGGACCTGCGGCTTCCCGCCGTCGCCCCGCCGACGACGCTGCCGCTGGAGCCGCCGCTCGTCCCGCAGGTGGGCGAGCAGACCCGCGCCGTCGGCCTGCGGGCGCAACGCCCGGACAGCCGCAATCACGGCCTCGGGCTGACCCGCTACATCGACGACATCGCCCTGCCGGGCATGCTCTACGCCAAGATCAAGCGGGCCGGCCTCTCGTCGGCACGGATCAAGCGCATCGACGTCTCGAAGGCCGAGGCGATGCCGGGAGTCAAGGCCGTGCTGCTCGGCCGCGAGATCCCGCTCAACCTGTTCGGCACCTCGATCGTCGATCAGCCGCTGCTGGTCGACGAGATCGTTCGCCACGCCGGCGACGGTGTCGCCGCGGTGGCGGCCGTCACCGAGCAGATCGCCCAGGCGGCAATCGACGCCATCGAGGTCGAGTACGAGCCGCTGCCCGGCGTCTACGATCCGATCGAGGCGCTCTCGCCCGACGCGCCGAAGGTCCACGGCGGCGACACCAACATCTACTTCAAGAAGCTGATCCGTCGCGGCGACGTCGAGAAGGGCTTCGCCCAGTCGTACCGGGTCTATGAGAACCGCTACACGACGCCGGGCATCGAGCATGCGCCGATGGAGCCGTTCACGTCGATCGCCGACTGGGACGCCAACGGCCGCCTCACCGTCTACGCCACCATCGGCCGGATCACGCTGGCGCGCGTCGATCTCGCGAAGACCCTGCGCATCCCGATCAGCCGCATTCGGGTGATCGGCACCGTGGTGGGCGGCAACTTCGGCGGCAAGAACGAGATCCGCCACGAGCCGGTGCTGGCGCTGCTGTCGAAGAAGGCGGGGCGCCCGGTGAAGGGCCGCTTCACCCGGGTCGAGGAGTTCGTCGCCTCGACGATCCGGCACCCGATGATCATGGACTACAAGACCGGCGTGACGAAGGAGGGCAAGATCATCGCCCGCCAGATCCGCATGGTGCTGGACGGCGGCGCCTACTGCTCGTTCTCCGAGACGACGCTCGGCAAGGCCTCGATCCTGGCGCCCGGGCCGTATCAGATCGAGAACATCCACGTCGAAGGCTGCGTCGTCTACACCAACAAGACGACGTCCGGCTCGATGCGCGGCTTCGGCGCCCCGCAGGTGTGCTTCGCCTACGAGTCCCAGATGGACGAGATCGCCCGCGATCTCGGCATCGATCCGATCGAGATTCGCCTGAAGAACTTCTTCCGCGAAGGCTCGATGTCGGCCACGGGTCAGGTGCTGCACAGCGTCAAGGTGATCGAGTCGCTGAACAACGCCGCGCGAAAATTCGGATGGGAGGCGCGCTGATGAAGCATCGGGGACGCGGCATCGCCAGCATGTGGTATCCGGTCGGCTTCACCGGCTACTCGAACCCGAGCGGCGCGGTGGTGAAGCTCAACGAGGACGGCAGCGCCGTCGTCCTCACCGGCACGGTGGAGACCGGGCAGGGCTCGCTCGGTGCGCTGAGCCAGATCGCCGCCGAGGCGCTCGGCATCGCGCCGAACGACATCCACATCGTGTCGGGCGACACCGACACCTGCCCGATGGACACCGGCGCGATCGCCAGCCGCACCACCTACATCACCGGCAACGCGGTGCGGCTCGCCGCCGAGATGGCGCGCGGCACGCTGTTCCAGGTCGCCTCGGGCATGCTCGGCGTGAAGCCCGACCAGCTCGAGGCCAAGGACCGCAAGATCCAGGTGAAGGGATTCCCCAGCCGCGCCGCGGCGCTCGCGGACGTCTGCAGCCGCGCCTACAACGGCGTCGGCACGCCGCCGATCGGCAGCGCCACCTGGGATCCGCCGATGGTGCCGATGGACGCCGAGGGGCAGGGCAAGCCGTTCGGCACCTATGTCTACGCCACCCAGATCGCCGAGGTGGACGTCGACGACGAGACCGGCGAGGTCGAGGTGCTGCGCATCACGGCGTCGCACGACTGCGGCACGGCCGTGAACCCGATGCTGGTCGAAGGCCAGATCGACGGCGGCGTCTACATGGGCCTCGGCTTCGGGCTCTACGAGGAGATCCTGTTCGACAAGACCGGCCGGCAGGTGAACTGCAACCTGACCAACTACATCCTGCCGACCTCGCTCGACATGCCGGAGATCGACGAGGACATCGTCGAGAACTTCGACGAGACGGGGCCGTTCGGTGCCAAGGCGGTCGGCGAGCCGAGCCTGGTGCCGACCGCGGCGGCCGTCACCAACGCGATCTACGACGCGGTCGGGGTGCGCATCACGTCGCTGCCGGCGACCTCCGAGAAGGTCCTGAAGGCGCTGAAGGCGAAGCGCGCCGCGGAGCAGAAGCAGATCCCGGCCTGACGGCCGGCCCGGCCGGCGGGCCGGCGAACCGTAACCGCGGCCGCGGAAGACGGCCGCGCCGACCCCCTGGCGGCGCCGCACGGCGCCGTTTTTCTTTCTCCGGGCGCGGGGGCGAGGAGGCGGGGGCCGCAAAGCCCGAAGGCCCCGTCCAAGCGCCGCCCCTGAGCCCGGCTCGCGACGGGCGGGGCGGATGGGGCGGCGGCCCTGCATCCGGCCCGGTCGGACTGCGTTCACGATGACGCATGCGTAGAAGCACGAATACCGCGTTTGGTCCGCCTGCGGCCTAGCTCGACTGTCAATTTGCTGTTACAGTTCGCCGTGATGTCCAGCTTGACACTCGACAGGCCGCCTTCTCCCGTGGTCGGATCGGGGGCCCGCGTGCCTCATGCCATTGTGATCGGTAGCGGATTCGGGGGCTTGGCCGCCGCGGTCCGGCTCGGTGCGCGCGGCTATCGCGTCACCGTGCTGGAGAAGCTCGACCAGCCGGGCGGCCGCGCCTACGTGTTCCGCCAGGACGGCTTCACGTTCGACGCCGGGCCGACCATCGTCACGCTTCCCAAGGTGTTCGAGGAGCTGTGGTCGGTCGCCGGCAAGAAATTCTCCGACGACATCACGCTCGAGCCGATCGATCCGTACTACCAGATCCGGTTCGACGACGGCGAAACCTACACCGAATGCAGCGATCTCGACGCGATGCGCCGCGAGATCGCGCGTCTCGCCCCCGGCGACGTCGAGGGGTGGGAGCGGTTCCTCGCCAAGAGCAAGGACATCTACGAGGTCGGCTTCGAGAAGCTGTCGAACGTCCCGTTCGGCTCGCTCGCCTCCATGGCCAAGGTGCTGCCCGACTTCATCCGGCTGCAGAGCTGGCGCACCGTCCACGGCCTCGCGGCGAGCTACGTGAAGGATCCGCGCATCCGGATCGCGCTGTCCTTCCACCCGCTGTTCATCGGCGGCAACCCGTTCGCCGTCACCTCGATCTACTGCCTGATCACCTATCTGCAGAACAAGTTCGGCGTCTGGTTTCCGCGCGGCGGCACCGGCGCGCTGGTCAAGGGTCTGGTCGGGCTGATCGAGGGCCAGGGCAACAGCATCCGCTACAACAGCGAGGTCGCGGCCATCACCGTCGAGGGCGGGCGCGCCACCGGGGTCCGGCTCGCCTCGGGCGAGACGCTCGCCGCCGACATCGTCGTCTCCAATGCCGACGCCGCCTGGACCTACGGCAAGCTCCTGCCGGCCGAGGTGCGGCGCCGCTGGACCGACAAGAAGCTCGACAATGCCCGTTACTCGATGAGCCTGTTCGTCTGGTATTTCGGGACCAAGCGCCAGTATCGCGGCGTCCCGCACCACACGATCCTGCTCGGGCCGCGCTACAAGGAGCTCCTGCGCGACATCTTCGACCGCAAGGTGCTCGCGCCCGACTTCAGCCTCTACCTGCATCATCCGACCGCGACCGACCCGTCACTGGCCCCGGAGGGCTGCGACGGCTTCTACGTCTTGTCGCCGGTGCCGAATCTCGCCAGCGGGATCGACTGGGCGCACGCCGCCGAGCCGTATCGCCGCGCCATCGCCGAGTTCCTGGGCCGCACGGTGCTGCCCGGCCTGGACGAGAACATCGTCACGTCCCGCATCGTCACGCCGCAGGATTTCCACACGCGACTCCGCTCCGTTCTCGGGGCCGCGTTCAGCTTCGAGCCCGTGTTCACCCAGAGCGCGTGGTTCCGTCCCCACAACCGCAGCGAGGAGGTCGACCGGCTGTTCCTGGTCGGCGCCGGCACCCATCCGGGCGCCGGCCTGCCCGGCGTCCTGTCGTCCGCCCGCGTGCTCGACTCCGTGGTGCCCCATGGTGCCGATCTGGCTCGAGAATCCTAAAGCCTCCGAGGAGGACGTCGCGGCCTGCCGGGCGATGATCCGGCAGGGCTCGCGCACCTTCTTCGCGGCCTCGCTGCTGCTGCCCTGCGCGGTGCGCTCGCCCGCCTACACGCTCTATGCCTTCTGCCGCTTCGCCGACGACGAGGTCGACGGCGAGGACAGCGAGAAAGACGCGGTCGCGCGGCTGCGCGAGCGCCTCGCGCTCGCCTACGAGGGCCGGCCGCTGCCGACCGCGACCGACCGCGCCTTCGCCGACATGGTGGCGCGCTACGCCATCCCGCGGGCGATCCCCGAGGCGCTGCTGGAAGGCCTCGGCTGGGACACCGAGGGCCGCCGCTACGAGGATCTCTCCGGCGTCTTCGCCTACTCGGCCCGGGTCGCCGCCACGGTCGGCGCCATGATGACGCTGCTGATGGGGGTGCGCGACCCGGCCACGCTCGCCCGCGCCTGCGACCTCGGCGTCGCGATGCAGATCACCAACATCTGCCGCGACATCGGCGAGGACGCCCGGATGGGCCGCATCTACATGCCGCTCGCCTGGATGCGCGAGGAGGGGCTCGACCCCGACGCGTGGCTGGCCGATCCGGTGTTTGATGACCGCATCGCCCGCGTCGTCGCCCGCATGCTCGCCGCCGCCGACGTGCTCTACACGCGCGCCGAGGCCGGCATCGCCAAGCTGCCCTTCGGCTGCCGTCCCGGCATCCTCGCCGCCCGCATCATGTATGCCGAGATCGGCCGGGTGATCGAGGCGAACGGCCTCGATTCCGTGTCGCAGCGCGCCTATGTGCCGGGCCGCCGGAAGCTCGAGCTGCTCGCCCGCGCCTTCGCGACGGCGCCGCTGGTGCCCAAGGCGGAGCCGATCGAGCCGCTCGCCGAGACGCGCTTCCTGGTCGAGGCGGTCGAGGCCCATCAGCTCGGCCGCGTCCGTCCCGATCCCGCCCGCACCGCGTGGTGGGATCTCAATCGCCGCGTCGTCTGGGTGCTCGACCTGTTCGAGCGTCTCGGGCAGCGCGAGATCAGCGCCTCCGACCGCGGTCGCGGCGCGAGCTTCGTTCGTCTGGAAACCTGAACCGCGACGGTCGCGCGAAGCGACCCCGCATGACAATTGTCAATTTCGATTGTCAGTCCCTGCTGTCTAATGGTGATTGACGATCACGCGCATTGATCCGCACGCCGTCGGCAACAGCACGCGCGTCCAACGCCCCGGGAGGTCCGCCATGCGTATTCTGCTCCTGCATCCCAACTACCACTCGGGCGGAGCGGAAATCGCCGGCAATTGGCCGCCGGCCTGGGTCGCCTATCTGGCCGGCACGCTGAAGGCCAACGGCTACACCGACGTCACCTTCATCGACGCGATGACGGACGACCTCACCGAGGATCAGCTCCGTGCCGAGTTCCGCCGCCTGAAGCCGGACCTGATCGGCGCCACCGCGATCACGCCGGCGATCTACAAGGCCGAGCGCGCGCTGCAGATCGCCCGCGAGGAGTGCCCGAACGCCGTGACGGCGATCGGCGGCATCCACGCGACCTTCATGTACAAGCAGGTGCTGGCCGAGGCGCCCTGGATCGACGTGGTGATCCGCGGCGAGGGCGAGCAGATCCTGCTCGACCTGGTGCGCGCGATCGACTCCGGCGAGTTCAAGAAGAACCCCGACACCGTCAAGGGCATCGCCTATTCGGACGGCGCCAACATCATCGCGACGGCGGCGGCGCCGCCGATCGAGAATCTCGACATGCTGAGCCCCGACTGGGGCATCCTGAACTGGAACCAGTACAACTACATCCCGCTCGGCTGCCGGGTCGCGATCCCGAACTTCGCCCGCGGCTGCCCCTTCACCTGCTCGTTCTGCTCGCAGTGGAAGTTCTGGCGCACCTACCGGGTCCGCGATCCGATCAAGGTGGTCGACGAGATCGAGGTGCTGGTGAAGGAGTTCGACGTCGGCTTCTTCATCCTGGCCGACGAGGAGCCGACCATCCACCGCAAGAAGTTCGTCGCGCTGTGCGAGGAGCTGGTGCGGCGCAAGCTGCCGGTGATGTGGGGCATCAACACGCGCGTCACCGACATCCTGCGCGACGAGGCGCTGCTGCCGCTCTACCGCAAGGCCGGCCTGATCCACATCTCGCTCGGCACCGAGGCGGCGGCGCAGCTCAAGCTCGACCTGTTCAACAAGGAGACCACGGTGGCGCAGAACAAGCGCGCCATCGAGCTCCTGCGCAAGCACGGCATCGTCTCCGAGGCGCAGTTCATCGTCGGCCTCGAGAACGAGACCCGCGAGACGCTGGAAGAGACCTACCAGATGGCCCGCGACTGGGGTTGCGACATGGCCAACTGGTCGATGTTCACGCCGTGGCCGTTCTCCGACCTGTTCCAGGACATGGGCGAGAAGGTCGAGGTGTTCGACTTCGAGAAGTACAATTTCGTCACGCCGATCATGAAGCCGGACGCGATGACGCGGCCCGAGCTGCTCGACCGCGTGATGAACAACTATCGCCGCTTCTACATGCGCAAGATGTTCCTGGAGTATCCGTTCATCCGGGATCGCGAGAAGCGCCGCTACATGATGGGCTGCATGAAGGCCTATCTGAAGAGCTCGTTCGAGCGGAAGTTCTACGATCTCGGCCGCGTCGGCTACTGGGGTCCGCAGTCCAAGAAGGTCGACTTCGGCTTCGACGAGACGCGCACCATCACGGAGGCCCAGGCCACCGACCTGCAGGCCGCGCCGAAGGGCCGCAAGAAGAAGGGCGACAAGCCCGAGGCCGTGCGCGCCTGCTGAAGCCTTCACCTCTCCCCGCGCGCGGGGAGAGGTCGGAGCCCGC
>NZ_NHSK01000264.1 GCF_016653355.1 Rhodoplanes elegans | reverse complement strand
AACCGGCACGAGGCCGAGGTGGTGAGCTTCCTCGCCGTGCTGCAGGAGAAGGGCCGCCTCGTCGACTTCCTGATGGACGACATCACCGGCTACTCGGACGCCCAGGTCGGCGCCGCGGCCCGCGTCGTCCACGAGGGCTGCAAGGCGGCGCTCGCCGAGCATCTCGTCGTCAAGCCGATCCGCAGCGAGAGCGAGGGCGACAAGGTCGTCGTCCCGACCGGCTACGCGGCCGACGATTATCGGCTGGTCGGCAAGATCACCGGGCAGGCGCCGTTCACCGGCACGCTCGTCCATCACGGCTGGCGGGTCGAGCGGGTCGAGCTGCCGCGGCTGATCCGCACCACCGACCGGCTGCCGACCATCGCGCCGGCCGAGGTCGAGCTCTCGTAGCGGCCACGGCCGCGCCTGCTGCGGCGGCCCCGGACTGCGGCATCATCGGCGCCGCGCCGCTCGCCGGTCGCGATTTGAAAAAGATCATTCCATGGATTTCTTGCCATGACGAACCCGACCCCGCGCTACAGCCTCGGCATCGATCTCGGCACCACCAACAGCGCCATGGCGCTCGCCGAAGCGGACGGCGCCGGCAGCGACGTCGTCGCCGTCACCCAGATCCTCGGGCCGAACCAGATCGGCGAGGCGGCGACGCTGCCGTCCGCCCTCTACATCCCGCATCCGGACGAGTTCCCGAAGGACGCGTTCCCGCTGCCCTGGCGATCCAAGAAGGACAGCGATCCGGTCGTCGTCGGCCGCTTCGCCCGCGACCACGGCGCCCTGGTGCCGGACCGGCTGATCACCTCGGCGAAGTCGTGGCTTTCGAACCCGCACATCGATCCGCGCCAGCCGGTGCTGCCGTGGGGCTCGGAGATCGCCGAGACCAAGCTCTCGGCCTTCGACTGCGCGCGCCGCTGCCTCGCCCATCTCCGCGAGAGCGTCGCGGTGACGATGGCGCCAAAGGGCATCGCGCTCGCCGACACCCAGGTCGTGCTCACCGTGCCGGCGTCGTTCGACGATGTCGCCCGCAACATGACGGCCGACGCGGCGGCCGCCGCCGGCTTCGGCGACGTGGTGCTGCTGGAGGAGCCGCTCGCCGCCTTCTACGCCTGGACGGCGCAGACCGGGAAGGACTGGCGCAGCCAGGTGCGGCCCGGCGACATCGTGCTGGTCTGCGACATCGGCGGCGGCACGGCCGACTTCAGCCTGATCGCGATCGCCGAGAAGGACGGCGTGCTCGACCTCGAGCGCATCAGCGTCGGCGAGCACATCCTGCTCGGCGGCGACAACATGGATCTGGCGCTCGCCTACACGCTGCGCGCCGTGCTCGAGGACGCCGGCAAGACGCTCGGCGACACCCAGTTCCTCGCCCTCTCCCACATGGCGGGCCGCGGCAAGATCGCCCTGTTCGAGGACGATGCGCTCCAGGAATTCCCGATCTCGGTCCCGGGCCGCGGCTCCAGCCTGCTCGGCAAGACGCTGTCGGTGACGCTCGACCGCGCGACGCTGGCGCGCGTCGTGGTCGACGGCTTCTTCCCGCTCACCGCGATCGACGATCTGCCCCGCACGACGCGGCGCACCGGCCTGCAGGAGTTCGGGCTGCCCTATGCGTCCGATCCGGTGATCAGCAAGCACCTCGCCCGGTTCCTCACGCGCAGCCGCGAGAACGTCGAGGCGAGCGAGGCCTTGCAGGCGCTGGTCGGCGCCGACGCGCTGTCACGTCCGTTCATCGCGCCGACCGCCGTGCTGTTCAACGGCGGCGTGTTCAAGTCGGCGCCGGTGCGCAAGCGGCTGCTCGATCTGCTCGCGTCGTGGACCGGGGGCGCCGCGGTGCGCGAGCTCGCCGGCGATCAGCCCGACCTCGCGGTCGCCAAGGGCGCCGCCGAATACGGGCGCAACCGCATCACCGGCAAGGGCCTGCGCATCCGCGCCGGCGCCTCGCGCTCCTACTACATCGGGCTCGAGACCTCGATGCCGGCCGTGCCGGGCTTCAGCCCACCCCTCAAGGCGCTGTGCGTCGTGCCGCAGGGCATGGAGGAAGGCACCGAGGCGCTGATCCAGGGTCGCGACCTCGCCCTCGTCACCGGCGAGACGGCCGAATTCCGCTTCTTCTCGTCGGAGGTGCGGTCGGGCGACGTGCCGGGCCAGATCGTGCCCAACGCCGAGCGCGAGCTCCTGGAGATCGCCTCGCTCGAGGTCGACCTCGCCGCCGCCGGCGACATCCCGCCCGGCCAGGCCGTGCCGGTGCAGATCAACGCCGTCGTCACCGAGCTCGGCAAGCTCGAGCTGTGGATGAAGCACACCAACTCCGACCGCCGCTGGAAGGTCGAGTTCGTGGTGCGGACGGAGTGACGAAGGCCTCGCGCCTCATGGTGAGGAGCGCTCCGCAGGAGCGCGTCTCGAACCATGAGGCCACCGCTTCGACGTGGCCGCCCCGCCCTTCGAGACGCCCGCTGCGCGGGCTCCTCAGGACGAGGGCGGAAGTGATCGTGTGAAAGTATCGCGATGGCCCAGCCTCGGTTCTGCATCGGCATCGATCTCGGCACCTCGAACTCGGTGCTCGCCTTCGCGCCGCTCGGCGACGATCGCGAGGCCGCCGTGCTGGCGGTGCCGCAGCGCGACACCCCGGCGACCGAGGTGGACGCGCCGACGCTGCCGTCTTTCCTCTACCGCCCCGAAGCGGCCGTCGCGGCGCAGGTGACGGCGCAAGGACAATGGCGCGGCGACACCGGCGACTGGATCGTCGGTCGGCTGGCGCAACGCCGCGCCGGCGAGGTGCCGGGCCGGGTCGCGCACTCCGCAAAATCCTGGCTGTGCCATCACGGCGCCGACCGCACCGCGCGTTTCCTGCCGTGGGGCTCGGACGAGCTCGGCGAGGCCGAGAAGATCTCGCCCGTCGCCGCCTCGGCCCTGATCCTCGCCCATCTGCGCGCCGCCTGGAACCGGCGCTTCGTCGACCGCGGCGCGAGCTTCGCGTTCGACGCCCAGGACATCACCGTCACGGTGCCGGCGTCGTTCGACGCCGCCGCCCAGACCCTCACGCTCGATGCCGCGCGCGAGGCCGGCTTCCCGGCACATGTACGGCTCCTGGAGGAGCCGCAGGCGGCGTTCTATCGCTGGCTCGACCGCCACGCCGCAGGCGACGCCGCCTGGCAGGCGCTCGCCGGCAGCGACGCGGAAGCCGGCACGACGGGCGCCGCGCCCCGCCACGTGCTGGTCGTCGACATCGGCGGCGGCACCTCGGACTTTTCGCTGTTCTCCGTGACGCCTCCCCAGGACGGCGGCGCCCCGGCGATCGAGCGCATCGCGGTCAGCGACCACATCCTGCTCGGCGGCGACAACATCGACCTCGCCATCGCGCATCTGCTGGCGCCGCGCTTCGGCGCCGGCACGGGCGTGGTCCCGACGGCGCCGCGCGAGCTGTCGGCGCGCCAGTGGGACCATCTGATCGCCGCCTGCCGGGCCCTCAAGGAGCGTGTGCTGTCGAGCGACGGCCCGCCCGACGAGGCCTTCCCGGTGTCGGTGCCGGGCCGCGGCTCGGGGCTGCTCGCCGGCGCACTCTCGGCGACGCTGACCCGGGCCGAACTCGACACGCTGCTGATCGACGGCTTCTTCCCGGACTGCTGGGCGACCGCCAAGCCGAAGCGCACCGCCGGCGCCGTGAAGGAGTTCGGCCTGCCCTACGCGGCCGATCCCGCCGTCACCCGCCATCTCGCCGCCTTCCTGGCCGGACGCCCGCCCGTCGACGCCGTGCTGTTCAACGGCGGCACGATGAAGCCCGCGCATCTGCGCCGCCGGCTGGTCGATCAGATCGGCGCCTGGCAGGAGGCCCGCGCGCCGGTCGCGCTCGACAGCGACGACCTCGATCTCGCCGTGGCGCTCGGCGCCGCCTCGGCCGGGCGGCGGCGAGCGCCA
>NZ_NHSK01000263.1 GCF_016653355.1 Rhodoplanes elegans | reverse complement strand
GGCTCGCTGGCGCGCGGCGCCACGATCGGCGGCTCGGACGGGGCGACCGGGGTCTCCACCGGGGTGATCGTCGGCTTTACGGGCGAGGGATCGGACATGATCGAAAGCTCCTGATACGGCGTTTCAAATCCGGGCGGCCGAGGCCGCGGACGGCAAGACGGCGGAAATCTCTCCCGAAGGGTGACCCGATGATTGCGGCCGTGGCGCCCCGTGCCCGAGTGAGTGCCCGAGTGCGACCGCCGGCTCGTCGATCGGCTCTCCTCCCGATCCAAATCGATGTCCCAATGGACAATGCCAATCCAAGGACAAGTCCAATCCAAATCGCCGTTCGCCGCGTCGCGACGTGCGGAACGTGCTGCGAGGCGCCGCCGACATGCGGCCCGGCACCATGCGCATATTACCTTGGATGAGCGCGCGATTCGAGAATTTGCGTCAAGCGCTCCGGTGCGCCGGGGTGGCGCCGTCCACTGCCGCTTGGTCGCACATCCGCGCGGGTGTATCGACGGGCGTCGCCCTGTCCTGAAGGATGTATTCCGCGTGTCCTCCGGTCCCCTCCCGGTGAACGATCGCTCGAACCCGGTTCCTGAACCGGTGCTGCCCGTGCACGTCCTCACCGGCTTTCTCGGCAGCGGCAAGACGACGCTGCTCGTCCGGCTGCTCGCCGATCCGGGGATGGGCGAGACGGCGGTGCTGATCAACGAGCTCGGCGAGGTCGGCATCGATCATCTGCTGGTGCGCCGGCTGGAGGACGACGTCGTCCTGCTCGAGTCGGGCTGCCTGTGCTGCACGGTGAGGAACGAACTGGTCGAGACGCTCGCCGATCTCGCGGCGCGCCGCGCCGCGGGCGACCTGCCGGCGTTCCGCCGCATCGTCGTCGAGACCACCGGGCTCGCCGATCCGGCGCCGATCGTCCATACGCTGATGACCGACGCCCGGCTGACCCCGCATCTGCGCCTCGCCGGTCTCACCGCCACGATCGACGCGACGCTCGGGGAGGGGACGCTGGCGACCCATGCCGAGGCCGTCAAGCAGGCCGCGATGGCCGACCGGCTGGTGACCACCAAGACGGACCTCGCCGACGCCACCACCCGCGCCAGCCTCGCCGCGCGGCTCGCCGCGCTCAACCCGGGCGCCCGCCGCTTCGAGGCGTCGCTCGCGGCTGCCCCGTCGCCGGCGGAGCTGTTCGAGGGCGAGACGTTCTCGATCGGCGCCGGCACCGATGTCGCGACGTGGCTGGCCGCCGAGGCGGCGCATGGCGACCCGTCTCACGATCACCACCACGATGACCGTCATCACGATGATCATGACCACGATGATCGCGTTCGCGGCGAACACGATCACGCCGGGCACCACCTCCATCATCACGACCCGCAGCGCCACGGCGACCGCGTCGCGACGTTCTGCCTGACCGCCGACACGCCGCTCGACTGGGACGTGCTGACGCGCTGGCTCGAGCTGCTGCTGACCGCGCGCGGCGAGCAGATTCTCCGGCTGAAGGGCATCGTGAACGTGCGTGGGCGCGACAAGCCGGTCGTCGTGCACGGTGTCCAGCACGTGCTCTATCCGCCGCAGGAGCTTCTCGCCTGGCCGGACGCCGCGCGCGCATCGATGCTCGTCTTCATCACCCGCGATCTGTCACGGAGCGCCATCGAGCGCTCGTTCGCGCGGGTGCTGGCCGCTGGCGCCGTTTGAACGCTCCGCTCGTCCCCGCCTTCGCGCTACGGGATGCACACATCTCAGAAAGCTGAGAAGTTTCAGTGAGGGGCAAACACGCCGGCTGCCCCCTCCGCCGTCGTCGCCGGGCTTGACCCGGCGACCCATCTCGCTGCGAGAGAACGCTGTTTGGTGAAGGTGATGGATGCGCGGGTCGAGCCCGCGCATGACGCTCCTATGCATGGCGCGCGATGTGTGCATCCCGTAGCGCGAAGACGGGGACCCAGGGCCGGCAGTGAACGAAGCTCTGGATCCCCGCCTTCGCGGGGATGAGCGGAGAACTCGCACGTCCCTCAATCGTACGTCGTCGTCGTCACCGGGGTCGCGCCCATCACCAGGCCAGCGCGGCGGACGACGTCGGCGGCGCGGCGGCGCGCCTCCACATGGAGGGCCTTCTCGTCGACCGTCGCGACGCAGCCGTTGGCGTAGAGGGCGCGGCCGTTCACCCACGTCTGGGCGATCGAGGCCGGGCTCGACGAGTAGACGACCGCCTGCAGCGGGTCGCCATAGGGCACCCACTCGAAGTGATCGAGGTCGAACAGCACGAAGTCGGCGCGCTTGCCCTTTTCGATCGAGCCGATCTCGTCCGCCCAGCCGAGCGCCTGGGCGCCCTCGATCGTCGCCATGCGCAGCGCCTTGCGGGCGCCGACCAGAGTCGAGTCCATGCGGCTGTCCTTGAACATGCCGGCCACCATGTAGAGCTGGCGCATCAGGTTCATGGTGCCGCCGGCCGAGACGCCGTCGGTGCCGAGCCCGACATCCATGCCGGCGTCCATCATCTCGGGATACTTGCCGATGCGGGTCGCGCCCTTGGCGAGCTTCACGGCGGTCGCCGGGCAGAACGCCACCTTGGTCCCGGCGTCGGCCATCAGGCCGACCTCCTCGTCCTGCACGGCGACGCAGTGGGCGATGACGAGATTGGAGGCGAGGCCGCCGTGCCTGGCGATGCGCGAGATCGGCCAGTGGCCGTGCTTGCGCTCGCACACATGCGCCTCCTCGATCGATGTCGCGAGGTGATACGTGGTGCCGACGCCGAGCTTCTCGGCGAGCGCCCGGGCGCCGACATGCAGCTCCAGGCTGCACGGCTCCTTGCCCTCGATGTTGCACCACACCCGCACCCGGCCGCCGCCGGCGCCGTCGAAGTCCTTCACCGTGCGCTCCAGCGCGGCGAGCGCCGTCGTGTGGTCCGGGAAGAAGTGATGCGCCATCATCTCCTCGGTCCAGCTCGGCGGGATCACGTCGGGCCGCACGTCGGCGGCGTGGCGGCCCGTGATGCCGCGCATGCCGATCTTGTCGATCGCGGCGACGACGCCCTTCACGTCGTTCTGGGCGCCCATGTCGAGGAAGCAGGTGGTGCCGCAGCGGAGCATCTCGGCCATGCCGAGCGTCGCCCCGCACACCTCGTCCTCGCCCGTCACGCTCGCATAGAACGGCTTCGCCCAGTGGAACACCCAGGCGCGGGTCGCTAGGCAGTCCGGGAACACGGCGCGCGACAGGGTCTCGGAGAGATGCACGTGCGAGTCGACGAAGCCCGGCGTCATGCCGTAGCGCGAGCCGTCGACGATCCGGTCGAAGCTGTCTCGCGAGTAACGGGACGCGATGACCGGCGCGGGCGCGACGTCGGCGATGCGCTCGCCGTCGATCACCACCGAGGCGCCGGTCAGCACCGTGTCGGCCTTGTCGACGGTGAGGACGAATTCGAGATTCTCGATCAGCGTGCGCACGGGATGGACCTTTTCTGGAGCACGACGATGGCGGGTGGTGCGGCGGCGGGACGGAGAGCTTAGCCGGACGCAAGGACGGGGCCAACGCCGCGCCGCCGCACGCCGCGGCGGTCCTCTCCCCGCCGCACCACCGTCGTTCCCGGTTGCGGCGGGGCGGGCTCCGGCTCTAACGTGCGGATCGTCGGATCGGAAGGATCGCCGTGGCCATCATCGACTGGTCGAAGCTCGTCATCGGCATGCTCGGCGGCGACCGCCGTGAGCAGGAGATCGCCCGGCTCGCCGCTCTCACCGGCGCCGAGGTCCGCGCCCACGGCCTCCCGTGGCCGGAGGGCGGTATTCCCGGCGTGAAGCATCTCGACGATCCGGCCGCGGTGCTGCGCGGCGCCAAGTTCGCGCTGTTTCCGATTCCCGGCATCGCCCCGAGCGGCGCCCTGTTCGCGCCGGCGGCGGCGTCCGCCATCATCCCGGACCGGGCCATGCTGGCCGGCATGGCGCCGCGCGCCCACATCGTGCTGGGCTGGGCCGACGCCAACCTGAAGGCGCATGCCGACGCGCTGGGGATCGGCCTGCACGAGTACGAGTGGGACCGCGCCCTGATGCTGGAGCGCACGCCCGCCATCCTCGAAGGCTTGCTGAAGATCGTCATCGAGAACACCGACACGACCATCCACAATTCGGAAGCCTGCGTGGTCGGGCAGGGGACGATCGGCACCGTGCTGGCCCGCTACCTGGTGGCGCTCGGCGCCCGCACCCATGTGGTCGCCCGCAATCCCGAGCAGCGCGCCGCGGCCTTCGTGGCCGGCGCGACGGCGCACGGGCTCGAGGCGCTGCCGGAGCTCGCGCCGCGGCTCGACCTCCTGTTCTCCACGGTGCCGTCGCGGGTGGTCGGCGCCAACGTCATCGGCATGCTGCCCGACCACGCCCTGATCGTCGATCTCGCGGCGCCCCCGGGAGGCGTCGATTTCGAGACGGCGAAGCGGCTCGGCCGCAAGGCGATCTGGGGGCGGGGGCTGGGCAGCCGGGCGCCCGTGACGGTCGGCGCCAGCCAGTGGCGCGGCATCCGCGCCCGCATCGAAAAGATTCTTCAGGACGAGCACTGAGCGTCGGTCTCGTGCCGCCGTGCCGTCGATCGTCGTCCGTCACGCCCTCGACACGCCCAGCCCGCAGAAAGGACCAGCATGCCCGTCGTCACGGTGGAGATGTGGACCGGCCGCAGCCGCGAGCAGAAGCGCGCTCTCGTGCGCGCCATCACGGACGCCATGGTGACGCATGCCGGGGCGAAGCCCGACAACCTGCACGTCATCATCCACGAGGTGCCGAAGGAGGACTGGGCGCTCGCCGGCGTGATGGGCGACGAGCGCAAGGACTGACCCGATCCGGGGCTGGGATCGATGCGGGCGCGCCTGCGCGGCGCGCCGGCCGGCTCTCAGTACATGTCGCCCTTGCGGCGGGCCTTCTTGGCCGCCTTGCGGGCGGCGTAACGGGCGTCGCGCGCCGCCTTCTGCTCGGCCTTGAGGGCGGCGTCGGCGACCGCCCGCTCCTCGGCCTCGCGCGCCTCGCGCTCGGCCCGCGNGGCGCGCGAGGCCGAGGAGCGGGCGGCGATCGCCTCGGCCTCGACGCGCGCCTTCTCGGCCGCCTCGGCCGCGATGCGGGCCTTCTCGGCCGCCTCGGCGTCGCGCTTCGCCCGGATCTCGTCGCGCTCGGCCTTGCGGGCGAGCCGCTCGGCTTCGAGCGCCGCGCGACGCTCCTCGAGCGCCGGATCCGCGGCGGCGGTGCGGAATTTCTCGAGCAGGGCCTTCTTGGCCGTGTCGGCGTTGCTCTTACGGTCCTGCAGGTCGGTGTCGCGGAAGCGAGCCATTCGGTCTCCGGTGTCGTGCACAAAGGCCGGACCGGGCCCGTGGCCCGAGGTCCGACCTGTCGAGGTCTCGATTGGGAGCCGCTGATATAGTCCCGTCCGCCGGCCGCATCAACGCTTCCGATGCATACCAACCGTGCGTTGCGCGGCCGCGGGGTACCGTCACGCCAGCGCGACCACCACGACCGGAAACGCGGCGAGGGCGCCATTGGCCATCGCGTGCGCCACCATCGGCACGACACTGCTGCCGCTGGCCAGGCGGAACATCCCGAGGACGCCGCCCATCACGATGTAGTGTGCGACCGAGAGCAGGTCGACGCCGCCGGCCCGCATCCAATAGCCCCAGTGGAAGGCCGCGAAGACCACGGATGTGCCGGCGAGCGCCGCAGCGGCGCCGTGTCGCCGGGCGATGCCGTGCCACAGGAAGCCGCGAAACACGGTCTCCTCGACGACCGGCGCGAGCAGCACGGTCGGTGCCCAGGCGAGGGCGACGGCGAGCGGCCCGGCACCCGGCGGGGTCCGACCGGTCCCGCCGGCATGCACATCGGCCGTGCCGGCCAGCAGGGTGAGCGCGACGAGCCCGCCGTAGAGCGTCAGCACGAACCCGGCCGCCAGGGCGACATCGGCGAGGCGCGGCCGCCGCCAGGCGAAATATTCGCGCAGCGGCACGTCGGTGAGCCGCACCGCCAGCACCACGACCAGCAGGATGCTGCCCCACAGGGCGAGCCGATCGAGGGCGGCCGGCCATCCTCCCGCCCATCCGGCGGCCCAGCGCCCGCCCGGCAGGCCCAGGGCCGCGGCGGCATCGCGCAGCGGCGCCTCGGACGCGAAGGCGAGGATCACCCAGGCGATCGATACGGCGACGCCCCACGGCCCGCGGACGCGGGACGGCGACGGGACCGGGACAGCCGCCGCGACGGGACCGGGACGGCGGACGGGAGACGGCATCGCGGCGGCTCCGGGCGCGTGGACGACACCTCGTCAACCCGGTCGCCGCACCGCGGTTCGGGACGGCGCGCCGGCGCCGCCCGTGCCCCGTCCGTCAGTCCACCCGTCAGTCCACGCGGGCGCCCGAGGCGGTGACGAGCGCGGTCCACTTGGCCACCTCGTCGCGGCCGAACGCCGCCAGGGCCTCGCCCGTCAGCGGCAGCATCTCGACCCCCTGGTTGCGGAGCTGGCCGGCGACCTCCGGCGTGGCGAGCACCCGCTCGGTCGCTTGGCGCAACCGCGCCACCACGGCGTCGGGCGTACCGGCCGGCGCGTAGAGCATGAACCACGCCACCAGGTCGAAGCGCGGGAAGCCCTGCTCGACCATGGTCGGCACGTCGGGCGCCGCGGCGCTGCGCCGGGCGCTCGACACCGCGATCGCCCTGAGCGCGCCGGAGCGCACGTGCGGCAGGACGGCGGCCGGATGGTAGAACATGAACTGCACCTGGCCGGCCATCAGGTCGGTGAGGCCGGTGGCGCCCTCCTTGTAAGGCACGTGGATCAGGTTGGCGCCCGTCGTGGTCTTGAGGAGCTCGCCGGCGAGATGGCCCGACGTGCCGGTGCCGGCGGAGGCGAACGCGAAGCCTTCCGGACGCGACCGCGCGGCGGCGGCCAGCTCGGCGACGTTCGACACCGGCAGCGCCTTCGGCACCACGAGCAGGGTCGGCGTGTAGCCGATCAGGGCGATCGGCACGAAGTCCTTCAGCGGGTCGTAAGGCAGCTTCGCGAACAGGCCGGCATTGATGGCGTGGGTGCCCACCGTGCCCATGGTCAGCGTGTAGCCGTCCGGCGTCGTGCGGGCGACCGCCGCGGTGGCGATCGCGCCGCCCGAGCCGGGCCGGTTCTCGACGATGAAGGTCTGCCCGAGCTCGGTCGACAGCGCGCCGGCGATCTGCCGGGTCACGATGTCGGTCGCGGTGCCGGGACCGAACCCGACCACGACCTTGACGGTCTTGGACGGATAGGTATCGGCCGACGCACTGCTCGGCGCGGCCGCGGCGACGGCGGCGCCGACCAGCAGGCCGGCGAGCGCGCGGACCAGCGTGGCGCGCGAGACGGCGGGCACAGGGTCGGTGGACACGGTGTCGGTGGACAGGTTGTCGGTGGACAGGTTGTCGGTGGGCAGGGCGTTGGTGGGCATGGGATCCTCCGGGGGCTTCTTTTGTGGTTCACGGCCGCCTGTCGGCGATCGCGGGCTTCGGGTCTCGGCACGACGGCGCGGCGGCGGCGACGACGCTCAGGCGTCGGCGACATGCCCGGCCGACAGGTTGACGCGCCGGCCGGCGCGGGTGAGCACCACGTCGTCGGGAAAGGCCTGCTCGTAGACGACGCCGAGATCGTCGAGTCGTGCGATCAGCTCGCCGAGGCGCGGCAGGCAGGCGTTCGGGACATCGTGCAGCACCAGCACGGTGCGCTCCCGCGCCGCGATGTCGGCGACGGCGCGATCGACCCAGCCGTCCGGGTCGCGCCAGTCGCCCGGCACGCTCGACCACAGGACGCAGGTGTAGCAGCTCGCGAGCAGCAGATCCGCGGCGGCGCGGCTGAGCAGATGCGGGCCAAGGGTGCCGGACTTGCCGTAGGGCCGGAACAGCTTGTCGGGATGCGACAGCGGTCCGATCAGATCCTGCGTCGCCTCGATCTCGTGGCGCGCACGGCTCGGATCGGGATCGTCCCCGAGCGCGACCGCGTGCGTGAACGTGTGGTTGCCGATCCAGTGGCCGGCGGCGTGCGCCGCGCGCGCCAGCGCCGTGGCGGTCGGGTCGAGCAGCTTGCTGCCGATCACGAAGAAGGTCGCCGCGATGCCGCGCCGCGCGAGCAGGTCGAGCACGCCCTCGGTGACGCCCGGCGTCGGGCCGTTGTCGAACGTGAAGGTGACGTGTGGTGTCACGATGGCTCCCTGGCGCGCCGCCCGGGGCGCGGAAGCGGCCCGGGGGCGCGGACGTCCGCGATCCTAGATGTCCCCGGTCCAGTGACAAAAGTGATTGTTTGAATTAACAGCATAGACCGTGTCTATGCGACGTGACGTTTTGCGACGGCGTCGCTGCGACGTGTCCCGGCGGCCTCACGCCGGCGACGCCGAGCCGGTGTGGTCGTCGCTGCGGCGCCCCCGGGCCACCCGTCCGCGAAGGGGTTCGCCGATGGAGCTTCGCCATCTGCGCTATTTCACCGTGCTGGGCGAGCAGCTCAGCTTCACGCGGGCGGCCGCGCTCGTGCACGTCACCCAGCCGACGCTGTCGCATCAGATCCGCCGGCTCGAGGACGAGCTCGGCGTCCGCCTGTTCGACCGCATCGGCCGGCGCGTCGTCCTGACCGAGCAGGGTGAGGCGCTGCTGCCCGGCATCGTCGCGGCGCTGCACGGCATCGATGCGGCGGTCCGCGGGCTGCGCAGCGGCGGCGAGGCGCTCGCCGGAACCCTCGCGGCAGGCGCCGTCCATAGCGTCGCGCTGCGGCTGATGCCGCGCTGCACGGCGGCCTTCCTGGCCCGGCATCCCGGCGTGCGGATCGTCGTCGAGGACCTGGCCGCCCCGGTGATCGAGGCGCGCATGCGCGAGGGCACGCTCGATGTCGGGATCGGCTACGCGCCCGCCGGCGACGACGCGCTGACCTTCGAGCCGCTCTACGAGGAGGAGCTGGTGCTGGCCGTGCCGGCGACCCACCCGCTCGCTGGCCGTCGCCGCGTGCGGATGAGTGCCCTGCATCACATGCCGCTGATCCTGCTGACCCGCAGCTTCGCCACCCGCCGGATGCTGGACGACTGGTTCGCCGCCGCCGGCGTCGCCCCCGACGTGATCGTCGAGACCAACACGATCGGACCGATGCTGGAGACGGCCCGCCGCGCCGGCGTCGCCGCGATCGTGCCGCACCGCGCCGTGCCGCCCGGCGGCGATCTCGTCGTCGTGGCCATCGAGGCGCCGACACCGCGCCGCACGCCCGGGCTCCTTTGGCCGCGCGACCGGGCGCGCAGCCCGGCGGCGCGCTCCTTCGCGGCGATCGTGCGGCGGGCGGTGCGGCAGGAGGCGGG
>NZ_NHSK01000262.1 GCF_016653355.1 Rhodoplanes elegans | reverse complement strand
CGGCGAGCCGCTCCTCGATCCGGCCGAGCGCCTTCGGCAGGGTGTCGACGAGCGTCGGCGGCACGGCCGGCTGGGCCAGCTTGGCGACCGTCTCGTCGCGGAAATCGGCGACCGCGACCTCGATGCGGCCGAGGATGAGGGCGAGGAGGTCCATCTCCTCCAGCCGGGTCCGCCGTGCGTGCTCCTCCAGGAACCAGCGCCCGCGCCTCGTCTCGGCCAACGCATCGGCGATCGCCGCATACTCGACCTCGGTCGGCGACGGCGTCTCGTCCGGATCGGGATCCGGGTTCGGCGGGTAAGCGGAGAGCGCGTCGGACATGGTCACCCGGTGCGATCGGAACTCGTCGAACCGGAAAGGCTCGGACCGGCAAGAACCGAACTCGCCCGCGGGTCTCGAGTCCCGGGGCGAAGCGTGGAGCGGGGCCGGACGCGAAACCGGTTTCCACTTCGGCGACCGCGATCTAAAGCTCTGCCCGACTCGCCACCGGAGCGCAATCCGCGAGATGCCTTTACTTAACAGGACTTTGCCGGACGACGGCTTCGCCCGGCGGATGGGCGCGTTCTACGCCGCCTATTTCGTCTTCGCCGGCATCCAGCTCCCGTTCCTTCCGGTGTGGCTCGCCGACCGCGGGCTCGATGCGCGCGAGATCGGCCTCGTCCTGGCGCTCGCCATGGCGACCCGGCCCGTGGTGGTGCCGCTGACGACCCGCCTCGCGGACAAGCGCGGCTGGCTGAAAGGCCCGCTGATCGTCGCCTGCTGGGTGACGGTCGCCGCCTTCGTGCTGCTCGAGCAGTCGCACGGCTTTCCGGCGATCCTGGCCGCCTATGCGGCGGCCTCGATCACCCAGGCCCTCATCCTGCCGTTCGCCGACGCCTTCGCACTCAGGGGCTTGGCCGAGCGCGGCCGCGCCTACGGTCCGGTGCGGATGTGGGGCTCGGTGAGCTTCATCGTCGCCAATCTGGCCGGCGGCCTGCTCCTGGAGCGGCTCGGGCCGCCAAACGTCGTGTGGTCGCTCGCCGCTGCCCTGGTCGTCGCCGCCGTGACGGCGAGCCTGCTGCGGCCGCTCGTTCCGCATCCCGAAGGGGCGAGCCCGGCGGTTGCGCGGCCGAACCCGTGGCGGTCGGCCCGGTTCGTCGCCGTGGTGGCGGCGGGGAGCCTGATCCAGGCGAGCCACGCGGTGCTGTACGGCTTCGCCAGCCTGCAATGGGCCGCCAAGGGCCTGGATGGGCTCGAGATCGGCGTCCTGTGGGCGATCGGCGTGGTGGCCGAGATCGTGCTGTTCGCCTTCTCGGGCCGGGTCGCGGCGCGGCTGCGTCCGGTCGATCTCCTGGTGCTCGGCGGCGTCGGCGCGGTGCTGCGCTGGACCGTGATGGCGTTCGATCCGCCGGCCGTGCTGCTGCCGGCGCTGCAAGGCCTGCATGCGCTGTCGTTCGGCGCCGCCCATCTCGGCGCCATGCATTTCCTCGCCGAGGCGCACCGCGGCGCCACGGCCCAGGGCGATTATGCGAGCGCCGTCGCGGTCGTGTTCGCCGGGACGATGGGCGTCTCCGGGCTCCTGGTGACGGCCTTCGGCAGCTTCGCCTATCTGGCCATGGCGGCTTCGGCGACGGCCGGCGTCGCGATCGCCCTGGTCGCCCGGCGATAGCTGCGCGCCTGCGGCGCTGCGGCTCGCCGCGGCGCCGACGCGACCCGCCGGACTGCGCCGTCGCAGGGCTGCACCACGCCGGCGAGATCGCGGCCGCGCATCATCAGCATGTTCGGGGTGAGGCCGCCGCGCTGGGCGATCCAGCGCCGCACGCTGCCCGGATAGAGGCCCCACAGCGCCCGGGTGGCGACCGGGCTGGTCACCCGGCGGCCGGTCTGGTCGGGCAGCCAGGCGGCATGGAAGCCGAGCGCCGCGTTGCGGGTCGCGCACAGGCGGTCGCGCGGGATCATGCCGACCACGATGGTGCAGGCGGACAGGCAGGTGCCGTCGATGACGACGCGCTCGCCGCTCTGGCGGACGCGCTGCCAGCGCGAGACGTAGTCGCCGATCATGCCGCCCGTGTCGGACGTGATCAGAACGTCGGCGGCGGCCGGCATGATGGCTCCCACGGCGAGCGCCGCGCCGAGGCACAAGGCTGCAATCCGCATGCTCCATTCCCCCGTGAAAGCCGTCCCCCCGGATCGGCCTTGCAGGATTCGTACCTGCCGAGGTTTGTTCCCTCAATCCGGAAAATGTCAGCCCCACAACACGTGGGTAGCGGGATGGAGAATGCTGCCGTCGAAGGCCAGTCCGTGTGGCCTGTCGTCCACAAGCAGGAGTGGTCCGTCGAGGTCGACGAAGGCCGCGCCCTGCGCGACCAGCACGGCAGGCGCGATGGCAAGCGAGGTCGAGACCATGCAGCCGACCATGATCTCGAATCCCAGCGCGCGGGCCTCTGCGGCGACGCAGAGCGCCTCGGTGAGACCGCCGGTCTTGTCGAGCTTGATGTTCACGGCGTCGTAGCGGTCGCGGAGCTGCGCCAGCGTCGCGCGGTCGTGCACGCTCTCGTCTGCGCACACCGGCACCGCATGCGCCACGGCGGCGAGCGCTGCGTCGGCGGCGGCGGGCAGCGGCTGCTCGACGAGCTGCACGCCGGCCGCCGCGCAGGCGGCGAGGTTCGTCTCCAGGTCGGCCGGCGTCCAGCCCTCGTTGGCGTCGACGATCAGGGTGGCGGCAGGCGCCGCGGCCCGCACCGCGGCGATCCGGGCCGGATCGTCTCCTCCGCCGAGCTTCACCTTGAGCAGCGGCCTATGCGCCGCGGCGGCGGCTGCGGCGGCCATCGCTTCGGGCGTGCCGAGCGAAATTGTGTAGGCGGTGGTGAGCGGCTGCGGCGCCGGCAGGCCGAGCAGCACATGGGCCGGCACCCCGGCGCACTTCGCGTCGAGGTCGATCAGCGCGCAGTCGATCGCGTTGCGGGCCGCGCCGGCCGGCATCGCCTCCTGAAGCGCCATGCGGTCGAGACCGGCCGCCAGCATCGGCCCCATCGCCTCGATCGCCGACAGCACGCTCTCGACGCTCTCGCCGTAGCGCGGGTAGGGGACGCATTCGCCGCGTCCGAGGTGTGTCCCGTCCGACACGCAGGCGACGACGACGCACGCTTCGGTCTTCGCCCCGCGGCTGATCGTGAACGTCCCGGCGATCGGCCAAGTTTCTGATGTTGCTGAAAGTTTCAATGCCATGGAACGGCCCCGATGCGGTTCGTTCGGACCTCGACAGGCCGGCGCTGCGGTGTCAAGTATCGGGGTCGGCGAATCGGGAGGATCCCGTATCGCGCCCCCGGAGCCTGCGATGAGCGACCGCCTGCTCGATGCCAGCGTCACGGACGGGCGGCTAGCGCTCGCCGCCGCCGGGTCGTGGACGGCGGACCGGGCCGGCGAGCTCGAGCGCCTGGTCGAGACCGCGCTGCGGCGTGCCCGCGGCGTGCCGGCCGAGAGCCGCCGGGTCGAGATCCGCATGGCCGGCGTCGAGCGGCTCGACACCTTCGGGGCGTGGCTGCTTGAGCGGCTGGTGCGCAGCCTCGACGCGAGCGGCCGCGAGGCGGCCGTCGTCGACCTGCCGGCGCGCTATCGCACTTTGGTCGACGTAGTCCACACCGCGAACCGCACGCCGCCGGCGCGGGTTCGGCCGAACCCGATCGCCGAGGCCTTGGCCCGGCTCGGCGCCACGGTCGTCGGCCTGGTCCGCGACCTGCTGCTGATCGTCCAGATGTTCGGCGAGCTGACCCTCGTCGCGCTGCGCACCGCCGCGATGCCGTGGACGTTCCGCCTCACCTCGACGGTGCATCATCTCGACCGGGTCGGCTGGCGCGCCGTGCCCGTGATCCTGCTGATGACGTTCCTGATCGGCTGCATCATCGCGCAGCAGGGGCTGTTTCACTTCCGCCGCTTCGGCGTCGACACCTATGTGGTCGACATGGTCGGCATCCTGGTGCTGCGCGAGATCGGCGTGCTGATGACCGCCATCATGGTGGCGGGCCGCTCGGGCAGCGCCTACACGGCCGAGCTCGGCGCCATGCGGATGCGCGAGGAGACCGACGCGCTGCGCACCATGGGCTTCGATCCGCTGGAGATCCTGGTGCTGCCGCGCGTCGCCGCGCTGGTGATCGCACTGCCGGCGCTCAGCTTCATCGGCTCGATGGCGGCGCTCTACGGCGCCTTCCTGGTGTGCTGGCTGTACGGCGGCATGAGCCCCGACGTGTTCCTGTCGCGCCTGCACGACGCCATCTCGCTCGACGACTTCGCGGTCGGCATGATCAAGGCGCCGTTCATGGCGCTGGTCATCGGCGTCGTCGCCAGCGTCGAGGGCCTGCAGGTGAAGGGCTCGACCGAGTCGCTCGGCCTGCACACCACCGCCTCGGTGGTGAAGTCGATCTTCCTGATGATTGGGCTCGACGGCCTGTTCGCCATGTTCTTCGCGACGATCGGGATGTGACCATGCTGGCGCCCTCGACCGAAATCGTCATCGGCGTGCGCGACCTGGTCAGCGGGTTCGGCGACGCGACCGTGCTGGACGGCGTCTCGCTCGACGTGACGCGCGGCGAGATCCTCGGCTGCGTCGGCGCCTCGGGCATCGGCAAGTCGGTGCTGCTGCGCACCATCGTCGGCCTGCTGCCGCGGCGCTCGGGGACCATCGCGGTGTTCGGCGAGGATCCGGCGCGGCTCGGCGCACGGGCGCGGCGGGCGCTGGAGCGGCGCTGGGGCGTGCTGTTCCAGCAGGGCGCGTTGTTCTCCTCGCTGACCGTGCTGCAGAACGTCCAGTTCCCGATGCGCGAGCATCTCGCGCTGTCGCGCCGGCTGATGGACGAGGTGGCGATCGCCAAGCTGGAGATGGTCGGCCTCGACGCCAGCGTCTGCGACAAGATCCCGTCCGAACTGTCGGGCGGCATGATCAAGCGCGTCGCGCTCGCCCGCGCCCTGGCGCTCGATCCGGAGATCGTCTTCCTGGACGAGCCGACGGCCGGGCTCGATCCCATCGGCGCCGCCGAGTTCGACAGCCTGATCAAGACCCTGCAGCAGACTTTGGGGCTCACGGTTTTCATGGTAACCCACGATCTCGACAGCCTGCACGCGGTCTGTGACCGGATCGCCGTGCTGGCCGACCGGACCGTCGTCACGGTCGGCCCGATGGATGCCATGCTGGCGTCGGATCATCCGTGGATCCGGTCCTACTTCCGGGGCGTGCGGTCGCGGGTCGGCCCCGCCGCCGCGGTCGCCTGACCGGCGGTGAATAGCGCGGCGCGCGCCGCGGACGGACGAGACGGGTACGGGTTCGGGGACGGGCGGGTTCGAGGGCGGGGCAGGTCGACGATGGAAACGCGAGCGAACTACATCCTGGTCGGACTGTTCACGCTGGCCGTGGTGGTCGGCGCCTTCACGTTCGTCTACTGGTTCAGCGCGCCGCCCGGCGGCACGGACCGCAAGCGCTACGACGTGGTGTTCGAGGGCGCCGTCTCCGGCCTGCGGCCGGGCTCCTGGGTGCTGTTCAACGGCATCCGGGTCGGCGACGTGACGACGGTGCGCATCGATCCCGACGCGCCGCGCCAGGTGATCGTCGGCATCGCTGTCGATCGCGCCGTGACGCTGCGCACCGACACCCATGTCGGTCTCGACTTCCAGGGCCTCACCGGCTTCGCCTCGGTGTCGCTGCGCGGCGCCTCCGCGACCGCGCCGGTGCTCGACCCGCCGATCCTGCGCGCCGACCTCACGGCCGGGCAGGACGTCACCTCGGCGGCCCGCAGCGTGCTGCGTCGGCTCGACTCGCTCGTCGCCGACAACGAGGCGTCGTTCCGCAACACGCTGCGGAACATGGAGTCCTTCACCCAGACGCTCGCCGACAACTCCGAGCGCATCGACCGCATCGTCGCGAAGGCCGAGGCGGTGATGACCGGCGCCGAGAACAAGCTCGAGGACGTCGCGGCGGCGGCCCGCTCGATCCGCACGCTCGCCGACAATCTCGACAAGAACATCGGCCAGATGTCGAGCGGCCTGACCCGGTTCAGCCAGACCGGCTTGCGCGAATGGGAGCGCCTCGCGGTCGACGGCCGGCGCGCCATCTCGACGCTCGAGCAGGCGGTCAAGAACATCGACCAGAACCCGAGCCGCCTCCTGTTCGGCGGCGCCCCCGCCCAACCCGCCGGTCGCGCCACGCGTTAGGGCAGGGGGCGGGCGATCCGCCGATCCGCCCGCCTCGAAGCGAATAGTCATCCGTCCTCACCCCGAGGAGCCCGCGAAGCGGGCGTCTTGAAGGGCGAAGGCCTCGGCGTCGGGGCCGCATGGTTCGAGACGCGCTCCTGCGGAGCGCTCCTCACCATGAGGATGGACGCGATCCAGATGCGCGGCCGTATTTCTCAGGGCGGCAGGAGCCTCGTGTCCCGGGCGCGGCGCGACGCGCCGTGAACCGGGACTCAGGGGCCTCGCGCCGCAGCCGTAGCCGTAGCCACCTGAACCTCCACCGCCAGGCCGATGGGCCCCGGCGCTGCGGTGCACCGCTGCGCGCTGCACCGCGTCCGGGGCACGAAGCGAGCCCTGCCGCTCCCGTCGCATAAGACAGCACCGCACGAAAAAAGGCGGCGTCCGGGGGCGCCGCCTTTCGTCCTGTCGCTTGTCACGACTGTTTGGACGCCTCGCGTTCGTGTCTCGTCGCGCCGCCTCAGTCGAACCGGCCGGCCGCGTGGGCCAGCATGGTGTAGACCTTGCCGGTCTCGGAGGTCAGGTAGGTCCGGGCGACGACCTGGCCGCGATCGTTGCGCGAGACCTCCTCGAGCAGCCGCTCGAACTCGCCGATGTAGCGATCGACGGTCTGCTTGAACTCCCGGTCGGCCCGGTAGCGCTTGCGGATCTCGTCGAAGGTCTTCTGGCCCTGCGGGGTGTAGAGCCGGCGCGAGAACACGTTGCGCTCGCCGCGATTGTAGCGGTCCCACAGCTCGGCGGCGGCGTCGTGATCGATCATCCGGGCGATGTCGACCGACAGCGCGTCGAGCGACTCGATCGTGTAGCGGGTTCCGCGATCGTCGGCCGGGGCCTCTCCGCGCGGCGCCGGAACCTGCTGCGGCCCGCGACCCTCACCGCCGCGACGCAGCGGCTGGTCGTCGTCGTCGTCCTGCGAGGCGCGGCTCAGGAGGTCGGAGAGCCAGCCGCCGCGGCCGCCATTGGTCGGGGCGGTGGGCGGCGCCGCGTTCTGCGGCTCGGGCGCCGGCATGCGCTCGA
>NZ_NHSK01000261.1 GCF_016653355.1 Rhodoplanes elegans | reverse complement strand
CACCCGGAGGAGCGAGACTCGGCGGCGTGACGCCGGGCGCCGTCACGCCCGGAGTGGGGCCTGGCGCGAGGCCCTTGAGGCCGTCGATGAGCTTGCCGATCTGGGCGCCGCCGCCGGGACCGAGCGCGTCGCGCAGCGCCTTCAAGGCGCCGTCCGGATTGGCGAGCACGTTCGGCGTGTCGGCATAGATGCGCGGCGCCGACCACGGTCCCTGGATCGCCACCGGCACGCCGATGCCGAGCACGTTGCTGGCCTGGCCGGGCGTCGTCGGCGCCGCGACGAGCCGCGGGTCGGCGCGCAGATCGAGCGTCTTGGCGCGCAGGTCGATGTTGCCGGCGGCGCTCATCACCATGTACGGCCCCTGGAAGGCGACGTCGGTCGTCCGCGCGACGCCGCTCGCCACCGTGAAGGTGCCCTTGAAGGTCGAGAAGCGGGTCTGCTCGCCGGAGCCCGCCTGCCAGCCGGCCAGGATGGCGTCGAGCACCGAGCGCAGCATCGCCGGCATGTCGATGCCCCGCACCGCGCCGTTCTCGAAGAGGAGGTCGCCGCGCCCGGCGAGCGAGCCGACGATCTCGCGCGGGCTCTTGCCGGTGCCGCGCACCTCGAGGCTGCCGCGTGCCTTGCCCTCGATGTACTGGAAGGCGACGGCGTCGCGCAGGAACGGCAGCGCGTCGAGCCCGGAGAAGCTCGTCTTCACCGACACGGCCGGCGTCGCCCCGGTGCGGTCGATCGCGATCTCGCCGGTCGCCTGGCCGCCATAGACGCCGGAGGGCGACAGCTCGACCTTCAGCGTGTCGGCGAGCAGCGAGGCCTCGATGACGGCCGGGGCGATGCGGATCCCTTCGATCGCCACCTCGCGGGCGGCGAGCGCGATGTTGGCGTCGACGAGCCCGAGGCCGAACAGGTCGAGCGGCGCGTCGCTCCACGGCGCCGGCACGGCCGTGCTGCCCGGGCGCGCCGGCGGGGTCGGGCCGGTGACGGCCTCGACCAGGCTGGTCAGATCGAGCCGCTCGGATTCGAGCGTCGCGTCGACGAATGGCCGGGCGCCGGCGAACGACACCGAGACGGCGCCGCGCAGCCGGCCCTGGTCGACGAGGCCGTTGAGGTTGTCGGCCTTCAGGACCGGCCCGGCGCTGGTCAGCGTGGTGCTGATCGTCGCCGGCGTGCGGAACAGGTTCGGCGCGTCGATGCGCGCCTCGATCGGCACGGCCTTGCCGTCGGCGAGCCGGGTCGGGGTGTCGCCGGGCGCCGTGACGCGCAGAGTGGCGACGCCGATCTTGGCGTCGAGATGCAGGTTGGAGCGGCCGCCCGCCGCCGGCAGGCTGGCGAGCCGCAGCGACTCGACCTTCATCTCGGCGGTCTGGTTGCCGTCGCGCACCACGATCAGGCCGTCGTTCACCGCGACGCGGCTGATCGCGACCGCGTGGTCGACCGGCAGGATGCTCTCGTTGGTGCCGCCGGCGCCGAGGCTGCGCGACTTGCGGACGGCGGCGCCGCGCGCCGCGCGGGCGAACATCGGGTCGGTGTGGACGACCGGCCGGGTCAGCGTCAGGTCGGCAATGTCGACCTTGCCGCTCCACAGATTGCCGAGCCCGATGGCGGCCCGCACCGTGTCGATGCGGGCGATCTCGTCGGTGGTCTTGGCGTCGCGCAGCCGGACGTCGCCGAGCGTCAGCCCGGTCTCCGGCCAGATGGTCAGGCGGGCGTCGCCGCCGATGTCGAGGACGAGGTCGTGGCGGGCCAGGACGTCGCGGCTGAACGTGTCGACGAGGCCGCGGGCCGGAACGCCGTAGACGGCGGCGGCGCCCCCGGCGAGCAGCACCGCGCCGACGGCGATGACGGCGATCTTCTTCGAGATCATGTCCGGTGCCTCCCGCGCCCGTGCGGCGCTCGGTGACGGAGAATCAACAGACTCGAATAGAAACTCGTGGGCCGACCGTATGTGATCTCTATCACTTTCGCCCCCCGCATTGCCATGCGGCCGGCCGCCGTGCCCACAGCCGCCGCCCCGACAGTGGCGCGCGAATGCGGTCGTCCTCGGGCGGGCGACCGCGACGCGGGGCCGGCCCGCATGGCCGTGCCGATTGGTCCGTCCGGGCCGGCCGCCGGTTCAGGCGGCCGCGAGACTGGTCCGCGCGTGCGACAGCGCCGAGAGCACGAAGGCCGAGGTGACCTCGGGGCCGCCGACCAGGATGCGGGTCGGGGTCTTCATCTTGTTCCACTCGTAGGCCTTGTACGGCCCCTTGCGGCCGCCCTCGCCGTAGGCGTCGACCATCGCGGCGACGGCCGGCGCGAAGCAGGCACGGTCGCCGCCCAGCTTGGCGAGCGCGAGGAGCGCGAGCGCCGCGTCGAACGGGTTCATCTCGTGCGCCGCGAGGTCGTCCTGCACATAGGTCAGGATTGTCTCGCGCATCGCCGCGAAGCGGTCGTTCGGGTCGATGGTCTTCTGGATCGCCGCCGGCATCGCCCGGAAGGCGGCGAGGCAGCGGCCGAAATAGGCGGCGTAGAGCTCCGGCAGATAGTAGATGTGGGCGCGCGGATCCGCGAACGCCCCGGAGCCGATCAGCCTGTCATGGAAGTCGACCACGCCGCGCAAAAAGGTCACGCGCTGCTCGGTGCCGACGATGTCCCAGCGCACGTGATTGCGGAACGCCGCCTCGAGGACGTCGAGATTGAGGGTCGGGTCGAGGTCGTTGCCGAAGGGGTTGTCGCCGGCGGCGTTCTCGATCCAGGTGACGATGCCGCCGGTGAAGTCGAGCGGCGCGTTGATGTCGACCGAAGGCGGCGCCCGGTTGGTACCGGGTCGCACCTGATAGCCGGCGTAGTAGTCCAGGAACGGCTGGTCGAGCATCGGGTCGAGCGAGCCGAACTGGGTCGCGGCGGAGAGCGAGCAGGCCGTGGTGTCGCAGTCGGGCACGTACAGGCCGAAGCCGAGGTCGCTCTTGAGCTTCCAGAAGAACTTGCTCATCCGCACATGCGGCGGCTTGACCAGCGCCGTCACCACGTCGAACGGCGTGCCGTCGGTGGGGTGCCTCACGGTCTCACGGCTGGTCGTGAGACAGAACTCGATCATGCCGGCGATCGCCGTGTTGGCGCGCGCCGTCTCGTCCGCCGTGGCGAGGCCGGTGCCGAGATAGTCCATCAGGGCCTCGGCGAAGAAGGCGTCGTAATAGGCCGAGCGATGCCTGATCTGCACCGGCTCCCACATCGGCTCGGCGAAGCCGGCCCAGCCCGGGTTGAGGAGGCGGGCGACCGGCGCGTTCGGCAGGATGAAGGCGCGGGCGAGATTGAACAGCAGCGTCGCGTTCTTGTAGGTGCGGGCATTGAGCCCGACCAGCGCCGTGACGAGGTCGCGGCCGTGGAAGTCCGGGTCGCCGATCAGGTTGAAGGCCGCGTAGGCCGGGATGAAGCCCTGGTTGCGGGTGTAGGAGCCGATCAGATCCGTCGCGCAGCCCTTGATGACCCGGTCGATCTCGGCGCGCGGCGGCATCGAGGCTTTGCCGGCGAGCGGCGGGCGGCGCGGATGCTGCTGCGGCACCGCGTCGATCAGCGGCGCGATCGCGCGGCCGATCGCGGCCCAGTCGGGCGCCGCGTCGTCGCGCGCCGAGCGGATCGCGCCTTGCAGGGCGGCGAAGCGGTCCGGATCGGCGAGCGCCGGCAGCCCGGCGCGACCCATCAGCGGCCGGAGCACCGGATTGGCGACGGCGGTCTTGTAGAAGGTGCGCAGATGCGCGTCGCCCGGTCCCGCCCCGCGCAGCAGCGGGTCGCAGAGATCGTAGAGGCTCGGGCCGGATTTTTTCGCGGTGAGGGCGGCGAGGGAGGACTTGATCAGATCGGTGACGGGCATGACTCGGACTGACACGCAAAGAGCTGGTCATTCCGGGCGCGGCCGAAGACCGCGAGCCCGGAATCCATACTCACTGACCGGGGATATGGATTCCGGACAGCGCCGCTTCGCGACGCTTCCGGAATGACCGGCGAAACGGATGAGATGATCGCGGCGTCACTCCGCCGGCACCGGCACCTCCTGCGGGCGGGCCGAGTAGTGCGACGCCTTCTGGCGTCCCTCGACGGCGTCGCGACCGCTCATCACCAGATGATGCGCCATCACGCCGATGCGGATCAGGTGCTCGATCTGGCCGCGCTTCAGGCATTCGACCGCGACCTTCCAGAACTCGGCCCGGTAGTCGGCCTTGACGCCGACCTCCCACAGCACGGCGCGCAGCATCTTCAGGCCGCGCACGACGTCGCGCCAGGGGACGTGGCGCTGCCGGAACGGCACCTTCAGCCGGTTCGGATAGGTGTGCTCGAGCTGATGACGATAGCGTGACAGCACCGCGGCCGGCGAGAAGGCGCGCTCCATGCAGTCCCGCCACATGGCGAGAACCTCGTCGTAAGGCATCCGGAAGTCGACATTGGACTCGCGGTCCTCCTCGTCGATCAGCCGGCCTTCCTTCTCCAGCCGGTCCCACAGCGGGGTGCGCGGCAGCGCCTGCAGGAGATTGATGGTCAGCATCGGGATGCGCGAGCGCTCGATGAAGTCGATGACGCGGGCGCCGGTGTCGGGCGTGTCGGTGTCGAGCCCGAGGATGATGCCGGAGACGACCTCGAGCCCGTGGCGGTTGAGCGTGTCGACCGCCTCCAGCAGCGGGACCATCATGTTGTGGTCCTTGGCGATCGCCTCCAGCGCCTCGGGCTCCGGGGTCTCGATGCCGCAGAACACCGTCTCGAACGACGCCTCGCGCATCAGCGAGAGGATCTCCGGCCGCTTGGCGATGTTGAGGGTCGCCTCGCAGGAGAAGATGAACGGGTAGCCGCGCGCCTTCTGCCAGTCGACCAGCGTCGGCAAGAGCTCGCGCACGGCGCGGCGGTTGCCGATGAAGTTGTCGTCGACGAAATAGACCGGCCCCGTCATCCCGCAGGCGAGGAGCTTGTCGAGCTCGGCCGTCACCTGGGCCGGGGTCTTCAGCCGCGGGTTGCGGCCGTAGAGGGCCGGGATGTCGCAGAACTCGCAATTGTAGGGGCAGCCCGACGAGTACTGGATGCTGCCGGTGAGATAGCGCGGCAGCTCGGCGAGCTCGTAGGCCGGCAGCGGGAAGTCGGTGAGCTCGCGCCGCTCCTTGGTGGTGAGCACGATCTGCCGCTCCGGCCGGGTCGGGTCGGCGGCGAGGCGGGCGAACAGCGCCTCGGTCGCGTCGCCGAGCTCGCCGACGTGCAGGTAGTCGTATTCGGGATAGTTCTCGGGACAGGCCGACACCGAGGAGCCGCCCAGCACCGTCACCCGGTCGAACATGTGGGCGCGGTGGCAGATCGCCTCGATCTGCCGGCGCTGCGCGTGCATGCCGGTGACGAACACGGCGTCGGCCCAGCGGAAGTCGTCGTGGGTGGCGGGCCTGATGTTCTCGTCGACGAAGCGCACCTCCCAGCCGGGCGGCACGGCGGCGGCGATCACCAGGAGGCCCTGCGGCGGCATCAGGGCGCGGACGCCATCGGTCAGCGGATAGGCATGCTCGAACATGCCGAACGAGGACGTGTAGCGGGGACAGACGCACAGGATGCGGCGACCACGGTCCGGCCCTGCGGTGTCCCGGCGGTCGATCGAGATCGAATGAACGGTACGCATTCCAAGGTCCTGTGGCGGCCCGTCGCGACGGGGGTGAACGATCCGGGTCCGCCAGATCACAACGTTCAGGGAAGCCCGAAGGGTGTGTCAAGCGCAGCGGCTTTTTGATGGCCGCGACGGGCCGGATCGTCCGGGCCGTTCGGGTGCTTGGAGGCGCCGTCGCGGCTCCTGGTTCGATCGCCGGTCGGTCGATCACGCGCCGCGGCTGTGCCGCGACCATATTGAGATTGCAAGGCGAGGTAACTATTGTGATCCCGCGCAGTCTTTGGGCGCCGACGTCGCTCCCACAGCCGCGACCACGTGCGCGCGTGACCGGGCTGAACGCGCCCCGGCGCGACCGCGTGGTCCGGCGCCGAGGTCCGGACATGAAGCCTTCCGTTCTCGCCCGTTTCGTCTTCTCGGTCGCCGTCCTCCTGTACGCCGGACTGCCTGCCGCAGCGCTCCCCGCCGACCCGCCCGCGCCCGACGGCCCGTCGCGGCCATCAAAAAGCCGCTGCGCTTGACACACCCTTCGGGCTTCCCTGAACGTTGTGATCTGGCGGACCCGGATCGTTCACCCCCGTC
>NZ_NHSK01000260.1 GCF_016653355.1 Rhodoplanes elegans | reverse complement strand
GCCATCTGAAACGCCTGATCGCCGAGCGCTTCGGCATCGCGTACCACGAGCGGACGATCGGCAAGGATCCTCGACGCGCTCGGCTTCTCCCACATCAGCGCGCGCTCGCGCCACCCGGCGCAGGACGCCGGAACGATCGCGGCGTTCAAAAAAGCTTCGCGGCGACGCTGAGCGCCCAGTTCGCCGGTGTCGCCGACCGCAAGCCGGCCGAGATCTGGTTCCAAGACGAGGCGCGCATCGGCCAGAAGAACGGCATCGTGCGCATGTGGGCGCGGAGTGGCACGCGGCCGCGACAGCCCGCCGACCAGCGCTACGAGAACGCCTGGCTGTTCGGGGCCATCTGCCCGGCGCGCGGCACCGGTGCCGCGGTGCCATGCCGGCCGCCGACACCGAGGCCATGCAGGTCAACCTCGACGAGATCGCCCGCATCGTCGCCAATGGGCACACGCCGTCCTGTTGCTCGACCGCGCCGGCTGGCACACCACGCCCGCGCTGAAGGTGCCGGAGAACATGACCTTGCTGTTCCTGCCGTCGCGCTCGCCCGAGCTCAACCCGGTCGAGAACGTCTGGCAGTTCCTGCGCGGCAACTGGCTCGCAAACCGCGTCTTCGACACCTACGAAGACATCGTCGACGCCGCCTGCGACGCCTGGCGCCGTCTCGTCGCCCAGCCGGAGGCCATCACCTCGATCGGAATGCGAGCATGGGCGCACATCGGTCGATCATAAGGGCCGTTGGTATAAGTTGCTTGAGGGCCTGTCGAGTCGCGCGTCGATCGCTCACAGAACTGACGTTTGCAGCACCGGTGCGATATCGGCTAAGATTGTTCAGTTCTGGCCAGACAGAGGTGACATATAATGCGAAAAATCGCTGTAATCGGCTTTGGCTATGTCGGCCAACCGAACGCTTTCGCATTTGCGAGACCTTGGCCCGGGTGTCGAGGGGTTCGACAGCAACAAACCCGCATAGATGACACAAGGCCGCCCGCGACCGCATCAACGACATGCCGGAGGAACTAGGGGGTCGGCGCTAGCGCTCAGGGATGACGTCCGCCACCTCGTTATCTCAAACCCCAACATCATCACCGCACAGCTCGATTACGTGCAAATGCGCCTAACCTCGGCGCAGGCTCGCGGCTTCTGAGGTAGGCCTTAACTCGGATCGATGCTGTGTCCGGCAAGTCAATCCGTATAAAGCAGGCGGCCGAGAAATTCGAACCAGTATAGCTGATCCCTATCAAGCCCGAGCGTGAGAGATCAATGAGAGACATTGCTGTGGTTTGTGGAGCCGGCGGCTTCATAGGAGGTTATTTGGTTAAACGCCTCAAAGCCGACGGCTATTGGGTGAGGGGGGTCGATGTAAAATTCCCAGCCTACGAAAGAACGGCTGCTGACGACTACTTATTGCTCGACCTGCGCGACCCAATTGATTGCGCGCGAGCGTTACGAGTGGGCAACTATTCGCCAAAAGAAGTTTATCAACTTGCAGGGAAAATGGGTGGAATAGAGTTTATTGAGTCCGAAGAATACCTGGTATTAACCACTAACGCGCTTATTAATTTAAATATGATCAACGCAGCAGCGGCTGCGCATGTTTCTCGCTACTTCTTCCCATCTTCTGTCGCCGTGTATCGCGATATGTCAAGGATGGAGGCGGAGCTTCGCGAAGAAGGCGCTTATCCGGCAATGCCCGACAATGACTATGGTTGGGAAAAGCTATTTTCTGAGCGCGTCGTGTCGGCTTTTCAAAAACGATTTGGCGCGGCCGTGCGCATAGGCAGGTTTCAGAACTGCTATGGTCCGGGGAATGAATGGAAAGGCGGTCGCGAGAACTCACTCGCCGCACTCTGTCGGAAAATCGCTCTTGCAAATGACGGTGAGACGATCAAGGTGTTCGGGGACGGATCGGCAGTGCGTAATTTTATTTTTATCGAAGATGCTGTAGAAGCAATTATCTCCATTATGAGATCAGATGTGAGCGCCCCAGTAAATGTTGGGACGCGCGAATATATAACGATTAGCGATCTAGTGGATATTATTGCAAGGATTGCAGAAAAAGTAGTTAAGCCGCGCTTTATAGAGGGGCCGACTGGGGTTCGGTTTCGTCGATTTAGCACCGAACAAATTGAGATGCTTGGATGGAAGGCCAGAAATTCGCTACAAGAGGGGCTTCGATTGACGTATGATTGGATACGAGCGGAGGCCTTAGAAGACGCGCGCCGCCAAATAGTGGATATCTAATGGTTTGTAAATAAGGTTCATGCGTGGATTTGGTCGAAATGGTGACTTGGGTTGGAGAGCCAGTAGCCCGCAGGTACTGCCAGAGTTCTCGACCGGGTTGAGCTCCGGCGAGCGCGACGACAGGAACAGCAAGCTCACGTTCTTCGGGACCGTGGGAGCGGCATAGTGTGTCAGCCGGTGCGGTCGAGCAGCAGGACGGCGTGTGCCCCTTTGGCAACGGTGTGGGCGACTCGTCGAGGTGGACCGTAAGCGGCGCGAATACCTCACGTTTCGGCAGGGGAGCGGACCGCCGGCGCTTCAACGGCCCGTTCCGAAGCGGATTGGCATCCAGTATTGACGGATGGCTTCCACATACATCGGGATGTCGTGGTGTTCTTTTGCGCAGGAACGCGCGGTCTCAGGTCCGGGGCGCGGCGGACCGAGCACGAATCGTCCCTAGACGTCAACGCAGCGCAGGAAGATCGTATCCATCGATAGCGGCCGCCTTGTGGGCGAGGGGCTGATTCGATCACTCTGGCATCGAATGCGAGCATTGTCGCTTGCGCCGGTGCAAAAGAGGGTGCGATGAGCCGTTTTGAAGTTTTGTCGGGGCCTGAGCGGCGGCGACGATGGAGCTTGGAGGAAAAGCGGTTGATCGTTGCGGAAGCTGTTGCGCTGGGCGCCTCGGTGAGCGCGGTCGCAGGACTGCGGGACGTTGTACCGGGACAGATTTATCGCTGGCGGAACGAGCTTCGGAACGCCGTGTCGGGTTTCGCCGCGGTTGTGGTCGCGCCGGAGGCGGGCGAGCGACTGACGGCATCGGCGCCCGCGGTGGAGATCGAGTTCGGTGCGACCATTCGGGTTCGCATTGCGGCGACAGCGCCCCACGAACTTGCGGCGGCGATCATCGAGACGCTGGTGCCGCGATGATCCCGTTTCCGACCGGGGTGCGAGTGTAGGTCGCTGCCGGCGAGACTGATGCGGCGTGGAAGTATCCACACGGAGTTGGCCGCCAGGGGCTTTCAAGGGCCGAGCAGTCCGGGATTCTCATTGTGCATCCGTATGAGCACGGACAGCGTTTCGATGCTGAAGTCGGTGAACGCCATGAGGCAGTCTTCATCCGACGCCGTAGACTGAAGTGGCCCCCGGATTTAGGACCAGGGCGTGAGTTAGAAATCGGTCGCTCCGTTTTGGTAGACGGAGCAGGCGATGACGAAGAGAACGAGACGGAAAATCGACGCGGGGCTGAAGGCGAAGATTGTGCTGGAGGCGATCCGCGAGCAGGCGACGTTGGCCGAGTTGGCGCATCGCTATGAGGTTCATCCGAACCAGATTTATGCCTGGAAGAAGCAGCTTCTGGAAAATGAGGCTCGGGCGTTCCACCCAAACGTGGGTGAGGACGACGAGAAGGTCGCGCAGAAGAAGGTCGACGACCTGTACGCGAAGATCAGCTAATTGACTGTGGAGCGGGAATTTTCTGCCAGCAGGTCCGGCAGATGAGCGCGGCGGCCCGGCGAGAGATGCTCGATCGCGGCAACGAGAAGCTGTCGATCCGGCGGCAATGTGCCCTGCTCGGGGTGGCGCGGTCGAGCGTCTATCGGCCCGAGCGCCCGGCCAACGACAATGACCTCGCCCTGATGCGGCGGATCGACGAGCTGTCCACGACGTGGGCCCGGTTCGGCGAGCTCTCGTCCGGGTCGGGGCAGGCGAACGCGGTGAAGTACGCGCTCGGCCACTGGGACGGGCTCGTGCGCTTCCTCGCCGACGGACGCCTGGAGCCCGACACGAACATTGCGAAGCACACCGCGACATCCCGATGTGTGTGGAGCCATCCGTCAGTACTGGATGCCATCCGCTTCGGCACGCGCCGCTGAGGCGTAGACGGGCCGCTCCGTTGCCGACACGTGGGACTTTCGCGCCACTTACATCTATGCGGCAGGTGGGGCTCGATCTGCTGCCCACTCGAAATCGATTAGCCAGTCAAGCTGTTTGCTCATCAAGAGCTCCGTGCTCCCCGGCGGGGGGGCCTTTGAAATCAGTCAGCGCCTCGCGTCGCAAGCGCAACTGAGTACGGACCCCAGTGCTCCTTTGACATCGAGACAACCAAGGTGCAAAATAAATAATTATAAATTGGCCGTCTCGAAGCGATGGCCTCGCACCCAGCCGTGGCGAATCGTATCGGAACAACATGCTAGTCGAGGTAGAGCCGCAATCGCCGGCCAGCAATCAAGAAAACCGCCCACCGACTCTCTCGATCGTCACCGTCACTTACAATAGCGAGGCAACGTTGGAGGACACGCTGCGTAGCGTGCGCCGGCAGAGTTGGCGGGATTTCGAGCACGTGGTGGTCGATGGCGGCTCCACCGACGGCACGCTCGACATCCTCAAGGCCGCGGGCGATTCGGTGTGCTGGGTATCGGAACGCGACGCCGGCATCTACGATGCGATGAACAAGGGCATCCGGCGCTCGCGCGGGCGCTGGATCCATATCTTGAATTCCGACGATTACTACGCCTCCGACGACGTCCTCAGCCGGGTGATGCCGAGCTTGGTCGAGGATGCGGTCAATTACGGCGACCTGATCCGCGCCGACGACGACGGCAGTCGGGTAGCGCAACGCTATCCGTTCCGGAAATGGCCGCTGTACGTCTCGGCCTATCTGCCGCATCCGTCGCTGATCGTATCGGCGCGGCAGTATAGGGCGGTCGGCGAGTACGACACCAGCTTTCGCGTCGCCGCCGACCACGACATGATCCTGCGGCTGGTGGAAAACTATCCGGCCAACCACATTCCGGTGGAAATGACTGTGATGCGGCAATCCGGCATCTCCGCCACTAATCTCGATCTCAGCATGCGCGAATTCGGCCGGGTGTTGCACAAACACGGCATGCCCGCACCGGCGGTCGCGCTGATCACGGCATTTCGCCGGGTCTGGTGGAAGATGCGGTCCGCATGAACGATCCCAATAGTCTTGCCATCCGCACCGGCGTCAGCGGCCGGATCCTGGAATTCGCCAAGGATCGCGGTGTCGCGATCGCCGATATCGGCTGCGGCGAAGGCGAATTGCTCGGCCGGCTCGCCGAGCTCGGCTACACCCGGCTGACCGGGGTCGGCTGGCAGGTCAACGTGCCGCCGAGCATTCCCAAGGTCGAAAACGTCGATTTCAGCCGCCCGGGCTGGGCCGATCAGCTCGACGGCGCGACCTTCGATGTCATGACTGCCACCGAAGTGCTGGAGCACCTAGTCAATCCGTTCGAGTTCCTGACTCAGCTGCGACGGCTCGCCAAGCCAGGCGGGCAGCTGATCCTGACCTTTCCCAACGTCCACAACTGGCGCAGCATCGTCGGCTACGCGCTCGGCGGCCGGTTCAGCGGGTTCTTCGGCCCGAACTGGAACGACAACCATCCGCTGCACGACCAGCACATCTTCATTCCGAACCATCATCTGGTGCGGTACTTTCTCGGGCTCGCCGGCTTCGAGATCGTTTCGATCGATTTTCTCTACGGCAATGGCAAACTGTTCGGCACCACCGCGATGTTCGACTGCCGGGCGGTGACGCCGAAGCTCTGAGCCCGGTTCCGTCCGGCCGGGCCGTCGTCCCGGCGCATCGGCGCCGACCGCCGGGCCGGCGGCAGCTTGTTGGTCCGGACGATTGGCTTTATAGGTTTGCCGGAATAGACAGGAACCGGGACATGCGGGCCGGCAGCGAGGCGATGCGCCCCGCGACACCACACCGGGAATATGGATTCCAGATGAGTTCCCCCGAAGCGGCAGTGCTGACCACACCGGCGGCGTTCTTCCAATGGTGTCTGCGCACGGCGCCGGACGAGATTCCGTTCCGCGCCAACTATCCGCAGTACTATGCGCTGACCAATTCCGCCGACTATCTGTGGCGCACCTACGACCGCCGGTTGTCGGATATCGTCGCGCTGGTCCGTCCGGGCCTGCGCGTGCTGGAGATCGGCTGCGGCATCGGCGCCGATCTGCACTGGCTGGCGCTGAAGGGCGCGACCGTCACCGGCATCGACGTCAAGTCGGAATGGACCGACGCGGCGCGCAAGCTCACCGGTCACGTCAGAAGCAGCTTCGGCGGCGACGATCTCAATGTCGATATCCGGCGCATCAACCTGCTCGATCTGCCCGCCGATCAGTACGACCTGATCTACATGAAAGACACGTTCCATCACCTCGAACCGCGCGACAAGATCGTCGCCAAGATCGCGGCGCTGCTGGCGCCCGGCGGCAAGGTGGTGATCGTCGAGCCGAACGCCTGGAATCCGGCGATCCAGTACAAGATGTTTCGGATCCGTGGCTTCAACACCATCATCGAAAAGACCGACAAGGCGACCGGCGAGCATTTCATCTACGGCAACGAGCGGCTGGTCAGCGGCGGCGCGATCGCCAGCAGCTTCGCATCGCACGGCATCGAGGGCGGCTCGCGACTGTTCCGGCTGATCCCGACCGCGCTGGCGTCGAAGCCGGCGCTGGTCGGCGTCGCCAACCTCCTGGAGACGCTCCGCATTGAACCGTTGCTGGTGCCGCTGTGCATTCACAGCGTGTATTGCGGGACCAAGACGTGACCGCAGCGACAGCGCCGATACCGGCTGCGACCGCCCCGGCGACCGGCCGCCGCAAGGTACTGATCTGGCACTGGGGCCGGCGCGGCGGCGGCGTGCGCTACACTTACGAGCTGGTCAAGGAACTGCGCCACGATCCCGCGCTCGAGCTGCATCTATCGCTGTCGCGGCAAGGCGACATCTTCACCGAGCTCGACGCGCTCGGCTTGCCCGGCTTCCACATCGACACCTACACCGACATCCCCTCCGCCGCGATGGCGCTGCTGCGGCTGCCGCTGGTGCGCAGCCGGTTCTGGCGCTACGTCCGCGAGCAGGGCATTTCCGTCGTCGTCTGCACCATGAGCCACCTGTGGGACGTGCCGGTGCTGTGGCGCCGGCCGCGCGACGTCGCATTCGTGTTCGTGCTTCACGACGCGCTGCCGCATCCCGGCGACGACGTGCCGATCCGCAAACGGATGCTCGACCGCGAGATCGCCGAGAGCGACGGCATCGTCGCGCTCACCGAGCACACCCGGAAGCTCGTCACCGAGGTCAACCACTTTCCATCCGACCGGGTCTGGGTGATCCCGCTCGGGGTGTTTCCCTATGCGGACAGCGTCACCGCTGCGTCGGCCACGGCCGCGAACCGTCAGCTGCAGCTTTTGTTCTTCGGCCGGCTGATGCCCTACAAGGGCCTCGACCTGCTGCTCGACGCCTACCGGATGCTGAAGCAGGCCGGCAAGAACGTCGCGCTGCGGATCGCCGGCCCCGGCGACATCGGCCCGTATCAGGCCCAGCTCGCCGGCCTCGCCGATGTCGATCTCGATATCCGCTGGATTCCCGAAGAGGAAGTCGGCGCGGTGTTCCGCGACATCGACATCGTGGTCGCGCCGTATCGCGGCGCCAGCCAGTCGGGCGTGCTGGTCACCTCCGGGGCGGCGGGAATCCCCGCCGTGGTAACGCCGGTCGGAGGCCTCGCCGAGCAGGTGTTGCACGAACAGACCGGCATTGTCGCCGACGCCGCGACGCCGGAGGCGATCGCCGCCGCGGTGACCCGGCTGGTCGACGACGCCGCGCTGCGGCAGCGTTGCGGCAAAGGCGCGCGGCGCCACGCCGCCGAGGTGCTGAGCTGGGCGACGATCGCCGCGCAGTTCTCGCCGATCCTGCGCGGCGTGACGCCGCGCCGCCCAGGCGAGGGCGCCTGATGTGCGGGATCGCCGGAGCCACCGCCGCGCGGCACGCGCCGGTCGACCGCACCGTCCTGAAGCGGATGACCGACGCACTCGCCCATCGCGGTCCCGACGGCGAGGGCCTGTGGATCGCGGACGATGGGGAGGTCGGCCTCGGCCACCGCCGACTGTCGATCATCGACCTGTCGTCGTTCGGAGCGCAGCCGATGCAGTCGGCGTCGGGCCGCTTCGTGCTGTCCTACAACGGCGAGATCTACAACTACCTGCCGCTGCGGGACGAGCTGACCCGGCTCGGTTATCGCTTCTCCGGCCATTCCGACACCGAAGTCATCGTCGCCGGCTGCCAGCTTTGGGGGCTGGAGAAGACGCTGTCGCGGCTCGCCGGGATGTTTGCGCTGGCGATGTGGGACAAGCAGGAGCGGACGCTGTCGCTCGCCCGCGACCGCATCGGCATCAAGCCGCTTTACTACACGGTGAACGACGGCGCGCTGGCGTTCGCCTCGGAGCTACGCCCGATCGTGGCGTGGCGCGGTAGCCTGCCGGAGATTTCGCTGCGCGGCCTGTCCGAATTCCTGCGGCTCGGCTACGTGCCCTCCCCGCTCAGCATCTTCGAGGGCGTGCACAAGCTGCCGCCGGCGACGGTGCTGACATTCCGCGACGGCCGGACGGCCGGACCGACGCCGTACTGGTCGGTCGGCGAGACCGTCGCCCGCGGCTTCGCCCGGCAGCGCCACAACGAGACCGCCGTGCTCGACGAACTCGACGCGCGGCTGCGCGAGATCGTGTCGCAGCACATGATCTCCGACGTGCCGCTCGGCGCATTCCTGTCCGGCGGCATCGATTCCAGCACCGTCACCGCGCTGATGCAGGCCGGCAGCAACCAGCCGGTCAAGACATTCTCGATCGGCTTCGATGACCCCGCCTATAACGAGGCGACCCACGCCGCCGAGGTTGCCGCGCATCTGAAGACCGATCACACCGAGCTTTACGTCTCCGAGCAGGACGCGCTGGCGGTGATTCCGTCGCTGCCCGACATCTACGACGAGCCGTTCGCCGACATCTCGCAGATCCCAACCTACCTGGTCGCCCAGCTGGCGCGGCAGCGCGTCACCGTCAGCCTGTCCGGCGACGGCGGCGACGAGCTGTTCGGCGGCTACAACCGCTACACCTTCGTCTCCAACTACTGGGACAAGCTGAACCGGATCCCGCGGCCGCTGCGCAGCCTGGCGGCGGCGGGCATCAACGCCGCCTCGCCGGCCACGTGGGACTCCGCGTTCCGGCTGTTAGGACCGGCGCTGCCGCCGCGGCTGCGGCCGGCGCTACCGGGCCAGAAGATGCAGAAGATCGCCTCGGTGCTGGCGGCGCCGACGCTGTACCACCTACAGAGCCGACTGATCTCGCAATGGCCGCATCCGGAAGCCGTGCTGGCGTCGGGCGCGGGCGGCATCGCCGAGGCGCTGCTGCCGCCGCCGGTCGAGGTCTCCGGGATTCCCTCGGCCGCGCAGCAGATGGCGTGGGACACCAGCACCTATCTGGTCGACGACATCCTCACCAAGGTAGATCGCGCCACCATGCGGGTCGGCCTCGAGGCGCGTGTGCCGCTGCTCGATCACCGGCTGGTCGAATTCGCCTGGGAGATTCCGCTGTCGATGAAGTTCCGCGACGGCTCTGGAAAGTATATTCTCAAGCGCCTGCTCGAACGCTATGTTCCGCGCCGCCTGTTCGAACGGCCGAAGATGGGCTTCGGCATTCCGGTCGACAGCTGGCTGCGCGGGCCGCTGAAGGGCTGGGCGGCGAACTACCTGTCGCACAGCGATCGACCGACGCACGACCTGTTCGACCGCGCCGCGATCGACGCCACCTGGCGCGAACACCTCGACGGCCGGATCGACCGCGGTGGGCAGCTCTGGACGGTGCTGATGTTCGATTCCTGGCTCCAGAGGGCGCGGCAATGGGTGTGATGTCGCAACTGCCCTGGTGGGTGAAAATGGGAGCCAAGCTCGGCCTCGCCCGGCTTCCAGTGCCCTACGGTTTCTGGAAGAAGCTCGGCATCTTCCGCCACGGCGAGATGATGGTCCCCGAGCGTGCGATCTCGGCGTTCGAGAGCCACTTCGCCGACGCGACGACCCGCGCCGACCCGCCGGCGGGTTTTCACTGCCTCGAACTCGGCCCGGGCGACTCGGTGCTGTCCGGCTTCGTCGCGCGCGGCTTCGGCGCCGGCAGGGCCTGGCTGCTGGATGCGGGTCCATTCGCTGAGACAGGCATCGAGGGCGTTCGCGACCTGCGCGATCTGCTGGCCGCGCGCGGCAGACCGCTGCCCGCCATCTCGGCCGACACGTTGGCGCAGGCGATGCAGCAGGCCAACATCGTGTACCTGACCGAAGGGACCCGCTCGATGGCGGAGATTCCCGACGCGTCGATCGATTTCACCTGGTCGCAGGTCGTGCTAGAGCACGTCTATCGCGCGGACTTTTCGCTGTTGATGCGCGAATTGCGCCGGGTGATGAAGCCGGGCGCGATCGGCGTGCACAGCATCGACTTCCGCGATCATCTCGGCGGCGGCCTCAACAATCTGCGTTTCCCCGACGAGATCTGGGAACAGCCGAAGTTCCGCGACAGCGGCTTCTACACCAACCGGATTCGCCCGCGCGAGATGATCGGCCTGATGCAAGCCGAAGGCTTCTCCGTTGACGTGATCGGGCAGCAGCGCTGGCCGTCGCTGCCGCTGCCGCGCGACCGGATGGCGCCGCAATTCGCACTCTTCGCCGACGAGGATTTCATGGTGTGCGAGATCCGCGTCGTGATGCGGCCGGTGTAGCCGCGATGCTGAAGCCGCCGTCGAACCAGCAAAGGCTGATGTTCGTCGTCACCGAGGACTGGTACTTCGTCTCGCACCGGCTGCCACTGGCGCGCGCGGCGCGCGACGCCGGCTACGAGGTGCTGGTGGCGACGCGGCTCGCCGACAAGGCCGAGACGATCCGGCGCGAGGGCTTCGCGGTGATCGACCTGACGAAGATGCGCCGCACTGGCCGCAACCCGTTCAGCGAACTCAGTGCGATCGCCGAACTGGTCGGGATCTATCGGACGCATCGTCCGGACATCGTCCACCACATCGCGATGAAGCCGGTGCTGTACGGCTCGATGGCGGCGCGGATCGCCGGCGTCCGCAGCGTCGTCAACAATCTCGCCGGCCTCGGCTTCGTGTTCTCGTCGCGCAGCCTGAAGGCGCGGGTGCTGCGCCCGGCGATCCGGCGGCTGCTGGCGCCAGCGCTGAACCGGCCGCGAACCCTGACGATCGTGCAGAACTCCGACGACGCCCGGGTGATGACCGACGCGATCGGCGTCGAGCCGGCGCATCTGCGGCTAATCAAGGGCTCCGGCGTCGATCCGTCGCTTTATCCGATGCCGCATCGGGAGGAGGCGCCGCCGCTGGTGGTGCTGGCTTCGCGGATGATCCGCGACAAGGGCATCGCCGATTTCGTTGCGGCGGCGACCCAGCTCCGCCGCGCCGGCGACGTGGAGACTCGCTTCGTGCTGCTCGGGTCGCCCGATGTCGGCAATCCGCACGCGATACCCGAGGCCGAACTGCAGACCTACGACCGCGACGGCGTCGTCGCCTGGTGGGGCCATCGCGACGACATGCCGGAGATCCTGGCGCGCAGCGCGATCGTCTGCCTGCCAACCACCTATGGCGAGGGCATTCCCAGGATCCTGATCGAGGCCGCCGCCGCCGGCTGCGCCATCGTCGCCTACGACGTCGCCGGCTGCCGCGAAATCGTCGCCCATGGTGACAATGGCGTGCTAGTGCGGCCCGGCGACATCGCCGGTCTCGCCGCCGCGATCGGCGGCCTGCTCGCCGCCCCGCCTCGGCGCGCCGCGATGGGACAACGCGGCCGCGCCCGGGTCGAAGCGGAGTTCGCCCAGGACCGCATCGTTGCGCAGACGCTGGCGATTTACGCCGAGACGGTGGGGCCGTGACGACGCTGGAGTCCGTACTAAATTGGCTTGCGGTACGCGTCGTACACTGACCCAAGGGCTCGGCACTGGCGTAGATTCCGGGAAAGTGGAGACGGTGATCCGCGCGTTGAGGATGCCGCCGTGATCGGCGCGACCGGAGCGGTGCGGGTGATGGTCGCGACCCGGCCGGTCGACTTCCGCCAGGGCGCCGGAGGGCTCGCCGCGCTGGTGCGTGAAGGTGAGCTTCACGGGCGAACCATGGTGATTAAGGCTTGCCTTTCCGGGCTGGGCTGGGTGGCGGAAGCCGTGGATGGTGGCGGTTGACGGTGGGACGGCCGAGTGATGCGTTCGGAGCGGCGCGACCAAGCGGGGGCCGCGATGTCCACCATCGAGTCGCAGTTGCGGTATGTGTGCGGATAGCTCTGGACGACCATCGAATTTCTGACTCGCTGATCCGCAGAGCGGATCGGGAGTGGGCGATGTCACGGCGGCGGATCGGTCAGGAGACGCTTCAATTCGGTTCTGGACCAAGTCGCGGCCGGTCGTCACTCGACGCGTTGGAGGCGGTTATCGACTGGGTTCCAATCGCGCGAGACCTCGACGTGATCTCGTGCGCAGCAAAGGGAGAGCCGGCGTCGCCGCCGCTGGCCCTATTCAAGGCGCTGCTGATCGCGGTCTGGTACGACTTGTCCGACATCAAGCTCGCCGAGGCCCTGGACGATCGCGCCTCGTTCCGGCGCTTCTGTTGGTTTTCGGGCAGTGAGCCCACACCGGAGCGAACAGCCTTCGTCCGGTTCCGCAAAGCGCTCGCGATACATGGACTGGAGCGAACGCTGTTCGCGACGATCACGGATCAACTCGCCGCGAAGACGATCACGGTGAAGACCGGGACGCTGGTCAATGCGACCATCATCGAGTCGACGAGCAAACAAGACGGCGAGGCGCGATGGGTCGGGCGCCGCGGCAGGCCGGCCGTGCACGGGTTCAAGGCGCATGTCAGGGACGGTGCGGACACCAGTCTCGTCGAACAGATCGCCGTGACTTCGGCCAATGTCGCCGACAGCAAAGCCGGTCCCGCGGCCGTGCCGGACGATCCGGGTGAAGTCTTCGCCGACAGTGCCTACAGAGGACGCCACTGCGGTGACGCCGTTCGCGCCAAGGGCGGCACGCCACGGATCGCTGCGACCAGCATGTGGGGTCGCGACGAGGCCGAGACTCTCGCCCGGCTCGACGCCTGGAACCGGCCGATCCACCGATCAGGCAAAGGATCGAGAAGATCTTCGGGACGTGGAAGCGCAGCTATGGACTGCGTCGCATGCGATAGTGCGGAATGGCCAAGGCAACGCTCCAAATCCACCTCACCGCCATCGCCTATAATCTGAAACGGGCGATGACCATCACGATCGTCGCCTGACCCAATCGGGCGGACGTGACACCGCCACGGCGGCGAAGTCGATGTGGATCGTAATGACCATCCGAGCCGAACCAGCGAGCCTGCGCGCCACCACGCCCGCCGATCGGCCTCATCTCCGCGGTCGACAGCGAAAACTGCGAAAATCAGTCGATTTTGCAACCCACGCACAGGCCTCATCATACCAAAAGCCTCTGTGGCTGACTCGCTGGGAATTCCGGAGCGAGGCTGATTGTGATTCGCTCGGGGCGGGAGGATTCGCGCCATGGCGACAGCGGTTGCTCTGCGGACGGATTTCTCGGCGGCCGATCTGCGGCGTGGCAGCGGCATCGAAGAACGCCAACCAGAGCCGACGGCTGTTGTCGCTGGCGGCGGTTCGGGATGGCATGAACCGGACGGAGGCGGCCAGGATCGGCGGCAAGGACCGGCAGACGCTGCGCGACTGGGTGCATCGGTTCAACACCAAGGGCCGGACGGGCTTCTGGACATCCCATCGAATGGCCCGAGCACCCGGCTGACCGCCGCCCAACTAGCCGAGCTGGCAAAGATCGTCGAGACCGGCCCTGACCGGGCCGTGCATGGCGTGGTGCGCTGGCGCAGGGGCCATCTGAAACGCCTGATCGCCGAGCGCTTCGGCATCGCGTACCACGAGCGGACGATCGGCAAGGATCCTCGACGCGCTCGGCTTCTCCCACATCAGCGCGCGGCCGCGCCATCCGGCGCAGGACGCCGGGACGATCACAGCATTCAAAAAAACTTCGCGACGACGCTGAGCGCCCAGTTATACCAAAGGCCTCTGTGACTGACTCGCTGGGGATTCCGGGGAGCGGGCGGATGTGATTCGCTCGGCGCGGGAGGATTCGCGCCATGGCGACAGCGGTTGCTCTGCGGACGGATTTCTCGGCGGCCGATCTGCGGCGGCTGGCGGCGGCGTCGAAGAA
>NZ_NHSK01000259.1 GCF_016653355.1 Rhodoplanes elegans | reverse complement strand
GACGCTCGTTCCGTCGCGGCCGAGCGAGCCGAGCGCATCGGCCAGCGTCGTGGCGACCCCGTGCAGGCAGCCGATCGCGGCTCCGATGTCCTCGATCACGCCGGCGATCTCGGCGCGCCGCGCGGCCTGCCGCTCGCCCGCCAGCGCCTCGGTCGTGTCGACGATGGTGCGCACGTCGGTGCCGGCCGCCACGGCTTCGGCCGCGGTGCGGGCCGACGACCGGGTGAGTTCGTCCGCGACCACGGCGAGCGGCCGCCCGACGGTGCCGAGCCGGCTGCTCTTGAGGGTGGCGTTGACGCCCATGATGCGGATGTCGGCCTCGACCGCCCGTACCGTGCCGATATGGCCGACCAACCGCTCGGCGATGCGCAGCACCTCCGCCATGATGCCGTCGGCGGTGTCGCGGGCGCTGCGGACGCTCTCGAACAGCAGGCGGGTGCGCGACACGTCCGCTTCGAGCTCGCTCAGGAAGGATTCGTCGCCCCGGCTCGTCGAGCCGTAGACGTCGCGGCCGAGCCGGACGACCTCGCGGGCATCGTCGCCGAGGCGGGCGAGCGAGCGATGAACGGCGGCGATCTCACCCGCGAGCTGGTCGGCCGCGTCGGCGAGCTGCGCCGCCTGCAGGGCACAGCCCTGGCCGACGAGGGCGCGCCGTGCCTCGGGATCGAGGTCGGCGAAGACGCTGCTGCGAGGGTCGATGTCGGCGATCCTGGCCAGGAGATCGGCCGTCGCGACGACGTGCTCTATCCGCTGACGGGTGGCGTCGCCGCATTGCAGAGCCATGACGACGCGTCCGACCCCGTCGGCGAGCCGCCGTGACCGGATGCCCACCTCGGCGGCGGCGCCGGCGGCGCAGCGCGACCGATCGGTGATCAGCGCGATGCTCGCCTCCAGCCGGCGCGGCACCTGCGCGATCGTCTCGGCGTGGCGGGCCGAAAACTCCGACTCGCCTTTCGAGGCGGAGCCGAGATGGACGGCGACCTCGGCCAGCTCGGCGCGGAAGTTCTGAAGGTTCGTGGTGGTGACGGCGAGCGAGCGCCCGATGCCGCCGATATAGTCGAGGAACTCCGCCCCTGCCGACCCGATTCCCGACGCCGTGATCCGGGCGTTGATGGTCAGCACGTCGATGGTGCGGATCTCCTTCGCGATCTCGTCGATGCGCCGGCGCAGCCGGTTGGTGACGCCGATCAGCTCGTCGAGCGCGGCGTGCTCGTCGCGACGATCGCCGCCGAGGGCGGCGGCCCGCGACGCGACGGCCGTCAGGCTGCCGGTGGCGCGCCGGAACGCGTCGCCGTCGAGCTCGCCCTGCAGGCTGCCGAACCGCTCGACGAGATGCTCGAGAAGTCCGACCGCGTCGCCCAGCCGGCGCCCGGTGTCGAGAAACGTCTCCTCCGCCACGCCGGCGGCATCGCCGAGCGCCTTGGCAGTGGCGAGGATGATGTCACGCAAGGTCGGTCCCGCAAGGCTCGGCGGCGGCCGCGATCGAGGCCGGACAGGGAACCGCCGCCGCGCCGCCGGCGACGAAGGTGCCATTACCATGGTGAGTTCGGGTTAAGGTCCGGTTGAGGCGCGGCGTCTGTGCGTCCGGTCGACGCGGGGCGGCTCTGCGTGCGATCTAGTGCGACGTCGCGGTGGCTTCGAGAATCGTGGGCGAATCGTCGCAACGGTCTGGTCGGGCCGCTCCCGCTCTCGGAAGCGTCTGGAACAAAGGTGCTTCAGTAAAGTGGTGTTTGTTCGGTGTTGAACTTTCGCGCAGCGCGTCGGGCTTTATTGGGCATCTAGTCCCGCAATGGCAGATCTGCGTGGTTTTACCGAAGCTTCGAATTTTTGGTCTTTCTATATTGAGTTCGTTTTCGAGGAGCCTTCATGAACATCGGATGGACGCCGAGGGCGTCGTCTCCGCACCCGGGCACGGCGGCCGGGCCGGCGCCCGTCGGCGGCGGCTTCGCTCCGTCCGGCCTGTCGATCCGACAGCGTCTCGTGCTGATCGTGCTGATGGCGGCGATCCCGATGGTGCTGCTGTCGGTCGACATCGTCTGGCGGCTGGCCGAGCGCGAGCGCGACAACAACACCCAGGCGATCCTCTACGCGGCCCATTCGGTGCTCAGCGCCGTCGAGGCGCAGCTCGGCAACTACGCCGCGGTGGGGCAGGCGCTCGGCGAGTCGCCGGCGCTCCAGAGCGACGATCTCGCGGCCTTCCGGGGCGAGGCGGAGCGCGCCATGATCGGCCTCCCCGGCGCCTGGGTGACGCTCGTCGCGCCGGACGGGCAGCAGGTGATGAACACGCTCTTGGCGCCGGGCGATCCGCTGCCGCGCGCCCCCGAGAGCGTCATGTCCGGCGCGCGCCTGGCTTTTGCCGAGAAGCGCGTCGTGATCACCGACGTGGTGAAGGGCCCGGTCGCGGGCGGGCCGGTGGTCGGCGCCGGCGTGCCGGTGCTGCGCGACGGCCGGCCGGCCTACTATTTGGTGATCGGGGTGCTCGCCGACACGTTCCGGGAGCTGCTCAACACCCGGCAGATGCCGCAGGGATGGATCGCCGCCATCATCGATCGCGACGGAAACTTCGTCGCCCGCTCGCTCGATCACGAGCGCTGGGTCGGCCGGCCGGCCTCGCCGGGCTGGCGTGCCATCATGCATGTCGACGGGATGGCCGAGGTGATCAGCGTCGAGGGGCGGCCGCTGATCACGGCGACCTCGCGGTCGTCACTCGGGTGGGCCGTCGGTGTCGCGACCGAAAAGGCCGGGTTCGAGGCGCCTATCCGTCGCACCATGCTCACGGCGGCGTTGCTGACCTCCGCCGTGGCGCTGATGAGCATGCTGCTCGCCGGCTTCGCGGCGCGGCGGATCACCGGGCCGATCGCCGCCCTGGAGGCCGGCGTCGTGCGGCTGGAGCGGGGTGAGCCGCCCGATGTCCGCACCACCGGCGTGCCGGAGGTCGACCACGCCCTGTTCGCCCTCGACACCGCGGCCCGCACGATCGCGGCGCGCGAGCGGTCGCTGCGCGAGAACGAGAGCCGCATCACCGCCATCCTGGACGTGCTCCCGGTCGGCGTCGCTCTCGTCGACCGCGACGGCCGGATCATCGTCGGCAACGGCAACTACCGGCGCTTCGTGCCGCAGGTGGTGCCGTCGCGCGACGAGATGCGGCAGGAGCTGTGGGAGGGCTGGGACGCCAACGGCCGGCGGATTCCGCCCGAGGCGTTCCCGTCCGCGCGGGCCCTGCGCGGCGATCCGGTCTGGCCCGGCGTCGAGCTGTTCTTCCGCGGCGACGACACACAGCCGGCGACCTGGACCCGGGTGGCGGCGCTGCCGTTCCGCGGCGAGAGCGGCGAGATCTCCGGCGCCGTGCAGATGATCGTCGACATCGACCAGGAGCGCCGCGCCGAGGAGGAGCGCCGCACGTTGCAGGCCGAGCTCCTGCATCTGTCACGCGTGTCCGACATGGGCCAGATGGCGGCGGCGCTCGCCCACGAGCTGAACCAGCCGCTCACCGCCGTCGCCGTGTATATCGGCGGCTGCCAGAAGCTGGTCGGCGCCGGCGCGCTCGACGAGGCGCGCCTCGACAAGCTCGGCGAGCTCCTGCGATCGACCAGCGAGCAGGCGCTGCGGGCCGGCGAGATCATCCGGCAGCTGCGCGAGTTCGTCCGCAAGGGCGAGAACGAGCTGCGGGTGGTGAGCGCCGCCGGCCTGATGCGCGAGTCCTGCACGCTGGCGCTCGCGGCGGCACGCCACAAGGACGTGGTGGTCCGGCTCGACGTCGATGCGCCCGGCGAGATTCTCGTCAACAAGGTGCAGATCCAGCAGGTGGTGTTCAATCTCGTGCGCAACGCGGTCGAGGCGATGGAGACGAGCGAGCGCAAGGAGCTGGCGATCCGGCTCGTCACCGGGCGGGACCGGATGGAGCTGAGCATCGCCGACACCGGCAGCGGCCTCGCTCCCGAGATCGCCGACCGGCTGTTCATGCCGTTCGTCTCCACCAAGACACAGGGCATGGGCATCGGCCTGTCGGTGTGCCGCAACATCATCGAGGCCCATCACGGGCGGATTTCCGCCGAGCCCAACCCGGGCGGCGGCACCGTCTTCAAGTTCTGGCTGCCGCTGCTGCGCGAGGAGTGAACCCGACATCCGCGGAGATGCGGCCGACCCTTACGGGCGACCGCCGACGCGCACGGTCGGGACCGTGGCGGTCGGAGTCCCGGTTGCCTGCGCATCGGAGCTGCCGGTCGGCTCGCTCCCGGATGGCACGCCGGATGCGGCGGCGCGCGCCGCCGCCCGCCGGGCCTCCCGCTCGGCGCGCCGTTCCGCCCGGCGCTCGGCGCGGCGCTCGGCCTTGCTCTGCCGGCGCGACTCGACCTTGCGGTCGGGCTCGGCGTCCGTCGTCGCGGCCAGCCGCTCGGGTGCATACGCATAGGCCCGATCGATCTCGCTCAGATACTGGCGCGTCGCCTTCGGCAGACGTCCGGCCTCGCGCAGCGGTGTGAAGTCCGAAGCGTCGTGCGGCGCGCGGCCGCGTCCGGTGAAGACGTGCACGCCGGCCTCGGTGACGACGATGTCGCCGCGTTCGAGCGTCGCGTCCTCGCGCAGCCGCGCCAGCGCGCCCTTCACGCCGCCGCCGCAGCGGCAGCCGGGCGTGAGCGACGTGCGGTGCGCGAAGGCGGTGGGCAACGCGCCGTAGCGCTTGCCGCGCGACGACACCGCGTCGGCGATGCCGTCCGGACCGTCGTCGCCGCCCCGGAACACCATCGTCTCGGTCCCTGGGCAGAGGGCGTCGCAACGTCGCTCGGCCGCCGCGCCGCTGAGGTCGCTGTCGAGCGGGATGTAGTAGCCATCACAGGTCCGCACGCACCAGGCGCGGCCGCCCGTCGACCGGCGCGCCTCGCTGCCGCGCGAGCGCGGCGTGATGGTGATCGACGGCCGTCGCGGCTCGCTCTGTGGGGCGCCCCATGGACTCCCGAACGGTGTTCCCCAGGATGGCGCTCCCCAGGACGGCGCGCCCCAGGCCGGCCGCGGCGGCGCGCTGCCCCACCCCGACCACTCGCGTCGCCAGAAGTCGAGTGCGTCGTTGGCATGCGACGAGACGGCGATGCCGCAGAACGTCGCGAGGCAGAGGGCGAACAGGATGCGGATCATCGGACGGCCTCGTCGACGATTGGGATGCAGCGAGAGGTGGCGCGAAGACGCGGGACGCGGCGGCAATCACGGCGAGGCCGCCGTTTCGAGAACCGGAGCACAGGCCGACGGTTCCTCGTCCGATGTCGGTTCGCGGACGGTCGCGCCGATGAGTGCGTGCGTCGCGGTCGCGGCGGGACGCCGCCGAGGAACACGCCGCTGCCGCGAAGGTTGGTCCCCGGGCGCGGCACACCCTGGTCGCCCCCAGCTCACCCCCTCGACATTCGGAGACCGTGATGACGCCGCAAACCGCCCGTGACCTGTTCGTGACAGGACTGCGCAACGCCCATGCGATGGAGCGCCAAGCCGAGGAACTGATGGAGCGCCAGATCGAGCGCACCGACACCTATCCCGAGGTCCAGGCGCGTCTGCGCCGGCATCTGGAGGAGACCCGCGCCCAGATCGGCCGGCTCGACCGCTGCCTCGAGGCCTGCGACGCCAGCGCCTCGACCCTCAAGGACGCGACCATGGCGTTCATGGGCAACATGGCCGCCATGGGCCACATGCCGGCGGCCGACGAGATCCTCAAGAACACCTTCGCCAACAACGCCTTCGAGCACTACGAGATCGCCGCCTACAAGTCGCTTCTGGCGCTCGCCGAGCGCGCCGGCGTCGACGCCTCGGCGCTGCTGTCGCAGTCGCTGAAGGAGGAGGAGGAGATGGCGGCGTGGATCGACGCCCACGTGAAAGACGTGACGCTCGCCTATCTGGCGCGCGAGGCGAGCGCGGCCTGATCAGGTCCCTGGTAGCCTGATCACGATCCATGATCCCGCGACCCATATCATAAGACGTGAAGACGCCCGGGCGTGCAGCCGCACCCCCGGGCGTCTTCACGTCGATCCCGGCCGAATGACGTGATCAGCTCCGGCCGGAGCCCGGCTCGGCCATCTTGCGGTGCTGCTCGGCGAGCGTGCCGGACGGCGTGACGGTGGCGAGCATGGTGGCGAGCTTGTTCTTCCAGCCGCTGACCACGTCGCCCTCGCCCTTCATCATCGCCTGGAAGCCGGTCTCGGCCACCATGGCGGGATCGTCCTTCGGCGCGGTGCCGACCTTGGTGTCCATCATGCCGGCGCGCTCGAAGAACTCGGTGTCGGTCGGGCCGGGCATCAGGCACGTCACGGTGACGCCGGTGTCCTTCAGCTCGTTGCGCAGCGCGAACGAGAACGAGTCGATGAACGCCTTGGTGCCGTTGTAGACGGCCTGGTAGGTGCCCGGCATGAAGCCGGCGATCGAGCCGGTCAGCATGATGCGGCCGCGCCCGCGCGCCCGCATGTCGCGGGCGACCTTCTGCACCAGATCGATCGTGCCGGTCACGTTGGTGTCGATGACCCGACGGACGTCCTCGAACGGCTGGTCGAGGAAGCCGTGGCCGAGGCCCCGACCCGCATTGGCGAGCAGCGCGTCGATCGGCCGTCCGCCGGCCGCGGCATGGAGGCGGTCGACGCCCTCGCGGGTCGCGAGATCGGCCTCGATCGCCTCGACGCCAGCGCCGAGCTCGCGGAAATTCTCGGCCGCGTTGTGGATGCGCGGCTCGTCGGCCGCGACGATCAGGTCGTAGCCGTTGCGGGCGCAGACGCGGGCGAGCTCGAAGCCGATGCCGGTCGAGGCACCGGTCACCATGGCGAGAGGGCGGGGGGCGGTCGGCATCGGGGGCTCCAGTCGGATCGG
>NZ_NHSK01000258.1 GCF_016653355.1 Rhodoplanes elegans | reverse complement strand
GTGGGGGGCTGCTCTTGCACCGACGCTTGTTGTCGCCGACCGTCGGATAGAAAGCGAAATCACCCGCCCGTCAGAAACTCCCGCAGCTGCGGCAGGACCAGATCGGGGCGCTCCAGCACGGCGGCGTGGCGGGTGCCGGGGATCTCGACCACGCGGGCGTGCGGAATCGTGCCGGCGAGCCAGTGCGCCCCCTCGACGAAGGGGGTCCGATCGTCGCTGCCGCACAGGATCAGGGTCGGCGCCGCGATGCGGCTCGCCTCGGCGAGAAGATCGGCGGCGGCGAGCGCCTCGCAGGCGAGCGCATAGCCCTCGGTGGGGCATCCTGCCAGCGCCGCGCGGAAATAGCGCACGCCGGCGCCATCCGCGGCGATCGCGGCGGGCGAGAACCAGTTCGGCAGCAGCCCCTCGGTGAGCGACGCGACGCCCCCGGCGCGTGCCGCGGCGGCGCGCTCCAGCCAGGCCTCCCGCATCTCCGCCGTGTAGCGCGGGATCGTGTCGATCAGCACGAGCCGATCCACCAGTGCCGGAAAATGCGCGGCGAAGTGCTGGGCGACCAGCCCGCCAAGCGACATGCCGACGACGTGGGCGCGCCCGATGCGCTGGGCGCGGAACAGGTCGGCGAGCTGCTGGGCGAGATCCTCGACCGTATAGGGCTCGGCCGGCACCGGGGTCGCGCCGTGGCCCGGCAGATCGTAGGAGACGAGCCGGAAGCGATCGGCCAACGGCGCGGCGAAGTCCCACGACCGGTGGTCGCAGCCCAGCCCGTGCAGCAGCACGAGCGGCGTCCCGAAGCCGGAGACATGGAGGGCGATCGGGCCGGTCGGGAGGTCCGTCATGGAGAGGTCCGCGGTTCGAAGGTCGCCCGAAGGAGCGGGGCGGGTCGGTGCAATGTCTCCGGCCGGAGGCGGCCCGGATCGGGCTCGCCTCGGCACGAGGAATCTGCTTCCTTGCTAGCACACCCGCCCGAAATCCGTCATCGCGTGCGTCACATGTCTCCTGCTACCGAGCCCCGCCCCCCTCTCGCCGGCGTCCGTGTCCTCGAGCTCGCCCGCATTCTCGCCGGGCCGTGGGCCGGCCAGCTCCTCGCCGATCTCGGCGCCGAGGTGATCAAGATCGAGCGTCCGGAGGTCGGCGACGACACCCGCACCTGGGGCCCGCCCTTCGTGCCGGAGCGCCGCGACGACGGGGACACGGCGACCAGCGCGGCGAACCGCGGCGCGGCCGCCTATTATCACTCGACCAACCGCGGCAAGCGCTCGGTCGAGGCCGACTTCGAGACGCCGGAGGGCCGCGACCTGGTGCTCGCGCTGGTGCGCGAGGCCGACGTGCTGATCGAGAACTTCAAGCTCGGCGGCCTCAAGCGTCACGGCCTCGACTACGAGAGCCTGAAGGCGATCAATCCGCGGCTGATCTACTGCTCGATCACCGGCTTCGGCCAGACCGGGCCGTACGCCGCGCGGGCCGGCTACGATTATCTGATCCAGGCGATGGGCGGCATCATGCATCTCACCGGCGCGCCCGACGGCGAGCCGATGAAGATCGGCGTCGCCTTCGCCGACATCTTCACCGGCCTCTACGCAACGGTCGCCATCGAGGCGGCGCTGATCGAGCGCGAGCGCTCCGGCCTCGGCCAGCACATCGACATGGCACTGCTCGACTCGATGGTCGGCGTGCTGGCAAACCAGGCGCTGAACTATCTGGTCTCCGGCCGCTCGCCGACCCGGATGGGCAACGCCCACCCCAACATCGTCCCGTATCAGGTCTTCCCGGCCGCCGACGGCCATCTCGTCGTCGCGGTCGGCAACGACGGCCAGTACCGGCGGTTCTGCGAGGTGCTGAAGGCACCCGAGCTCGCTGCCGATCCGCGCTACGCCTCCAATGCCGGCCGCGTCGCCGAGCGCGCCGGCCTCACCGCCGCGATCGCTCAACTCACCGCGCAGCACCGCCGCGACGATCTGCTCGCCGCCCTCGAGGCGGTCGGCGTGCCGGCCGGACCGATCCACGACGTCGCCGAGGTGTTTTCGGATCCGCAGGTGGTGGCGCGCGGCCTGCAGCTCGACCTGCCCGCCCCGGCGACCGAGGCCGGCCACGTGCCGGGGGTGCGCACGCCGATCTTCTTGTCGCGCACGCCGCTCGCCTACACCGCCGCGTCGCCGACGCTCGGCTCCGACACGGCGGACATCCTGGCGCGGCGCGCCGAGGGCCGTCGACTGTTCCGCAGCTCCGGCGAGTAAGCCGCGCGTGTTCGTCCTGGAGCGGCCGCGCATGGCGGCCGTGCACACAGAATCGGGTAAAAACGCGAAAGTGCAATCGACAGGCGGCCCTTCGGCGTGCGAAGAACTAGCCGTCGTGAACATGTGACGGCGCGATTCGCTCGCCAGCCGTCCGATGCCGAGCACTTTCGGTCGCGCTATCCCGACGGCCTCGAAGTTTTATCACAATGCGTAATACTCGCCGCTCCTTCCTGTATCACGACGTGGCCTCGGCGCTGCGCACACGCATCGCCCGCGGGACCTATCCGCCGGGCGAGCGCCTGCCCAGCCTCAGCGAGCTGATGGAGGAGTTCGAGGTCAGCGCCATCACGGTGCGGCGCGCCCTCACCGAGCTCACTTACGAGGGGCTGATCCGTGGCCACCAGGGCCTCGGCGTCTTCGTCAAGGAGAAGCCGCGCATCCACCGCGTGCTCGCCGGCGATCCCGACCGCTCGATCGGCGACGAGATCGCCCGCGCCGGCTTCACGCCGCGGCTGGAGGAGATCGGCTTCACCGAGGTGGAGGCCGACGACGACATCGCCGCCCGTCTGCGGGTGCCGCGCGGCGCGCGCCTGTTCGTCCACCAGAAGCTCACCTTCGCCAACGACGAGCCGGTGGCGCTGCATGCGTGGTGGTTCCGGCCGCGGCTCGCCAAGCAGTTGCGGACCGGACTGTCGGAGCGGTTCATCTTCCCGCTCCTGAAGGAGCGCAAGTTCGACGTCGAGAACCTGCGCTGCGAGTTCTCCGCCACGGCGCTGCCGGAGGAGAACGCCTCCCGGTTCGGCCTGCCGGCCGGCTCGCCGATGATGCGGGTCGACTACACGATGGCGACCAAGACGGGCGCGCCCACGCTGATCGGCCGCACGCTGGCCCGCGCCGACCGCTTCACCTTCGAGGTGACGCTGCCGCAGCGCCGCGGCCGGCGGTAGCGCGTCACCCCGATCGCTCGGCGTCTCGACCGGCCTCGCCCCCCCCTCTCCGCTCATGCCCGCTCAGGCGGGCATCCAGATGCGACGCGCCGTGCCGCCCCTGGGTCCCCGCCGTCGCGGGGACGAACGGAGCGAGTGATCGGCCCATGATCTGATACCGCGTGCTTGACGCCGTCCCGGCTCCCCTGCGAGCCTCCCGACCGATAAAAACACTCGCGGGAGAGAACGCCGATGGCCCTGACCCTCTACAACGCGCCGCAATCGACCTGCAGCCAGCGCGTGCGCTTCGTACTGAACGCCAAGAGCCTCGCCTTCACGGAGCATCGGCTCGATCTGTTCGCCGGCGACCAGCTGAAGCCGGAGTACCTCGCGCTCAACCCGAACGGGGTGGTGCCGACGCTCGTTCACGACGGCGCCGTGATCATCGATTCCTCGGTGATCATGGAATATGTCGAGGAGGTGTTTCCGGCCGCGCCGCAGTTCGTTCCGGAAGATCCGGTGGCGCGCGCGAAAATGCGGTCGCTGATGCGGTTCATCGACGAGGTTCCGGCGCCGGGGATCCGGGTGCCGAGCTACAACCTCGCCTTCCTGCCGCACTTCCAAGCGATGAGCGAGGAGGCGTTCCGGGCGATGGCGGACTCCAAGCCCCTGCGCCGCGAGTTCCTGCTGTCGATGGGCCGCACCGGCTTCCCGCAGGCCGACATGGATCTGTCGCTGAAGAAGCTCGAGCAGACCGTGGTGCGCATGGCCGACGCGATCGCGGCGAGCGGTGGCCCGTTCCTGCAAGGCACGACGCCGACGCTAGCCGACATCTCGGTGATGCCCGTCATCGTGCGGATGGACGACATCCGACTGGCGCATCTGTGGGACACGCGGCCGGCGGTCGGCGCCTGGCTCGACGCGATCCGCGCCCAGCCTGCGTTCCAGCCGACCTACTACACGGGCTCGCTGCTCACCGAGAAGTACCCGCATCTGCGCGCGCAGCTCGCCGCCGCGTGCTGAGCACGGCCGGCGCCATGCCCATGATCTGATCTGAACGATTCCAATCTTGGAATCGCTTCGAACTGATCGGTCACGCGACGCCGGCGATTGTTCGGCTCCGCTCGCTCGTGCTACGGGCGGAGCATGACGGAGATCACCCCCGACTCCCCCGGATCCGCGCGATGACGCCGCGGGCCGTGAAGATCTGGTCGCGCGTCCACACCTGGACGAGCCTGATCTCGACCGTGTTCCTGCTGATGCTGTGCATCACCGGGCTGCCGCTCATCTTCCACCACGAGATCGAGCATCTCACGGGTGAAACGGCGGAGCCCGCGGCGCTGCCGGCCGGCACGCCGATGGCGGATCTCGACCGGGTCGTCGCGGCCGGCGTCGCGCGCTATCCCGGCTACGTGCCGCATTACGTCGTGTGGGACCGCGACGACGCCGCGCTGGTCCATGTCGTCGTGTCGCCGACCTACACGTCGCCCGTGGAGGAGAACCGCCTGGTCACGCTCGACGGCCGCACCGCGCAGGTGCTCGGCCAGCCGGCGCCGGGCGGTTTCATGCACGTGATGCTGCAGCTCCATGTCGACATGTTCGCCGGGCTGCCGGGCAAGCTCTTCCTCGGCGCGATGGGCTTGCTGTTCGCGGCCGCGATCGTCTCGGGCGTCGTGCTCTACGCGCCGTTCATGCGCCGCCTCGACTTCGGCACCGTGCGGGCGACGTCGTCGCGGGCGCGCTGGCTCGACGTCCACAATCTGCTCGGCGTCGTCACCATCGTGTGGGCCCTGGTGGTCGGCCTCACCGGCACGATCAACACGCTCGCCGAGCTGATGATCGGCCTGTGGCAGAAGACCGAGCTCGCCGAGATGGTGCGGCCCTATGCGGGCAAGCCGCCGCTCGACCAGCACGGCTCCGTGCAGGCGGCCGTCGACGCGGCGCGCGCCGCGACACCCGGCAAGACGACGTTCTTCATGGCCTTCCCCAAGGCGCCCTACTACACCGACCAGCACCACTTCGTCGTGTTCATGCGCGGCGAGGCGCCCCTCACCTCGCGGCTGATGACGCCCGTGCTGGTCGACGGCGAGACCGCGACCGTCACGGCGACCCGCGAGCTGCCCTGGTACCTCACGGCGCTGCTCGTCTCGCAGCCGCTGCATTTCGGCGACTACGGCGGCATGCCTCTGAAGATTCTCTGGGCCGTGCTCGACCTGATCACGATCGTGGTGCTCTCGACCGGCCTCTGGCTGTGGGTGGCGCGCCGCCGCTCGCGGGTCGGTGCCCGCCGGATCGCCTCCCCCGACGCGATTCCGTCGGCGTCGTCGACGCAGCCCGCCGAATGACCGCCGCACACCGCAGCAGCGCGGTGGCTCGGCCGAGCCGTGCCTCCCGCCGCGCGTCCGGCCGACGTGACTCCACGGCCCGCATCTGGTCGTGGCCGATCGCCATCGCGCTCGTCAGCACGGCCGGCCTCCTCGCCGCGCTGGTCGGCGACGGCCTCCTCGACCTCGTCTCCTGGCTCGGGCTCGGCGTGCCGGTCGCCGTGTCGGCGTGGTTCTGGGCGCGGCGGCAGAAAGCGATGTCCCGTTAGCTGCACGTGACAGCAGCGCCGCCCGTACGGCCGGGCGCTCCAGCAGCGCAGCGCGAGCGGCCGGCGGGGCGGCTGATCAGACCCCGATCATCACGTCGGAGGCCTTGATCACGGCGTAGGCCTTGCCGCCGACCACGAGGCCGAGCTCGTCGACCGCCTCGTTGGTGATCGAGGCCGTGATCACGCTGCCGCCGATGTCGAGCCGGACATGCGCCGTGGTGGCGCCCTTGAGCACCTTGAGCACCGTGCCCTCGATCACGTTGCGGGCCGAAATTCTCATCTTGGTGTCCTCGCAAAAACGCTGCACCACAGGCGCAGCGAACCGTGCCGTCGCGGCCGGCCCGGCACCGGACGAGGCTGGAATCCTGTATCATTTTCGATATAGGACAGCAAGCGCGCGGCGCCCGTCGCGCCGGCGCCCGTGAAGGCGCACTTGGAGATGCTCGTCATGCTGCCCGCCGCCTTGCCGACCGCCCTGCCCGACCACGTCCTCGATGCGCTGCTGGCCGACGACGTGCCGTTCGGCGACCTGACCACGCACGCGCTGGGGATCTCCGGACAACCGGCCCGCATGACATTGGCGGCGCGCGATCGTCTCGTGGTGGCGCTGTCCGAGGAGGCGGCGCGGCTGGTGGAGCGCTCCGGCGCCGCCGTCACGCTGCTCGCCGGCTCCGGGGCGGCCCTGGCGCCCGGCGACCCGATCCTGGAGGCGCGCGGCCCGGCCGGGGCGCTGCATCGCGCCTGGAAGGTGGCGCAGACGCTCCTGGAGATCGCCTCGGGCATCGCCACGACGACGCGGGCGATCGTCGCGGCGGCGCGCGCCGTCGCGCCCGATATCGCGATCGCCTGCACGCGGAAGACCGTGCCGGGCGCGAAGGCGCTGTCGATCAAGGCGATCATGGCGGGCGGCGCGGTGCCGCACCGGCTCGGCCTGTCCGAGACTCTCCTCGTCTTCGAGGAGCACCGGCGATTCCTGAAGGACGTCGCGCCGGCCGAGATCGTCGCAAGGCTGCGACGCGCCGTGCCGGAGAAGAAGGTCGTGGTCGAGGTCGCGGGCCTCGACGAGGGCCTCGCCTGGGCGCAGGCGGGCGCCGACGTGATCCAGGCGGAGAAGTTTTCGCCGGAGGCGATCGCGGCCCTGGTCGCCGCGCTGAAGAACGCCGCGCCGGCGACCATCGTGGCCGCCGCCGGCGGCATCGGTCCGGACAACGCCGCCGCCTACGCGACCGCCGGCGCCCGCGTGCTGGTCACCTCGGCGCCCTACACGGCCAAGCCGCGCGACGTGCAGGTGACGCTGGGGCCGGCGTGAACCACGGGATCGGGTCGGCGCGGCTGTAAGAAA
>NZ_NHSK01000257.1 GCF_016653355.1 Rhodoplanes elegans | reverse complement strand
CGTCCGCCCCTCAGCCGGCCGCGCCGACGCCCGCCGGCACCCCGTTCAAGCTGATCTTCCCGTCGATCATGCTGCCGATGTTCCTGGCCGTGGTCGATCAGACGATCGTGGCGACCGCCCTGCCGGCGATCGCCGCCTCGACCGGGCAGATCGAGCGCGCGCCCTGGGTGGTGATCGCCTATCTGATCGCCGCCACGGTCGCGGCGCCCGTGTACGGGCGGCTCGGCGACGCCTTCGGCCGGCGCCGGCTCCTGCTGGTGGCGCTCGGCGTGTTCCTGGTCACGTCGCTCCTGTGCGCCGCCGCGCCGACCATCGAGACGCTGGCGCTCGCCCGCGTCCTGCAGGGGCTCGGCGGCGGCGGGCTGATGACGCTGTCGCAGGCGCTGGTCGGCGAGGCGGTGCCGCCGCGCGAGCGCGCCCGCTATCAGGGTTGGCTCGCCGGCGTCGCCGTCACGGCGAACTCGTTCGGCCCGGTGGTCGGCGGCGTCCTCACCGAGCATTTCGGCTGGCGCTCGATCTTCCTGGTCAACCTGCCGATCGCCGTGCTGGCGATGGGGCTCGTGCTGCGCCTGCCGGTCCGCAAGGTCGAGCGGACTGCGTGGGCGTCCGATCCGCTCGGGCTGATCCTGTTCGCCGCCTTCGTGACGACGACGCTGTTGTCGCTCGAGCAGGTGCAGCGGGCGAACTTCTCGGCCCTGCCGTTCGCCGCGGCGCTGCTCGCCGCGGCGGCGCTCAGCCTCGTGCTGCTGATCCTGCAAGAGCGCCGCACGCCCTCGCCGCTGATCCCGCTCGGTCTGCTCAAGCAGCCTGCGATCTGGCGCGCCGACGCGATGGCGGCCTTCCACGGTGGCGCGCTGGTCTCGCTGATCACCTTCCTGCCGGTCTATCTCGGCGTCGTGCGCGGCGCCTCGCCGTCGACCATGGGTCTCGTGCTGGTGCCGCTCACCATCGGGATCGGCACCGGTTCGCTGCTCACCGGCCGGCTGATGGCGAGCACCGGCTACACCACCGTGTTCCCCTCGATCGGTCTCGGGCTCGCCGCCGTCAATCTGGTCGTGCTGGCGATCTTCGCCAACGACCTGTCGATCACGGCGCTCGGCGGCATGATGTTCTGGAACGGCGCCTGCATGGGCACCGTGATGGCGGTCGTGCAGGTGACGGTGCAGAGCGCCGCCGGACCCGGCCGGCTCGGCGAGGCGGCGGGCTCCGTGCAGTTCTCGCGCTCGATCGGGGCCGGGCTCGGCACCGCCGTGATCGCGACGCTGCTGTTCGGCTGGCTGGCGCTCCACAATCCGGAGGCGCTGGCGGTCTTCTCCGGGCTGGCGCAGCGCGGCCGCGACGCCGCCGCGAGCCTGCCGCCCGAGCGGCTCGCCGCCGTGCAGGGCGACATCCGCGACGCCTTCCGGGTGGTCTTCCTCGGCATCGCCGGCTTCACGCTCGGCGGCCTCGCGCTCGCGCTGACCAACCCGCTGCGGCGGATCTGATAGTCGCCGAGCTCGTCATTCCGGGGCGGCGCGCAGCGCCGAACCCGGAATCCAACCCCGACCGCGGAATCCGCCGCTGGATTCCGGGTTCGCGGCTTCGCCGCGCCCCGGAATGACTGGGGCTAATGATGCACGCCGTTCGGCGGCTGGCTCAGGCGGTCCACCCAGGCGATGCCGATCGCCGACAGGATGAAGACGCAGTGGATGATGGTCTGCCACATCACGCCCGTCGCGGTGAGGGTGCCGCGCCCGGAGTCGAGCGCACCGGCCTCGATGAAGGTGCGCAGCAGGTGGATCGACGAGATGCCGATGATCGCCATCGCGAGCTTGATCTTCAGCACGCTCGCATTGACGTGTGAGAGCCATTCCGGCTGGTCCGGATGGCCCTCGAGGCCGAGCCGCGACACGAAGGTCTCGTAGCCGCCGACGATCACCATGATGAGCAGGTTCGAGATCATCACCACGTCGATCAGGCCGAGCACCACCAGCATGATCTGCAGCTCGCTGAAGTCGAACGAGTGGGTGACGAGGTGCCACAGCTCCTTGAGGAACAGCACCACGTAGACGCCCTGGGCGACGATCAGGCCCACATAGAGCGGCAGCTGCAGCCAGCGCGAGCTGAAGATCAGCATCGGCAGGGGGCGCAGCGCCTTCGGCAGCGGCTTCGAAGGGTGCGGGGTCGTCTCGGTCATCCGGAGGGTCTCGCTGAAGCCTTGGCAAGGCAGTGGGTCATGGGAATCGGCGGGTGATACGACCGGGGCGGCCCTCCGGTCCACCGCCGCGCACCATCCAGCAGACCAAATCGTCGGTGACATGACGCCGAAACACCGCTTCGACCGCGGCTTGCGATCCGCGCTGCGACAGGCGGTCGCAGTGGGCGACTGCCCACCTTCTCCGATCTCGCAAGGCCTTGTTGGGCCGCCCGGGCGGTCCCACCGGAATCGTGGGCATCTTTCCTCTGGCCTCGGCCGTGCCCCGCCGCCTAGCATTAGTCCAAACAACGAACACCACCAGGAAACGCCCGATGACGACACACGCCACCCCCGGCGCCGCCGCGCCCCGTCGCCCGTTCCCGCTCAATGCCTGGTACGCCGCCGCCTGGACCCACGAGATCGGCCGCGCGCTGTCGGCCCGCACCGTCTGCGGCAAGGACATGGTGCTGTACCGTCGCTCCGACGGCCGCGTCGCCGCGCTGGAGGACGCCTGCTGGCACCGGCTGCTGCCGCTCTCGCTCGGCCGCCTCGACGGCGACCAGGTGGTGTGCGGCTATCACGGCCTCGTCTTCGACGGCGACGGCCGCTGCACCTTCATGCCGGCACAGAAGACCATCAATCCGTCGGCCTGCGTGCACGCCTATCCGGTCGCCGAGCGCCACCGGCTGGTGTGGGTGTGGCCGGGCGACCCGGCGCTCGCCGATCCGGCGACGATTCCCGACTTCCACTGGAACGACGGCACCGACTGGGTCGGCGAGGGCGGCACCTTCTATTCGCTGAAATGCGACTACCGGCTGGTCATCGACAATCTGATGGACCTGACGCACGAGACCTATGTGCATGCCGGCAGCATCGGCCACGACGCCATCCTGGAGAGCCCGTTCGACGTCACCCATTCGGACCGTCGCGCGACCGTGACGCGCTGGATGATCGACATCGAGGCGCCGCCGTTCTGGGCCAAGCTGCTCGGCAAGCCCGGCAATGTCGACCGCTGGCAGATCATCCACTTCCAGGCGCCCTCGGTGATCGCCGGCGACGTCGGCGTGGCGCCGACCGGCACCGGCGCGCGCGAGGGGGATCGCTCGCAGGGCGTCAACGGTTGCTTCCTCGCGGCGATCACGCCGGAGACCGAGACGAGCTGCCACTATCACTGGAACTTCGTGCGCAACTTCCGCCGCGACGATCACGAGCTGACGCGGGCGATCCAGAAGGGCCACGTCAACGACGGCAAGGGCGTCTACGACCAGGACCACGTGGTGCTCGAGGCGCAGCAGAAGGCGATCGACCGCAATCCGCGCATGCCGTTCTACAATCTCAACATCGACGCCGGCGCCCTGTGGGCCCGTCAGCTCATCGACCGCATGCTCGACGCCGAGCAGGCCGGCCCGCGGGCGGTCCCGAGCCAGGCGGCGGAGTGACGTCATGCTCGCGCGAACCGACCAGCAGACCGGCGTCCTGCGCGCCACCCGCGACCTCACGCCCGACATCCGGCTGTTCGAGATCGAGCCGGCGATCTTCACGCCGCCGCCGCCCGGCAGCCATCTCGACCTGACGGTGCGGATCGAAGAGCGCCCGGACACCCGTTCCTACTCGATCGTCGGGGCGTGTGCGGACGGCCTCTACCGGATCGCCGTGAAGCTTTTGCCGCAGTCGCGCGGCGGCTCGGCTTACATGTGGACGCTCGCGCCCGGCGCGCGCCTCTCCTTCACCGGGCCACACGACACCTTCCCGCTCGGCACCGGCCGGCCCGATTATCTGCTCGTCGCCGGCGGCATCGGCATCACGCCGATCTACACGATGGCGACCGCGCTCGCCCGCGCCGGCGCACGGATGCGGCTCGTCTACGCGGCGCGGCGCGCCGCCGACCTCGCCCTCGTCGACGAGCTGCGCGAGGCGCTCGGCGAGCGGCTGACCGTGATCACCAGCGAGACCGGCGGCCGGGTCGACCTCGCCGCCGCGATCGCCGGGCTCGCGCCCGACGGCGAACTCTATGTCTGCGGCCCGATCGGCATGCTGGAGGCAGCCAAGCACGCCTGGCAGGCGAGCGGCCGGCGGCCCGAGAACCTGCGCTTCGAGACCTTCGGCTGCAGCGGCCGCTTCCCGACCGTGCCGTTCACGGTCGCGATCCCGCGGCTCGGCAAGGAAATCGTCGTGCCGGCGAACCGCACCATGCTCGACGCGCTGGAGGCGGCCGGCGTCGCCATGATCTCCGACTGCCGCAAGGGCGAGTGCGGCCTGTGCGCCCTGCCGATCCTCGCGGTCGACGGCACGGTCGACCACCGCGACGTGTTCTTCAGCGACGCCGAGAAGGCGTCGAACGCCAAGCTCTGCACCTGCGTCTCCCGCGTCGCCGGCGGCCGCATCACCATCGACACGGCCGACCGGCAGGAGTGAGGGCCGGCGTATCGCGGACGAGTGCGACGCGCATTCAAGCGTTGACGAGAGCGTTTGATTAGCCCCGAATTCCGCTCGTCCCCGCGAAGGCGGGGACCCAGGGGCGACACGCCGTGTGGCCCTGGATGCCCGCCTGCGCGGGCATGAGCGGAGGAAGGGCAGCGTCCGCGCATCCGCTACGCCGGCACCTGGGTCTTGTACCAGTCGAGAATCTCCGCCCCCGTCCACATCACCACATTGCCGTGGCCGAGGATGTAGTCGTAGAGCGCCTCGAGATACTTGATCCGGTGCGGCACGCCGGTGAGGTAGGGGTGGATGGCGATCGCCATCACGCGCGGCGTCGTCGCGCCCTCCTGATAGAGCCGGTCGAACTGATCACGGCCGCGGCGAAGGATCTCGTCGGAGGGCTGCTGCTGCACGGCGCTGATCACGACGTCGTTGACCTCGACCGTGTAGGGCACCGACACCACCCGTCCGGACCGCGTCGCGATCGGCACCGGCTGGTCGTCCAGCACCCAGTCGGCGACGTACTCGATCCCCTCCTCGGCGAGAATGTCGATCGTCTCGTCGGTCTCGGTGAGGCCGGGGCTCTCCCAGCCGCGCGGCGGCTTGCCGGTGAAGGCCTTGATGGTCTCGACGGTCTTGCGGATGGCGGCGCGCTGGTCGTCGAGCTTGTGCATCGGACGCTGCACGAAGCCGTGCCCCATGAAGTCCCAGCCGGCGTCCCGCGCCGCCGCACAGATCTCCGGATAGGTCTCGCAGGCGATGCCGTTGACCGCGAAGGTCGCCTTCAGGCGGCGCGCCTCGAGCGCGTCGAGGAAGCGCCAGAAGCCGACCCGGTTGCCGTACTCGTGCCAGGCCCAATTGGGCACGTCCGGCAACAGCGGCTGCCCCATCGGCGGCGGCAGCACGGCGCGCGGCATCGCTCCTTCGGTGAGCCAGTTCTCGACATTGACGATCGTCCACACGGCGACCCGGGCGCCGCCGGGCAGCTTCAAGGCGGGCCGCCGATGGATCGGTTGATAGGGAATGCGGCCGCGCAGGCTGTGGCCGAGGGTCTCGCTCATGGCGCGTCTCTCCGTGTTTCTTTTCTTGCGGGCGACGAGGCGAAAGGCGCAGCCTAGCAGGCCGCGGCGCCGGCGAGGCCGCACGCCGCCGCATCGAAGCGATGCAGGGATGGCGGGTCACACGGCCACACCGTCATTCCGGGGCGCCGCGCAGCGGCGAACCCGGAATCCACCTACGGATTCGGAGCAAGTCGCTGGATTCCGGGTTCGCACCTTCGGTGCGCCCCGGAATGACGGGCGGTCGCCTGCTCACCCGGCCGGCAACAGAAGCTCGGCGCGCAGGCCGCCGATCGGGGCCGCCGATAATGTAAGCTTGCCGCCGTAGAGGCCGGCGAGCTCGGTGACGATCGACAGGCCGAGGCCGGAGCCCGGCTTGGTCTCGTCGAGCCGCTTGCCGCGCCGCGCGACCTGCTCGCGCTCGGCCTCAGAGAGGCCCGGCCCGTCGTCGTCGACGACGATGCGCAGGCCGGCGCCGGCGCGCCGGTCGGGCGACGGCGCCGGCAGCGCCTCGATCGCGACGCGCCCCTGCGCCCATTTGCAGGCATTGTCGACCAGGTTGCCGACCATCTCCTCGAGGTCCTGCCGCTCGCCGACGAAGCGCAGCGTCTCCGGCACGTCGGCGTCGATGACGAGGCCGCGGTCGTGATGCAGCTTCTCCATGGTGCGGGCGAGCGCCGTGACGACCGGCTTCACCTCGGTGACGGTGCCGACCACGGTGAGGCGGGCCGACAGCCGCGCCCGCTCGAGATGGCGGGCCACCTGGTCGCGCATGATCGCCGCCTGCTCGCGCACTTTTCTAGCGAGCGGATCGTCGTCGCCGCGCGTCGCCGCCTCGTTGACGACCACGGACAACGGCGTCTTCAGCGCATGGGCGAGATTGCCGACATGGGTGCGGGCGCGCTCGACGATCTCCCGGTTGGCCTCGATCAGCGCGTTGGTCTCGCGCGCCAGCGGCTCGATCTCGTCCGGAAACTCGCCCTCCAGCCGCTCGCTGCGGCCGGCCCGGATCGCGGCGAGGCTCTCGGAGATGCGCTTCAGCGGCGCGAGGCCGAACCGCACCTGGAACATCGTGATCAGCAGCAGCACCGCGGCCAGCATCACGAACGTGATGGCGAGGGCGTTGTCGAAGGAGCGCGTCTCCTCGTCGATCTCCTGCGGATCGCCGGCGACCGAGACGAGGAAGCGGCCCTCGTCGCCGAGATCGACGGTCCGCTCGACCAGCCGCAGCCGCTGGTCCTCGGGGCCCGGCACGTAGGAGCGCCGGCTGCCGTCCGGCCCGGGCGGCAGGCTTTCGGAGAGATGCGGGAGGGTCTGGTCCCACAGCGAGCGCGACGAGCGGGTCTCGGGCTTTTGCGCGCCGAGCCGGGTGATCTGCCAATACCAGCCCGACAGCGGCAGCTCGAACAGCGGCTCGCCGAGCGACAGCGGCCCGCGGTCGGACCCCTCCTCGGGCGCCGCCACCTCGGCCACCAGGGTGCGCAGATAGACGCCGAGTCGGCGGTCGAACGAGCGCTCCACGGCCTGGCGATACAGCGACGACAGGCTGATGCCGGTGGCGAGCAGGATGATCACGGTCCACGCCGTGGCCGAGAGGAAGAGGCGCAGCGCGAGCGAGTTGGCGCGCATCTAGTTCGGATCCCCGTACCCCGGCGTCGTCATGCCCGGCCTTGTGCCGGGCATCCACGGCGCGACCGCAGGCCGCGTGAAGACGTGGATGGCCGGGACGAGCCCGGCCATGACGGGCTGATCGTCATGCCCCGCTTGATGACAGATGTCACGACCGGCTCTCCTCGGGCGGCGTGAGCAGATAGCCGAGGCCGCGCACCGTCTGGATCACATCGACGCCGAGCTTCTTGCGGATGCGGCCGACGAACACCTCGATGGTGTTGGAGTCGCGGTCGAAGTCCTGATCGTAGAGATGCTCGACCAGCTCGGTGCGCGACACCACGCGCCCCGAATGGTGCATCAGATAGGAGAGCAGCCGGTACTCGTGCGAGGTGAGTTTTACGGGCGCGCCGTCCACGGTCACCCGCCCCGTGCGAGAATCGAGCCGCACCGGTCCGCACAGGAACTCGGACTTGGCGTGGCCGACCGAGCGGCGCAGCAGCGCCCGGATACGGGCCAGCACCTCCTCCAGATGGAACGGCTTCGCCACGTAGTCGTCGGCGCCGGCGTCGAAGGCCTGCACCTTGTCGCTCCAGCGGTCGCGCGCGGTGAGCATCAGCACCGGCATCACGCGGCCGGCGCGGCGCCAGCTCTCCAGCACCGAGAGCCCGTCCATCTTGGGCAGGCCGATGTCGAGGATGATGGCGTCGTAGGGCTCGGTCTCGCCGAGATAATGCCCCTCCTCGCCGTCGGCGGCGCGGTCCACCACGTAGCCGGCGTCGGTCAGCGCGGTGGCGAGCTGGCGATTGAGGTCGGGATCGTCCTCGACGACCAGGAGCCGCATGGTCTCGGTCCTCTGGATGCCGGTGCCGGCGGGGGCGGGCCGGACGGCGGCGGCAGCGTGTTGCTCGGTTTGGTGGAAGGACGGGGCTCGGGGGTTCGGAACATCGTCGGTGCGCACCGGCGCGATCGACGGCAGCGGCAGCCGTCGCGGTCACGGTCCGGAGATCAGCGCTCCCGTCCCGGCATCGACGGTGGCGCGCACCACCTTGCCGCCGCGCGGCAGCACCGTGAGCATGTAGACGAGACGGCCGTTCTGCTCGCATAGGCGGGCGCGCAGAAGCTCGCCGTGGCGCGCCTTGACGGCGCTCGCCGCCTTGGCGAGCGGCACCACCTGCTTGGCGGCCGTGCGGGCGCGCTGCTCGGCCCGGGTGAGACAGCGCGGACCGGCGGGTGCGGCCGCCGCTCCGGCCGGCGCCGTCGCGGCGGTCGCGCCGGTGACGGCACCGTTGCCGTTGCCCACCGCGGCGCCCTCGGTCCGGGTCGGCACCACGAGCCCGTGCGGCCGCGCCGCCGGCTTGGTCTCGGCGGCGGCCGGCTCGGGCCCGCGCGGCTCGGCCGCACGCGGCTCGAAGGAGCCCGGCTCGGGATCCGAGGCGATGCAGGGCAATGACCACGCGACCAGGCCGGCGGACAGGACCGCCGTGACGACCGCAACCATCGGTGCTCGCGTCCTCATGCCTCGCCTCGCCGAATTCTCGCCGCCGATCCTCGCGTCGCGCCGCACCGCGCCGCGACTCCGGAGCACCGCAGTGTAGCCTCCCGGCCGGCACGGCGACAGAGCCGACCGGCGGCGCTCGGACGGGGCACTCCGGCGTAATCTAGGAACGGCGCAGCGGTTCTCAATGCCCGGCCGCATCGCGCGGCCGGCCGCTCAGCGGCGGCGCCGGACGGCGCGGACCACCGTCTCGACGACGCTCGGCGCCGGCTGGCCGGTCGTGGCCGCCTCCTTCTCGCGGGTGCGCCCGTTGACGTAGACGCCGAGCACGGCGAAGCGGGCGCCCCAGTAGAGGGTGAGGAGGCCGGTCGCGTTGGTGGCGGCGTTCAGCGGCCCGGCGTCGCCGCGCCCGAGCGACCAGATCAGCACGGCGAAGAACGCCGCGCACTCGATCGTCAGCTCGAACGCATAGGCGGGCCGCCACCAGCGCTGCAGCGGATCGCCGGCGAGCGCCTCGGCCCGCATGGTCGCGTTGGTCTCGGCGAGCGCGCGACCCTGCAGCTCGGCCTCGGCCCTGGCGATGTCGGCGAGCGCCGGCCAGCGCGCCGTCGCCTCGCCGTCGGCCGCGGCGAGCTTCGCCCGCAGCTCCGGCGCCGGGGTCGTCTCGATCGCCCGGCCGACCGCCTCCGCGGTCGGCTCGGTGCCGAGCGCGTCGGCGACGACGCCGCCGATCGCCTGGCCGATCAGGCCGCCGAGCGGACCGCCGAGCGCATTGCCGAGAATAGGGGCGCCCGCCCGCGCGAGCTGGCCGCCGATGTCGCGCCAGTCCATGTCAGACCTCCCGGGTGAGCGTCAGCACGGCGCGACCGAGCCGGGACGCGACGTCGCCCGTCCAGGCACGCTCGATCAGCGCCGTCCGGCGTACGATCATCGCGGCCGCGACCACGACGACCGCGAGACCGACGCCGATCAGCGACCATGTGAGAACAGGATGCAGGAAGGCCGGCCCGGCGTCGGCCGGCCGCACGGTGCCGGTCTGCGTCGCGGTCTCACCGGCGCCGCCACCAGCGGCCAGTCCACCGCCCGCGTTCCGCACGGCGCGGGACCGCCGCGTCGCTCGGTCGGTCACGTCCTTCGGCGGCGCCGGCTGCGACGGGCCGCTCGTGATCACGACGCCGGCCGCGGCGAGCGCCTTGAAGATCGCGACGACGCCGGGCTGGCGGTCGACGGCGTTCGGATCGTAGACGTGATCACGAACGTATTTTCCACCCGCGTAGAGGGTCGTCCAGCTCCACAGATAGGGACTGTTCCCCTTCCCCAGATAGCCCCAGCCGTTGTAGCGCTCGCACTCGTAGAGCACGCGCTCGAGCGACCAGACCGTCACGGTCTGCAGCCCTTTCATCGTGAGCGCGTCGATCGCGCTCTCGGTCCAGCCGAAGGGCGGCCCGTGGCCGACCTTCGGGCGCCCCTTCGGCACCTGCCGCGTGTAGCCGTTCAGGCTGTCGCCGTTGTGCAGATGGCCGGCGAAGCTGAGGCTGCTCTCGCGCATGTGCAGCGCGCCGATCATCCACCACGGCACGCCGGTCGCCCGCGCCACCGGCAGGTAACGATCCTGCGCTGCGCGGATGCGGGCCGCGACGGCCGCGGCGTCGTCGCGGCGGGCCGGCACGATCGCGGCCTTCGTCCACAGGGCGCGATAGCCGGCAGCGGTTGTTTCGGGAGTCGGTGGCATCTCGGGTCTCCTCGGCGCGTGGCGACGGCGGCGGCGCGGCTACAGATCGGCGCTCGCGGCGATCCAGGCGGACGCATTGGTGGTGTTGATGATGGCGGCGACGCCGGCGTTTCCGGCCGAGGCCGCGAAGAACACCGACCCGGCGATGGTCCGCCGCGTCGTGCTGCCGAGCGGCATGCTGGTGAGCGTCTGCCCGGCGGTGCCGTAGCATTCGAAATGCGACGGGCTCGACACCGACACGGTCGGCACGGCGAGCATCTCGACCGGCAGATCGAACAGCTTTCCGTAGGCCTCGGTGCTCGAATAGATCGAGAAGATGGCGACCGACTTGAACGCCGCGCCCGGCTGCCAGCGCCAATAGGTGCGCCAGCATCGCCGCAGCTCGTCGTCGCGCCGCTCGAACGCCGTGGCGAGCGCGCCGGGCTCGAGCTGCACGCGGGTCAGCGTGCCGGTGCCGAACTCGATCGTCGTCTGGGTCGCGGCCGCGAGCCCCGCCGTGGTGATCGGCCCGCCCGCATAGGCGCCGGACGCGGCGCCCTGATAGACGCGCGCCGGCGCGGTGCCGCTCCACGACGCCGTGTAGACCCCGCCCTCGACCAGCGCGGCCTCGATCACCTGACAGAGCGTGCCGCTGGTGATCGTGATCGTGGTGTCGATGCCGGTCGTCGCGAACGTGTAGGTGCAGCCGCCCGCGCTCGCCTTCCAGCGGTCGTGACCGTAGGCGCCGGCCGCGAGCGTCACGGTCCCGGAGACGGCGCGCTGGTTGACGGCGAAGGCGCCGTTGACGATGCGATTGCGGAACGACGGCGGGCGCGTGTTCGGCAGGGCCACGCCGCCGGTCGTGCGATCGACGACCAGCGCATCGAGCCACGTGGTCCCGTCCGGCGACACCTTGACGCGCAGATCGTCGTCGCCCGCGAGCCCGATCTCGGCGCGTCCCGCATAGGCGGTCTGGAACAGGAGCGACAGCGTCCTGGCGGCGCTCTCCTTGGAGAGCTTGTAACGGAGATCGCCGCTGCCACCCTCGGCGACGGACTTGGCGGTCCACAGCGCGTTGTTCAGCTTGGCGGCGAGCGGATTGGTCGCGTCGGCCGTGGTGCCGAGGCCGAGCAGGGTCAGATTCTGCAGCGCGTCGATCTCACCTTCGCCGCCCCCGCCGCCGCCTTCGCCACCCCCGCCACCGACGGCCTGCCAGGCCGCGCCGGTCCAGGCGACCAGCACGCCCTCGTCGGCGATCCAGCACAGCCAGCCGATCGCCGGGTCATGAAACTCCCAGCCGCCGTCCACGAAGTGGGCGATCGCATCGTCGTGCCCGGCGAAGGCGCCGCTGCCGGTCGCCTTGACCAGATAACGAGCGCCGGCGGCGGGTGACGCCGGCGGCGCCGCGAGATCGCGGTCGACGACCGCGAGCATCACCAGCGCGTCGAGCCTGTGCAACGCCTCGTTGTGGGTGACGTGCTTCTGAGCCTGGGCGGCCGCGATCAGCGGCAGCCCGAGATGGGGCGTCTCGGTCATGGCGATGTCCGGGTGGATTCGGATTGGTCAGACGGCGAGCACGGCGGTCGCGGCGACGCCGCGGCCGACCGTGGCGGAGAGTTGGACGACTCGCACCGCGAGGCTCGTCTGGGCGCTGCCGAAGTCGGCGAGCTCGTCGGCGGCCGCGTAGAGCGCGGTCGGCGCGGACGCGGCGAGCGTGCGCACCACCATCTCGCCGTTCAGGATGTCGACCTCCCAGGCCTCGGCGCTCTCGCCGAGCGGCACCTCGGCGACGTCCCACGAGTCGCCGTCGCGGCGGGTGCGGCGGACGAACGTGATGGTGACGCCGGCGGCGCTCCGCCGGCCGCGGACATGCACCGGGGCGAGCGGCCGCAGCATGGTCGGCTGCGGCGTCAGCGTGAGCACGACGGCGCTCGCGTCGTCGTGGGAGCGGGTCGCGGCGACGATGCGCAGCGTCATGGTGCGGCCGATCATGTCGGTGCCGCGGGCGACCGTGCGCAGCACGTCGTCGAGCTTGACGAAGGTCGCGCCGGCCGCGAGCGGGCGGATCGCGGGCTCGCTGCCGGCCTGGCCGCGCAGCAGCCGCGACACGCGCCAGGTGCTCGCCGCGACCAGCTCGGCGGCGCCGAACTGGATCACCTCGCAACCGCCGTCGGGCGCCACCAGCACGGCGGCGTTGCCGCCCGCCAGCAGCGCCGCGTCGGTGATCGACGCGAGCCCCCCGGTCACCAGCCGCACCCGGAAGCCGCCGTGCCGATCGATCCGCCACGGCGGGCCGGCCGGCACCGGATCGAGCGTCTCGCCCATCACGGCCGGAACGGTCGCGGTGGCGATTTGCTCGAAGCCGTCGCCGTCGAACGAGCGCCACACGGCGAGCGCGCCCGGCCACGGCGAAGCCGACACGGCGATGCGGGCCAGCACCGTATCGGGATCGCCCGGCAGGCTCGGCAGATCGAGCGCCACGACCGCGGCGGGACCGACCGCATCGGGCAGCACCGGCGCCGCCGGCGCGCGGCTCGCCAGCGGCAGCGCGAACACCTCCGGGTCGATCGACTGCGCCGTCACGGTGCGGCTCTGCGCGTCGACGATCTCGCGGATCTCGAACAGCCGCCGCCGGCCCGCGATCGTGAGGCCGATGACGTCGCCAGGCAGCAGCGCGAGCCGCGACGGCGGCAGCGCGAAGGTCGCGGTCTCACGCGACGCCCACAGATCCTGGAGCCGGATCTCGGCGCGGCGCTCCGCCTCGGCCCGGTCCATCACGGCGGCGAGGTCGGCCTGCAGGAGACGACGCGCGCCGCCGACCAGCCGGCGCGACGGCACGGCGGCGCGGCGGTAGTCGGCGTCGACGTCGCTGAAGCCGAGCGCGACGGCGGCCGGCAGCTCGGTTTCCTGCGCCCGCACCAGCCGGGTCGCCGCCCCCTCCTCCGGCTGGACCAGATCGTCCTCGCCGAGCTCGACGACCGGCGGCCCGCCGCGCGGACGGAACACCAGGGTCGGGCCGTCCGCCACCGCATCGAACGCGAAGGTGGCGGCGAGCGGCTCGATCGCGGCGCGCGGCATCATCGGCCGATCGATCACGAAGCCGGCCGGTCCGTCGCCGAGCCGGCGCGGGTCGCAGCCCGTCACCTCGGCGTCGGCAAACATCGTGTGCAGGAGCCCGTCGAGCGGACAGCCGCCGAGCCGGCCGGTGAGCCAGTGGCCGGTCTCCCAGTTCGGGCCGTCGCTCCACACGTCGGCCGCCGCCGGGAACTGCGGCCACGGCCGCGCGTCCCAGGTCCACAGCGTGACGGTCGCCGGATCGACCATGCGGCCGCCATAGACGGGCGAGATCGGGTTGCCGACGGTCGTCGCGCCATGGATCGGATCGAACGTCGTCAGCACCGCCTCGAGATGACGACGCTGAATCAGATCGTCGCGGCGTCCGGTCGAGAACCACGGCAGGCCGCTCTCGGAGGATTTCGGATCGGGAAACACGCTCGGCTGGTTGGCGCCCTTGTCGACCGCCGGGCAGCCGACCTCGGTCAGCCGGATCGGCTTCGACTTCGGCACCCAGGCGGTCGCGGTCGGCAGCCGCACGCCGCCGACGCGCTCGTGATGAGGATTGGACCAGAAGCTCCAAAGATCCTTCTGACGGAACATCCAGGGCTCGCCGAGGCCGTCGGTGATTGGCGAGCGGGCCTGCGCCGTGCGATCGGTGGCGCTCGCGTAGTACCAGTCGAAGGCCTCGCCGCGGCGCAGATTGGCGGCCAGATACGCGCGGTCGTGAATGTCGTCGGCGACCGCGCGGTCGAGATGGCCGGCGGTGTCGCGCCAGTCGGCGAGCGGCGCATAATAGTCGATGCCGATCGCGTCGATGGCCGGCGACGCCCACAGCGGATCGAGCGGAAAGCGCACCTCGGTCGCCGCCGCATCGACCACGTGGGCGCCGTACTCGGTCCAGTCGGCCCCGTAGGTGACGGCCGTGCCGGCGCCGAGCATCGCCTTCACGTCGGCGGCGAGCGCGACGAGCGCGTTCACGGCCGGGTAGACGCCGGAGGCGCTGCGCACTCGCGTCAGCCCGATCAACTCGGAGCCGATCAGGAAGCCGTCGACGCCGCCGGCCGCGGCGGCGAGCGAGGCGTAGTGCAGCACCATGCGACGATAGCGCCAGGCGTTCGGATCGCCGGTCCCGAAGAAGGCGTCGATCTGGCCCTGCGCGGCACTGGTGCCGTCCGGCGAGCCGGGTCGCCCCGGCGCCGGATCGCAGGTGATGCGGCCGCGCCACGGATAGGCCGGCTGCGACGACGCGCCGGTCCACGGATCGGGGCGGCCGCTGCCGGCCGGCACGTCCATCATCACGAACGGATAGAGCGTCACCTTCAGGCCGCGCACCTTCAGCGCGGCGATCAGGTCGCGCACCGCGTCGTCGGACGGCGTGCCGCCATAGGCCGGTCGCCCGGCGACCAGCGAGACGAGGTGCGCGCTCGCACGATCGACCCCGGCGACCGACCAGACGAGCGGATGCGTCTGCTTGACGGCGGAGTCGACGCCGGGGCGGATCTCGCAGCTCGCGGCGCGCAGGTCGGTGCCGAACCAGGCCACCACGACCGCGACCTCGGAGAGGTTCGGGCACGTCGCCTGCAGATCGTCGAGCGCCGCCTCGACATCGGCACCGGCGACCGGGACGTGACGGTTCTCGGCGCCGGTGCGGCCGGGCCCGAGGAGCTGCACCACGGTCGACGGCGCGTAGCCGAACTCGGTGGTGCCCGGGATCAGCGTGACGGCCCGCACCATGCGCTCGAGCGCGCCGACCGGCCGCATCAGCTCGAAGGCGAGCTGCGGGATGCGATTGCCGTAGGGCGCGAGCGGTAGCCGCTCGAACACCACATAGGCGAGCCCACGATAGGCCGGCGTGCCGGCCCCGCCCTGCCGCGCGACGATCAGCGGATCGGCCGGCTGTCCCTCGTCGCCGCGATGGACCCGCATCGTGACGGTCCCGAGGTCGAGCACCTCGCCGTCCGCCCAGACGCGGCCGACACGCCCGATCAGTCCCTCGCACAGGCCGACCGCGAAGTTCGCATAATAACTGTAGGTCGTCGTCGTGGTGGTCGTCGTGCCGCCGCCGCCGGACGCGCCGATGCTCTTGCCGC
>NZ_NHSK01000256.1 GCF_016653355.1 Rhodoplanes elegans | reverse complement strand
GGCGGGGAGCTGGGCATGGGGGAGAGATAATCCCCCGGCGTGGCGTGTTGAACCCGTTTTCCGCGATCGGCCGCGGCGAAGGTGACGCGTCCTGGGCACGATCGGCGTCGACCGCGGCGTCGGGCCTCACCGGATCGGCGGCCGCGACGGACCGGGCCGCATGGACTTTCCGGGCCGCCCCCGCTAAGCAGGCGGCCATGTTGAGGAAGCTTTACGACTGGTGCATCGGCGCCGCGGGCAAGCCGCACGCCACCTGGGCGCTCGGCACGGTGTCGTTCGCGGAAAGCTCGTTCTTTCCGATTCCGCCCGACACCATGCTGATTCCGATGGCGCTCGCGCGCCCGGACAAGGCCTATTACTACGCCCTGGTCTGCACCATCACGTCGGTGCTGGGCGGCATTCTCGGCTATGCGATCGGCGCCTACCTGTACGACTCGGTCGGCCTGTGGCTGATCTCGCTCTACGGCTACGGCGACAAGGTCGAGGCGTTTCGCGAGGCCTACGCCAAGTGGGGCTCGCTGATCATCCTGATCAAGGGCGTCACCCCGATCCCCTACAAGATCGTCACGATCACGTCCGGCTTCGCCGGCTACAACTTCTTCCTGTTCGTGCTGTTCTCGGTGATCACCCGGGGCGCGCGCTTTTTCCTCTCGGCCTTCCTGCTGCAGCGTTACGGGCCGGTCGCCCGCGAGCACATCGAGAAGCGCCTCGGCTTCTGGTTCACGATCTTCCTGATCGTGCTGATCGGCGGCATCGTCGCAGCTCTGTATGTCATGTGACATGGACGGGTGCCGGTGCCGGCGCCCGGCCGGCCCCGACGAAGGGCGGCGTTTCGGATGGCGTCATGCGCCGGTCGCGGCCCCGAAAGAGCGCGCATGCGTGCGCGGAGCATTCCCAGCCGCACTGGTTTCGCTCTAGAGTGACGGCGAGGCGGACGACCAAGATCCGCCCGCCGGGAGGCTTCCGCGTGACGTCACTTCGACAGCCCTGATCGTGTCGTGCTTCGCGGCACCGCCTTGCGGTGGTGCCGACGTGCGCCTGCTCGCCCCCCTGCGATGTTCCATCCAGCCCGACGAGAAAGACTGCCAAGGAGCCCTCATGCGCGCAAAAACCCTCGCCCTCGCGGCCGCGACCGCCGCCCTGATCGCCGGATCGGGGCCCGCCGCGGCGCAGACCAAGCTCACCATCATGGTGTTCGCTGGCATGCAGAACCTGCCGCTGTTCGCGGCGCAGTCGCAGGGCCTGTTCGCCAAGCGCGGGCTCGAGGTCGACATCAAGATCGCGCCGAACTCGGACGAGCTGCGCAACGGCCTCGCCGACGGGCGCTTCCAGGTCGTCCACGCCGCCTCCGACAATTCGGTCGCCATGGTCGAGATGGCCGGCGCCGACGCCAAGATCGTCGTCGGCGGCGACGACGGCATGAACCGGCTGTTCGTCCAGCCCGACATTTCCGACATCAAGGATCTGCGCGGCAAGACCGTCGCGGTCGACGCGACCAACACGGCCTATGCGTTCCAGCTCTACGAGATCCTGCGCTCCGCCGGCCTCGAGCGCGAGAAGGACTACAAGGTGCAGGTGGTCGGCGCGACGATGAAGCGGGTCGATGCGCTCCTCGCCGACAAGACGCTCGCCGCCACCATGCTCAACCCGCCGTTCTCGTTGCGCGCCCAGAAGGCCGGCCTCAAGGACATGGGCGAGGCGACCAAGGTGATCGGCCCGTACCAGGCCTCGGCCGGCTTCGTGATCGCCAAGTGGGCGCGCGAGAACTCCGACACGCTGGTCAAGTATCTGTCGGCCTATGTCGAGGGCGTGCGCTGGTCGACCGACCCGAAGAACAAGGCGGCCGCGATCAAGCTCGTCTCCGACAATCTCAAGCTGCCCGAGGAGGTCGCGACCGCCGGCTACGGCCTGCTGCTCGCCGGCATGCCGAAGGACGCGGCGCTCGACATGAAGGGCTTCGAGAACGTGCTGGCGCTGCGCACCAAGCACACCGGCAAGCCGACCAAGCCGGCGGCCGACTACGTCGACCTGTCCTATTATCAGAAGGCGATCGCCGGCATGTGAGCGGGCGCGCGCTCCGTCAGCCGTCATTCCGGGGCGCGGCACCCGGATCGGCGCCATGCGCCGTCCGGGCACAGGCTCCGCGGCGAGCCCGGAATCCATACTCACAGACCGGGGTTATGGATTCCGGACAGCCGACCTGCGGTCGGCTTCCGGAATGACGGGACGGAAAGGCCCGCCCGCGAGGATCGGCCGATCACTCCGAGGTCCGCACCATGAACCTCTCCCAGATGCTCCTCGGCCGCGAGGCCGCCGGAAAACCCGTCACGGTCGGGCTGATCGGGGCGGGCAAGTTCGGCGCGATGTTCCTGGCGCAGGCGCGGCTGACGCGCGGCCTGCACGTCGTCGGCATCGCCGATCTCGACCCGGCACGCGCACAGCGCCAGCTCGCCACCGTCGGCTGGGAGCCGGAGCGCTCCACCGCGACCTCGCTCGATGACGCGCTGACATCGGGAAAGACCCATGTCGGACCGGACGCCGCCGCGCTGATCGCCCATGCCGGGGTCGAGGTGATCGTCGAGGCGACCGGCGGTCCGGCGGCCGGCATCACGCACGCCCTCGCCGCGATTCAGAACGGCAAGCATGTCGTGATGGTCAATGTCGAGGCCGACGCGCTCGCCGGCCCGCTGCTCGCCGAGCGGGCGCGAAAAGCCGGCGTCGTCTACAGCCTCGCCTGGGGAGATCAGCCGGCGCTGATCTGCGAGCATGTCGACTGGGCGCGCGCCTGCGGCTTCGAGGTGATCGCCGCGGGCAAGGGCACGCGGTACGAGCCGCACTACCACGCTTCGACGCCCGACACGGTGTGGGACATCCTCGACAAGTATCTGTCGATCAAGGATCGCGGCTCGATCAATCCGAAGATGTTCAACTCCTTCGTCGACGGCACCAAGTCGGCGATCGAGATGACGGCGGTGTGCAACGCGACCGGCCTGGTGCCGCAGTCGGACGGCCTGCGCTTCCCGCCGGCGACCCGTTTCGCTCTCGCCGAGGTGTGCAAGCCGGAGCGCGACGGCGGCACGCTGGAGAAAGCCGGCGTCACCGAGGTGGTCTCCTCGGTCGACCGCCAGGGCGCGGACGTGCCGCATCACCTCGCGCTCGGCACCTATGTCGTGATCGAGGGCGAGACCGCGTATGCGCGGCGCTGCTTCAAGGAATACGCGATGCTGCCCGACACCAGCGGGCGCTACGCCGCGCTCTACCGGCCGATCCACATGATCGGGCTCGAGCTCGGGATTTCAGTTGCGAGCGCGGCGCTGCGCCGCGAGCCGACGGGTGCGCCGACCGGGTTCCGCTCCGACGTCGTCGCCACGGCCAAGCGCGCGCTGAAGGCGGGCGAGGTGCTGGACGGCGAGGGCGGCTTCTGCGTCTGGGGCCGGCAGACGCCGGCCGCGCGCTCGCTCGCCGACGGCCTGCTGCCGCTCGGCCTCGCGCACGGCGTGACGCTGACGCGCGACGTGCCTTTGGGCGCCGCGCTGCGCTGGGACGACGTCGCGATCGACGCGACCGACATCGCCGTGAAGACGCGGCGCGATATGGAGGCGGCGTTCGGCCGGAGGTCCGGCTGAGCGAACGACGAGGCGCACCGTCGCCGGTGCGAAACAGGGAGCACGTTCATGAGCGACTATTACGTCCATCGCCTGCAGGTCGCGCTGCCGCTCGCGACCGCCGACACGATCGCGAACGAGGCGATCGCCGCCGGCCGCGAGGCCGGCCTGCTGCCGCTCACCGTCGCGGTGCTGGACGCCGGCGGCCACACCGTCGTGCTCAAGCGCGAGGACGGGTCGGGCATCCTGCGCGCCGCCATCGCCACCGGCAAGGCCTGGGGCGCGCTCGGCATGGGCATCTCGAGTCGCACCATCCGGGACCGGCTGCGCGAGCGGACGGCGTTCCAGAGCGCGCTCGCCGCCGCCTCCGACGGCCGCTTCATCCCGGTGCCGGGCGGCGTCCTGATCAGGAACGCGGCCGGCGAGGTGATCGGCGCGGTCGGCATCAGCGGCGACGCTTCCGACAAGGACGAGTACGCGGCCATCACGGCCGTGCAGCGCGCCGGGCTGACGCCGCATCCGGAGCAGCCGGCCGACAACTGGCGCGACGCGGGCTTGTGATTGAGGCCGGTTCCGCTTCATGAGCTCGCCGTCATTCCGGGGCGCGGCGAACGCGAACCCGGACTCCAGCGGCAAGCTCCGCGTTCCGGGCTGGATTCCGGGTTCGGCGCCGTGCGCCGCCCCGGAATGACAAGCGAAATGATCAGGTGAATGACGCGCAAGGCCCGCCGTAACGCTCGGCGCCGCTACCGAAACCCCCGACTGTATCGAGGAGAGACGACCATGATCAGCAAGCTCGTCGCGACCGTGGCGCTCTGCCTCGGCTTGTCGCTCTCACCGCTCGCCGCGCAGGAAACCTATCCGCGCCATCCGATCCGGTTGGTCGTGCCGTTCCCGGCGGGCGGCCCGACCGACGTGTTCGCCCGGCAGTACGCGACCCGCATGTCGGTTGTGCTCGGCCAGCCCATGGTGGTCGAGAACAAGCCGGGCGCCGCCGGCGCCATCGGCTCGACCGAGGTCGCCCGCGCGAACGCCGACGGCTACACGCTGCTGTTCGGCACCGCCTCGACGCACGGCCTCTACAATCTGCTCTCCAAGGCGCCGAAATACGATTCGCTGAAGGACTTCGCGCCGGTCGCCATCGTCGGCTCGGCGCCGGCCGTGGTGGTCGTGCATCCGTCCGGACCGGCCGACCTCGCCGCCCTGGTCGCCGCCGTGAAGGCCAATCCGGGCAAGCTGCAATACGGCTCGCCCGGCACCGGGACGTTCCTCCACCTCGCCGGCGAGATGTTCAAGACCGAGGCCGGCCGCCTCGACATCCCGCACATTCCCTACAAGGGCTCGGCGCCCGCCATGAACGACCTGATCGGCAACCAGGTCGGCATGGTGATCGACACGCTCGGCACCTCGATCGAGCAGCACCGCGGCGGCAAGGCGCGCATTCTGGCGGTCGCGGCGGCGAAGCGCTCCGAGCTCGCGCCCGACATCCCGACCGTCGACGAGGCGCTCGGCACCAAGGGCTTCGAGGCCGGCCTGTGGAACGTCGTGGCGGCGCCCAAGGGGACGCCGGCGCCCGAGCTCGCGGTGCTGGCCGAGGCGACCCGCCGCGTCATGGCGGAGCCCGACGTCCAGGCTCAGCTCAGCCGGATCGGCATCGATCCGGTGACGGACTCCTCGCCGGCCAAGGCCGCAGCCTTCATCGAGCGCGAGCGCGCCCGCTTCGGCCCGGTCGTCCAGGCCGCCGGCGTGAGCATCGACTGAGGTGGCGGGGCGGCGAGGGGCGGCCGCGGGCCACCCCCTCCGACGTCATCGCCGGGCTTGACCCGGCGATCCATCTCTCTGCGCCAAATGGCTTTTGATGAAGATGATGGCTGCGCGGGTCGAGCCCGCGCATGACGCCTTTTTGGGTGGCACGCGAAGTGTGCATCCCGGAGCGCCTTCGCGGGGACGAGCGGAACAGATGCGCTTCGGAACTGAAAACGTGTTACCGCGGCGTGCCGCGCAGGAAGGCGGCGATGTCGGGGTTCTCTTCCAGCGCGGCGAGATCGTCGGGCGTGGGCAGCTGCGGCTTGTCGCGCACCGCGTCGACCATGCACAGGAAGCCGAGCGGCTCGCCCTTGGTGGCGCGGAACTGGTGCCAGGTCATCGGCGGGATGTGGACGAGGTCGCGCTCGCCGACCTCGCGCACCGCGTCGCCCACGAGGCAATGCCCGCGTCCGCGAAAAATCATCACGCCGTGGACGTGTTGGTGGCGCTCCAGCGTCGAGAACCCGCCGGCGTCGACCTCGAAATAGCGCAGCTCGCCGGCGAGGTTCGGATCCGAGAACAGGATCTGGCGCGACACCGCCTTGAACAGCGCCCGCTCGTCCTCCTTGTAGGGCCGCGCCTCGACGCCCTCCCAGCGGAAGTCTTGCTCGGCCTTGCGGAAGCTGTTCGGAGCCGTCGGGTCGCTGGTCATGGTATCGCCGTCGCCTCGTTCTCGATCTCGGTTTCGGTCATTCCGGGGCGCGGACCTTCAGGTCCGCGAGCCCGGAATCCATATCCCCTGTGTCGGTTGCTCACGTGCGACCGGGGTTATGGGTTCCGGGCTCGCGGGCTGCGCCCGCGCCCCGGAACGACCGGCTCATTTCATGTAATCATGTCGGTGCACGGCGGCCACGAGGTCGGCCGTGGCGGCGACGAGATCGTCCTTCGTGTCGAGCAGCGCGCCGCCGATCAGCAGCATCGTGTCGGCACCGTAGACCTCGAGCAGCTCCGGCACGCGGGCGCGCGTCATGCCGCCGGCCGGCACCGGCAGGCTCGGCGCGAGGCCGTGCCAGGGCGTGCGGGCGGCCGCGGCGAGCGCCCGGCAGGTCTCCGCCGTCCAGCCGAAGCGGCCGCCGTAGTTCGGGTAGACCACCGCGTCGGCGCCGATCAGGCGGAACAGCTTGCCGAACAGCAGCGGCGGCGCGATGCGGCTGGCTCCGCCGAGCGCCGGATGGGCGACGAACAGAATGTCGGGGCACTCGGCCACCAGCGTGTGGACCGTGGCGAAGCCCGCCACCATGGGCGCCACCATCACGGCGCGGACGCCGGCGGCGCGGGCGCAGGCGACCTGGGTGCGCATGCGGTCGAGATCGCCGGAGAGATTCGGCACGTAGAGGGTCGTGCGCCCGCTGCGCGAGCCGGCGGCTCGCATGCTCTCCGCGATGCGTGGCACCCGCTCGGCGAACGGTGCCGCCGGCTGGTCGGCGATGCCGTGATCGTCCTTGATGAGGTCGATGCCGCCCTCGGCGAACTGTTCGGCGAGCGCGGCGAGCGCCCGGGCCGACAGGCCCTGCGGCTTCAGCGTCGTCGCCGTGAGGGCGCGGCCGGGCGCCCCGATCCGCTCGCGAAACCCCGCGATGCCGTGATGCGGACCGCCGAACGCCGCCGCGGTCGCGGCCGGGACATCCACGTCGGACAGCACCACGTCGTCGTGCAGCGACGAGTTGCCGAACAGCATCGAGAGGAGCTGGCCGGCGTCGGTCCCGATGGTGGCGTCGGCGAGGCCGATCGTGACGGTGAAGCAGCCGTCGCCGGCCGGCGCGATTCGCTCGACGCGTCCGACGATCTCCTCCAGCACGGCCGAATCGGTGATGGCCGACAACGGCATCTCGACGCTCTGCTCGATCGCGAGCGCCGTCGCGCGCGAATCGATCTCCGCCGCAGGACAGCGCACCACATACGTGACCTCGATACGGCGGTTCACGACACCTCACTCCAACGAACCGAAAACATCTGGAAAATGAACCAGCTGTGGCTGATCCGCACGGTCCTAGCACATCGCCCGGCGGGCGTACGCGCCAAATTCCCGAACCGGGACTGTCACGCCAAAGCCCCATCTCCGCCACGAAACCGTGGCCAAATTCGTCTCGGGGGACTGGGGGAGTTAGTGAATGGTGGGCTGGTCGAGGCTCCTTCGGAGCGCGACGGCGCGTGCGCTCGTCTTGCGTTTTGCGAAGGGAACGGCGATCGCGGGAACGGCGACGACCGCGGCGACGCTCTTGCTCTCGGCCATCCAGGACACGTCGTCACCGGACGGGCCGCCACGGCCGCCCGTCCCGATACTCCGTGCGACCACTCGGATCGAGCCGCCCGTCGGCGTGTCGGTGCCCGTCACCGTCGCGATGGCGGACCGGGCGCCTGCGCCCGTGGCACGCCCCGAGCCGGAACCGGAGCGGCTCGCGGCCCGGCCAGAACGGTCCGACCGCAGTCGTGCTGCGACGACGGCGCAAAGTCCGACGCCGCCGCGAGCGGTGCCGCCAAGCGCGGCGCTCGCACCACCTGCCGCGGCGCCGGGCGCCACGGCCTCCATCGAGCCCCCGACCGTATCGCCGCCGCTCGACCTCGTGGCCCTCGCTCGAACCTCCGAGGACCGCGTCGAGGGCACCGGCCGCGACGGTCACTGGACCTTCGGTTCATCGCTCCGGCTCGTGCGGTCCGCCGCCGAGTCGGCGACCAGCAAGGTGCTCGAATGGAAACACCGCGTCACGAGTTCGATCGGATCCCTGCTCGACGTCCTGCCTTGACCCGCGAAAGGCTTCTGCGCGCCGCCCTCGCGGTGTTCGCCGATCACGGCTACGCGGGCGCGTCGGTGCGGCGGATCTGCCAGCGGGCACGCGCCAATCCGGCTGCCGTGAAGCACTATTTCGGCAACAAGGAAGGCCTCTATCAGGAGGTTCTGCAGGCCGCCTCGTCGGCCTTCGCGGGCACCGATCCGACGGCCGGCGGCTTCGCCGATCCGGACGAGCGGCCGCCCGAGGAGATGCTGCGCGACCTGATCCGCGACCAGCTCCGCCCGGTGCTGCGGCGGAACACCATCGGCCGCTACCTCAAGGTCTTCGCCTGGGAGGACATGCAGCCGTCGCGGCCCTACAAGCAGTTCCTCGCCTCCGGCCGGGCGCCGGCGGTCGCGAGCGCATCGAGCATCGCGCGAAAGCTGCTGCCGCCCGACGCCTCCAACGAGGAGGTGGCGGTCGCCACCGCCTGGCTGATGAACCAGGCGATGCCGTTCGTGCGCAATCGCGACGTATTCCGCGCGGCGCCGTTCGGGCTGCGCTACGACAACGCCATGGTCGAGCGGCTCGCCGACCGGCTGACGCATCTGGCGCTCACCGGCCTCGCCGGCCGGCCGCGACGGCTGGACTGATCAGCTCCGCTGAGTCGGCGGCTCCGGCGGCGCCCAGGACGGACGCCGGCGCGCCGCGAAGGCGGCGCGGCCCTCGACGCCTTCGGGCGCCAGAAAGCCGCGGCGGAACTTTTCGGCGAGCGACGCCATCAGCTCCGGGGTCGGCGCGAGCCCGCGCAGGGCGCGGAGATCCTCCTTCGCCTCGGCGGTCGCTCGCGGGGCCGACAGCAGCACCGACGTGATGGTCTCGTCGAGTGCGGTCTCCCTGTCGGCGGTCGCGCACAGTCGGTGGGCGACGCCGAGCCGCAGCGCCTCCTCGGCACCGATCGCCTCGCCCGTGATCAGCAGACGGCGCAGCGCCCGCGGCCCGAGCGCCCGCTCGAACAGCGGCACATAGGGCGCGACCGGAAAGCCGAGCCGCAGCTCCGGCACGGCGAAGCGTGCGTCGTCGGCGGCGATCAGCACGTCGCAGCAGGCGGCGAGCGCGAAGGCGCCGCCCATGCAGGCGCCGTGCACGAGCGCGATCGTCGGCTTCGGGCAGGCATCGAGCGCGAGGCACACGGACGGCATCGGCACGCCCGTCCCGTCCGGCCGGCCGCTATGCGCGTCGGGATCGCCGACGACGTCGCCGCCGACGCCGAAGTGCTTGCCGTTGCCGCGCAGCACCACGCAGCGCACCGCCGGGTTCTCGGACACGGCGCCGATCAGCGCGAACAGCCGCTCCAGCATGTCGCCGTCGTAGGCGTTGCCCTTGTCGGGCCGGTCGAGCGTCAGGGTGGCGACGCCGCGGGCGTCGCGCGCGACGTGAACATGCGTGCCGCTCACGCCGCCGCTCCTGCGAGGAAATCGAGAACGACGCGGTCGAAGGCGTCGGGCGCGTCCATGTTTGCGATGTGGCCGGCGCCGGGAATCACCGCAAAGCCCGCGCCCGGCAGCGCATCGGCGAGGCGGCGCATCGCGGCCGGCGTGGTCCCGTCCTTCTCGCCGACGACGAACAGGGTCGGCCGCGTGATGGTCGCGGCCGCGGGCCGCAGGTCGTGATCGGCGAGCGCCGCGGCGCAGCCGGCGAAGCCCTCGACCGGCGTCGTCCTGATCATCTTGCGCAGCTTGTCGAGATGGGGTGGATTGGCCGCCACGATCGCGGGCGGGCACCAGCGCGTCACGGTCGGCTCGACCAGCGCCGCCATGCCCTCGGCACGGGCGAGCGCGATGCGCTCGGCCCAGGCGCGTGCGGACTCCGGGGAGGATGCGGCCGAGGTGTCGCAGGCGACGACGCGGTCGACCCGCTCGGGGTGACGCGCCGCGTAGCCGAGCACGGTCGAGCCGCCCATCGACAGGCCGACCAGGCTGCAGCGGGTGACGCCGACGGCGTCGAGCAGCGCGGCGAGATCGGCGATCAGGAGATCGAAATCATAAGGGCCGGCCGGTGCGTCGCTCGCGCCGTGGCCGCGCTGGTCGTAGCGCAGCACCCGATGGGTCTCGCGCAGCGCCGCGGCCTGACCGTCCCACATCGAACGATTGGTCGCGAGCGAGTTGCTGAACACGATGCAGGGCGCGCCCTGCGGCCCCTCGATCGTGCATTCCAGCGCGATGCCGTTCGCCGCCACCCGCATGATGTCGTCCGTTCTGCTGCTCGCCCTCGGATGCGGCGCCGCCGTTCAGCCGGCCGCGGCCAGTTCGGCGCCGGTGGCCGTGTCGCCGGCCCCGGCCCCGGGCTCGGCATCGGGCTCCGACAGGCGGAGCTGATGGAAGGTGGCGTAGCGCTGGCCGTTCCTCAAGAGCTCCTCGTGGCGGCCGGCCTCGGCGATCTCGCCCTGCTCGACCACGTGGATGCGGTCGGCATGGGCGATGGTGTAGAGCCGGTGCGCGATCACCAGCGTGGTGCGGCCCTTGATCAGCTCGCCCATCGCGGCCTGCACGAAAGCCTCGGCCTCCGAGTCGAGCGCCGCGGTCGGCTCGTCCAGCAGCACGATCGGCGCGTCGCGCAGAAGGGCGCGGGCGATCGCGATTCGGGCGCGCTGGCCGCCGGAGAGCTGCGCGCCCTGCTCGCCGACCCTGGTGTCGTAGCCGTCCGGAAACGCCGTGATGAAGTCGTGCGCGTAGGCCGCCTTGGCGGCCGCGACGATCTCGTCCTCGGAGGCGCCGATGCGTCCGAGCGCGATGTTCTCGCGGATCGTGCCGTGGAACAGGTAGACGTCCTGGCCCACATAGGCGAAGGCGCGGCGCAGCGACGCCGACGACACCGTGGCGATGTCCTGGCCGTCGATCAGGATGCGGCCCGATTGCGGCGCGTAGAGCCCGAGCAGCAGGTTGAAGATGGTCGACTTGCCGCTGCCCGAGGCGCCGACGAAGGCGGAGATGCGATGCGGCGCCGCCTCGAACGACACGTCCTTGAGCACCGGTTCGCCCGGCCGGTAGGAGAAGCCGACATTCTCGAACCGCACCGCACCCTCGGTGACCTTCAGGGCGGTCGTGCGGGTGTCGGCCGGGGGCACCGGCAGGTCGAGCAGATCGAACAGGATGCGCACGCCGACCAGGTTCGACTGCAGCTCGATGTTGAGCCGCGCGATCCGCTTGGCCGGCTCGTAGGCGAGCAGGAAGGCGGTGATGAACGAGATGAAGCCGCCCGGTGTCGCGTCGAGAACGAGCACGCTGTAGCCGCCGACCAGCAGCACCGACGCGATCGCCAGGCCGCCGAGCGTCTCCATCAGCGGCGTCGAGCGGTTCTGCACGCGGGCGAGCTTGTTGGAGGCCTGCTCGATCGTGTCGACGTGGCGATGCACCCGCTCCTGCATGACGTTTTCGAGGTTGAACGCCTTGACGATCTTGAAGCCCTGCACGGTCTCCTGCAGGGCCTGCTGGATCATCATGGTGCCGCCGAACTGGGCGAGCGTGATCTGGCGCACCCGCTTGATCAGCTTGCGCAGCACCAGCACGGCCGGCGGCATGATCAGGAGGCCGACGATCGACAGCAGCGGCTGCTGGTACACCATCACGAAGATCAGGCCGATCAGCGTGAGGAGGTCGCGGCCGAGCGCCGTGATCAGGCTGTTGAGCACGGCCGAGGCCGAGGTGGCGCCGAAGTTGATGCGGGCGACGAACTCGGACGAGTGCTTGTCGGAGTAGAAGCCCAGATTCTGCTGCACCAGGCGGTCGAACATCCGCTTCTGGTTGACCGCGATGATGCGGTTCGAGATGCGCGCGAGCGTCACGGCCTGGCCGTAGGTCGCGAATCCCTTGCAGACGAAGATCACGATCGCGGCGATCGACACGGCCGCGACGCCGGCGAAGCTCTTGTCGACGTAGACCTCGTTGACGGCCGAGCCGATCAGATAGGCGGTCGCCGCCGTCGCCGCGGCGCCGACGCCCATGAAGCAGAAGGCGAGCGCATAGCTCTTCGCGTGGCCGCGTCCGTACTCGGAGAGAAGCCGCTTCAGGACCGCCACGGTGCCGGCCGGATCGGTGTTGCCCCGGAGCCGGAGCAGACCCGCCAACATATTGAAAAGCTTGGTCATCGAGAACTCGCTGAAGGGCCGGACCGACGGCCGGCGGGACTGTAGTCGATCGCTCCCGGCGCGTCCAACCGACGCCCTCACCGCGCCCCGGCGAGGCGCAGCGTGGTGTCGACGACGTGGCGGGCGATCGCCGGCGGCGTGTGGTGGGCGAGAACGTGGGCGCGGCCGGCCGTCGCGATGCGGGCGAGGCCGGCGCGATCGGCGAGCGCGGCCGTCACGGCGCGCGCGAGGCCGCCCGGCTCGACGTCGTAGTAGAGCGCGTGCTCGCCGTCGAGCAGCGGCGCGTGGCGCTCGATCGACGGCTGGTTGGCGAGCGGCACCGAGCCGCACAGCGCCGCTTCGTAGAGACGGAAGCACTGCCAGCCGTAGCCCTCCGGCGTCCACACCAGGCGGGCGCGGGCCATCCGGGCCAGATAGGCGTCGAGCGGCAGCGGCGCGTCCGGCACGTCGACGACGATGCCGTGGTCGCGCAGCGCGAGCAGCTCGCCGAGGCCGTTCTCACGTACCGTGGAGGAGTCCTTCACCCGGCCGGCCCAGAAGATGTCGGCGGTCTTCTCCGCCTCCGGCACGACCTCGGGCGAGGGGCGCGCGAACACCTCGAGCGGCACGCCGAGCGACAGCGGCGCGAGCTTCTCCATGCGGCGCCGGTTCTTCGCCACGCGGCGGAAGCGTGGCGTCGGCACCCGCCAGTGCAGCGTGCCGGTGAAGGCCTGCCAGTGGTCGGCCGGCAGCTCGCGCTTGAAGTAGGCAACAGCGCGGTCGAGCAGGAAGGCGTTGCCGCGGTCGATCACGGCGGGATCGTCGAAGTCGAGCACGGCGATCGGGGCGGCGACGCGCCGGCGGACGAGCTGGGGGGCGAGCGCGCGGGCGAGCGGCAGCGCGCCGCGCAGCACGCTGCGGCGGAAGACCGTCCGGCCGAGCGCCCGAAAAGTCCACGGCGCGAAGGCCGGCGCGTGCACGACGACGAGGTCGAGATCAGGGTCGGCGAGGCGGGCCGCGAGGTCGGGCAGGGTGCCGAAGGTCGGGACGTGGCGGCCCTGCGCCGGATCCATCCGGGTCTCGTCCGGCCAGGTCGAGAAGAACGTGGTGGTCTGCGGGAACGCCGCATGCATGAAGGCGGTCGGGCCGACCTCGACGATGCGGGGCGAATCGATGCGGGGCGGCCGCGCGGCGATGTCCGGATCGGGCGCGGTCTCGCGCGATGCGGTCATGGCCGGCGCCATCGGGCTCGACAAGGTGATGTCGGACATGCGGCGGCGGGCGTCAGGACGACGCCGGCTCCTTCTCGACGAACGGCCGCATGGCGGCCGCGAGATGCGGCGCGATGAGGCTCTCGACCGTGTTGCGCTTCTCCTCGGCGAGCTCGGGCCGGCCCATCAGGCCGACCTCGTGCAGCCAAGGGCCGACCCATTGCAGCGGGCCGTCCTCCACGGCGAGGCCGGGGCGGAACGGCACGAAGCGGGTCTCGGCCTCCTCCAGGGTGGCGAGGTCGAGGCGGCTGTACAGCGGCTCCCAGTTACCGCCGCCGGTGTCGAGGCCGAGAAACCAGTCCTGGCCGAAGTCGAGCGGCAGGTCGGCGACCTTGTCGAACCGGAACATGCAGAAGCCGGCCCACAGGAACCAGCGGCTACCGATCCGGCGCACCTGGCCGTAACAGTCCTGCCGGGCGAGCGGCGCGAACGGGTCGTCCCGCCCGGTCGGGAACAGGTCGTCGTCGATGAAGCCGAAGGCGGCCGGGACGGCCGGGCGAATCAGGTTGTGCCAGGTCCAGTTGAGGGCGAGGCCGTGCGACCGGCTCGGCGCCTTGCCGGACCACGGGTTGCGCGGCAGCTGCAGGTAGTGCGCCCCCTCGGCCCGGGCGACGTGCCGGATGCGCTCCGCCGTCGCGTCGTCGGGCGAGTTGTCGACGATGACGTGGACGACGTCCGGCACGTAGTGGCGGATCAGGGCGATCTGCCAGCGGGCGGCGTTGACGTCGGCGAAGGCGATCGTCACCAGGGCGTTGCGGCCGCCGATCGCGCGACCGACCGCGGCGAGGTCGCCGGCGGCCGGGGGCTTGCGGCGATAGCCGGCGTCGACGGCGCGGTAGCGCGCCGTCTTGAGGGACTGCACGAGCGGCCGCAACCGGAGCCACTCGAGCCAGCTATAGTCGGACATCGCCCGCGGCATGCTTCCTCATACGGAATCGGGTCCGTTTGCGCCAGTCTCGGGTTTGCCCGAGGGGGTCCGCAGGCGCGCCGGCCGAGGGCGGCAGGGTCGCCGCCGCGATCCGGGGCGACTATAGTAACCCGCCAAGAGAACGCGGGTTTCGGACGACGGTTTCGGGCGACGGTTGCGGCGACGGTGTCGATGACGGCTGGGGTGACGGTTTCGGTGGTTCTGCCGGTGCGCGACGGCGGGCCGTTCCTGCGCGAGGCGCTCGACAGCGTTCTCGGCCAGGAGATGGGGAACCTGGAGCTCCTCGCCGTCGACGACGGCTCGACCGACGACACGCCGGCGATTCTTGCCGCCGCGGCGGCCCGCGACCCGCGGGTGCGGCTGTTCGCGACCGGCGGACGCGGCCTCGTCGCGGCGCTGAACACGGGCGTCGAAGCGGCGCGGGGCGCGTATCTGGCCCGGCTCGACGCCGACGACGTCGCGATGCCGAACCGGCTGTCCCGTCAACTCTCCGCGATGACGGCGCGGCCTTCCCTGGGGCTGCTCGGAAGCTGGGCCGAGACGATCGATGCCGACGGCCGTCCGATCGGCCGGCTGACGCCGGAGACCGATCCGGGGGCGCTCGTCGCGCTGCTCCAGCGGACCAACCCGTTCATCCATTCCTCGCTGATGCTGCGCACCGACCTGGTGCGCCGGCTCAGCGGCTACCGGGCCGCCTTCGAGGCGGCCGAAGACTACGACCTGTGGCTGCGGGTCGCCGAGGTGGCGGAGGTCGGCAACCTGCCGGAGCCGCTGATCCGCTACCGCTGGCACGGCGGCAACGTCACCAGCCGCAAGGAGGTCCGGCAGTGCTTCTCGGTGCGGCTGGCGCAGCGCGCCGCCGCGGCCCGCCGGGCCGGCCTGCCGGATCCGGCCGATGCGCTCGCCGGCCCGCCCGATCTCGCCGACCCGGCCGCCGTGGCGGGGGCCTTCGCCGAGGATGCCCGGCTCTACCGGGTGCTGGCGCTGGCCGATCCCGCCGCCGCGGCGGCGACCGGGCCGGTCGATCTCGGCCCGCTGCTCGCGCCGCCGACGCCGCTGTCGCACCGGGAGCGCAAGCTCGCCCAGAAGGCCTTGCTGGCTTTGGCAAAACGGCCCGGCTTCGGGATGCCCGGGCGGCTCGGGCTGATGTGGCGGATGCTGCGGCTGCACCCCGGCCGCGGAATCGCGCTCGCCGTCGGCGCGCTCACCGGCCGCGCCTGAGCGCCGCCCGCTCGGTCGCGACCGCCAGGATCGCGTCGGCCGCTGTCTGCAGCCCCGCATAAAGCTCGGGCGTCTCGCCATAGGCGGCGCCGTTCGCCGACCAGGCGGCGCGGCGGCCCGGGTCCGCCGCCGTCGCCAGCGCCGCGGCGAGGTCCGCCTCGGCGAACGGCTCGGGCAGCACGAGGCCCGCCTCGGCCAGCGCGACATGCTCGGCATAGCCGCAGATTCCGGAGGCGACCACGGGCAGGCCGTTGACGACGGCCTCGAGGATCACGGTGCCGGTGGTGTCGAGCCGGGCCGGATGGACCAGGAGATCGGCCGCCGCCATCACGGCCGGCATGTCCTCGCGATGGCCGAGCCAGCGAATCCGGTCGGCGACCCCGAGCTTGGCGGCGAGCCGGACGGTGTCGCGCGCCGCCTTGTCGCGGGCGCCGAGCCCAGCGACCAGCAGGCGGGCCTCCGGCCGGGCGGCGAGCGCCGCGACGGTGCGGTCGAGCCCCTTGGTCGCGGGCTGAACCGCGACGGCGAGCCAGACCGTCTCGTCAGCGAGCCCGAGCGTGGCGCGCATCCGGGCGCGGGTGCCGTCGTGGCGCAGCCCCGGCTGCCGACGCGCCGGCGCGCCGGTCGGCGGCAGCACCGTGATGCG
>NZ_NHSK01000255.1 GCF_016653355.1 Rhodoplanes elegans | reverse complement strand
GCGTCACCGGCGGCTGCGGCGCCTGGGCGGCGGCCGGGCCGCCCGACAGGGCGAACGGGACGGCCAGAAGCATGGCGACGGCACCGGCGGCGAGGCCGGCGGCGATCGGGCGGGCGGCGTCTCGACGTTGCATGTCTCGCGGTTGCATGTCTCGACGTTGCATGGAGCGTCCTCGTGGATCGATTGCAAGGGTGGGCTCGGACCGCGGCGGGCGCGGGACGCCGCGCTCGGCCGAGCGCGGGGCGCGGCGGTGTCCGCACGCCCGGGGCCAACGCCGTGCGCACGACCGGCGTTCCCGTCCCGGCCCGGGCGGATCGGCGCAGCGGACGCGGAGCATGCGTGTCGAGCAGGCGAGGTCGTTCTAACGGCGACGGGAATGGGCCGACACGACACCGGCGCCAGTGCGGGTCGCGCTGGCGCCGGTCGGTCTCGGTCGGTTGGTAGCGGCGGGTCGGCGGTGGACCGCCGGGGCAGGCGGTGCGCCGGTCAGCGGCGCTCGGCGGTCCAGCGGCCCGAGCAGGCGCCGGTCGAGGAGTTGCCGGCCCAGGTGCCGCCGCCGTAGTCGCGGCCGAGCCGGCCGCGGCCGTCGGCGCGCGAGCCGCCGGCTGCGACGCTCACCGCGACGGCGCCGCCCTTGCCGACGCGGCCGCGGAAATCCATCCCCATCTCGCCGGCGTAGCGGACGATGCCGTCGACGATCTGCACGCTGTACCGATAGGCACGGTCGCAGGTTCCGCGGTCGGTGATGATGACCACGCTCCACGCCCCGTCATAAGGGGTGCGGGCGGACGCCGGCTGGGACGCGAAGGCGGCGAGAACGACCGCTGCCGCAGCCGACACCGTAGCAAACCGAATCATGGGACCCTCGTGGCTGATAACGAGCTTCGAGACGGGACACCCCGGGCGAACGCAGAACCGACGCACGATCCGAGCCGAGCGACAGGCGCTCGACCGACACGCTCCAGCAACACCACAATCCAGACAAGAAATCGGCGGGCGCCATCAGACGTCCGCCGTGTCACGATCACAATGAAAACTGTTTAGCCGATTCGGCCTCGCCCTGCGACCGAGCCGTGCAATCGGCGCGGTCGTCGCGGGTCGGACCCCGTCCCGTCACGAACGGTCGACCACCCACCACGGACGATAGGGCGGATCGTCGTCGGTCGGCTGCGGGAGCCGATCGAGCTCGTGGGTGTCGAACGGCTTCACGACCGGCTGCCGAAGGTCACCGCAGGCCATCGGCTCGCGGCTGTCGTCGAAACGGCCTTGATCGAAGCGGAGGTGATTCATCTTCAGGGTCATGGCACAGCAGCCAACGGAACGATTGAGCACCGTGACAACGTCGAACTACCGCTCCGGTTCCATCGGTGCGTGTCGACCACCCAATTTTCCGCCCAAACCCGGCGCGGCCCGTGGGTGCGTGTCGTCGAGATGTGTAGGCTGAACGTCACGTGCCAGAGCTGGGTTCCGACGACGGCCCCGCTTTCCTAAATTTCGAGGTATCTGGCTTAACAATCGGTAAAGATTGGCCGATCTCACCCGCGTCGAGGCCGCGGCGGAGCCTAGACGGTGTCGTCCTCGAGGCTCTTCGGAGTAACGAAGCGATCGAGCCGGCCGCTGCGCGGGTGGACGTCCGTCCAGGCGTCCACGGCGAAATCGATCACGATCAGCCCGCCGGTGGGCAGCTTCTCGCGCAGCCTCTCCCGCTCCTCGACGTCGCCGGTGGCGATCAGGGCGGTGGCGAGCTCCTGGAGGCCGGGATTGTGGCCGACCATCAGCACCGCATGGGCCTCGTCCGGGACAGGCCGGACGGTCGCCAGCAGGCGTTCGGCGGGCGCCTCGTAGACGCGGCGCTCGAACGTGGCGGCCGGCGGATCGCCGAGCTGATGGGCGACGTGCGCCCAGGTGTCCCGGGTCCGCTGCGCCGTCGAGCAGACCACCGCGTCGGGAATCAGGTGGTGGCGCGCCATGTAGGCGCCGATCAGGTCGGCCGCGGCGGCGCCGCGGACGTTCAGCGGGCGCGCGTGGTCGGAAATCCCGGCCGCGGCGGGGTCGGCTTTGGTATGACGGAGAAGGATGAGTCGGCGCATGGGTTGCAAATTCCATGTGGCGGCGCACAAAGTCCAGAGGGCATCCGGGGGCCATCGCCCCGGGCGTCGTCCGGTGGCGGCGATGCCGGAGACGTCCCGACTGTGGCGGGTGATGGTGAACGGCCGGTATCCGCCGCGCGGTCCGCACGGGCGCGCGACGGGGCGAGAGCGTGGAATGCGAGCGAGGCAGGATGGACGCGGCGGCGGCTGACGACTACGGGCGGAGCTATCATGCGGCGACGGCGGTCGCGGCGCCCGAACGGCCGGCGCTGTCGATCGACCTCGACGTCGACGTCTGCGTGATCGGGGCGGGGCTCGCCGGGCTGACGACGGCGCTCGAGGTCGCGCGGCTCGGCTGGTCGGTGGTCGTCCTGGAGGCGAAGCGGGTCGCCTGGAGCGCCTCGGGCCGCAACTGCGGCTTCGTGCTGCCGGGCTTCGCCTGCGATCCGCGCACCATCGTGGCGCGGGTGGGGCTCGATCGGGCGCGGCAGCTCTGGTCGCTGTCGGAGGCGGGCGTCGCCTATGTCCGCACGATCATCCGCGAGCGCGAGCTGCCGGGCGTGCAGCCGGCGCGCGGCTGGCTCGACGTCTCCAAGACCGACGATCTCGACGACATGGACGACACGCTCGCCCTGCTGATGGGCGAGTTCGGCGCCGCCGTCGAAGGCTGGCCGGTCGAGCAGGTGCGCGAGCATCTGCGTACCGACGCCTATTTCCACGCCATCCATTATCCGAACGCCTTCCACATCCAGCCGCTCAACTACGCGCTCGGCCTCGCCGCCGCGGCCGAGGCGGCGGGCGTGCGCATCTTCGAGGGCACACCGGCGCGCGAGATCGATCCGGCCGGCGTGCGCAAGCGCGTCGCGACGCCGGGCGGCATGGTGCGGGCCGGCCACGTCGTGCTCGCCGGCAACGTCCACATGGGCGAGATCATGCCGCAGCTCGCCGCGACCGTGCTGTCGATCACCAGCACCACGGCCGTGACAGCGCCGCTCGGTCCGCGGCTGCGCGAGGCGATCGCCTATCCGGGCGCGGTGAGCGACTCCCGCTTCGCCAATCACCATTATCGGGTGATCGACGGCGACCGCCTGCTGTGGTGCGGCGAGGGCACCTGCTTCCCGCGCGATCCGATGAAGGTCGCGCAACGCGCCTTCGCGCCGGCGATCGCGTCCGTGTATCCGGGACTGGGGCCGGTGGAGTTCACCCATGCCTGGAACGGTAGCATGGCCTTCGCGATCCACCGCATGCCGCAGATCGGCGAGATCTCGCCCGGCCTGTGGGTCGCCGGCGCCTTCGCCGGCCACGGGCTCAACACCACGGCGATCGCCGGCAACCTGATCGCCCGGGCGATCGTCGAGAACGACGACACGGTGCGGCAGTTCGAGCCGTGGGATCTGGTGTGGGCCGGCGGCACCGCCGGGCGGGTCCTGCAGGAGGCCCGCAGCCGCCTGCGCAATCGGCGCGAGGCGATCGAGGCGGGGTTGGCGCGCAGCCGCGACCGCAAGCGCCAGGCCGGCGCGCTGCCGCGCTATCGCCAGGACGACGACCCGGCCGATCCACCGCCGCCGGCCGCCTGGGCCGAGGTGCGGGCCGTGGCGACGGCGCCGTCGCCGGTCGGGGCCGGTGAGGCCGCAGACGATCGCTACGAGGCCGACGGATATGCGGCGGACCGCTACGACACGCGGCCGGTCGCCGCCTATGGCGGACGCTCCTTCGCCGACCCGTCCTTCGGGCCGGCCGATCCACCGGAACCGCCCAACACGCTCGACTGGCGCCGCGCCCGCGCGATCGAGGAGGGCGAGGCGTCAGCCGCGCCCGACCGACCGGCCGTGGGCAGCCGCTCCGGCCGCTCCGGCGGTCGCTAGAGCATCGTTGGACGTGATGACTCGAGCGGCAAGCCGCGCCGACTCACGCGTCTTCGCCCGGCGCGGCATCGTCCTCGGGGCCGGGCCGATACTCCAAGATGTCGCCGGGCTGGCAGTCGAGCACGGCGCAGATGCGCGTGAGGGTGTCGAAGCGCACGCCCTTCACCTTGCCGGACTTCAGGAGGGAGACGTTCTGCTCGGTGATGCCGATGCGCTCGGCGAGCTCCTTCGAGCGCATTTTCCGCCGCGCCAGCATGACGTCGAGATTGACCACGATCGGCATCGGCGGGCTCACACGAAGGCGGCGTTCTCGTCGGCGAGCTGGACGGCCTCGCGCATGACGGCGGCGACCGCGATCAGCACGCCGCCGACGATCAGGGCGACGTAGTCGCTGATCGAGACGGTCAGCACCAGATAGCGCTGGCCCGGCGGATTGCCGAGCGACAGAGCGAGCGCCAGCGCCGTCGCGGTGAGCGGGCCGAGCGGTCCCTGCAGGAGCACCGACAGGCCGAACAGCCGCAGCCGCTGCGCCGCCGCGGTCGTGAACACCAGGCCGACCGCGAAGTCGCGGAACAACGCCCGCACCTGCCACAGCCCCCAGATCATCACGCCGAGCGGGACGGCATGGATCATCGCCATCACGACCTGGTCGGAGGCCGCGAGCGGCAGCTTGGCGCCAGTGGCGCCGAGCCGGTGCATCAGCAGATTGCGGCTCCACTCCGGGATCACGAAGGCGAGCCCCATCAGCACGACGATCAGCACGATGCCGAGCGTCGTCACCCACTCCATCCGGCGGGAGAGGCGGGCGAGACGGGCCTGAGCCGAGGCGAGGGCAGGGGCCGGAACCACGCTGGACATGAACGACCTCGTTGATCGAATGACGATGATGAATTATCGTAAAACAATAAGTCATTCTCGTCAATCGAGGTATGAAGATGCGTTTCTCGCGATCCCGCCGGGGCTTGGCCGCAACCCTCGGGGCGGCGGCCGTGCTGCTCGGCGCCTGCACGTCGATGCCGGTGACGTCGATGGTGAAGCTCGCCCGCACCGACTTCGCCACCATCGATCCGGCCGTGCTGCGGGTGGCGGTGCGGCTGCCGGCCGGAGTGCGGCCGCGGCCCGGCAGCGTCACCCTGAAGCTCACCGTGACGGTCGGCGCGGCGGCGCCGGTCGTCAGCGCGTTCGTGCTCGCCGACCTCGCCGATCCGGCCGAGCTCGCGTCGCTGCGCGGCGAGGTGACGAAGGGCGCCGCGGTCTGGGCCTATCGGCTGGAGCCCGCCGACGTCGCCCGGGTGACGGCGCTGCGCAGCGAGCTGATGGCCCGCAAGGGACGCGGCGAGCGCGGCTCGCTCAGCCTCGGGGTCGGTGCCGAGGCGTGCCGCACCGCCGCCGCGCCGGAGCGGGTGCTGCTCACCACCTATCTGAAGACGGAAGCCGGCGGCGACTTCTTCCCGCTGGTGCGCGACGTCGATCTGCGCGACGTGCCGGGCGCCGGCGAGCTGCCGTCCTGCGGGTAGGCGCCACACGCGGGATTTACGTTTCGGCCGCGGCGCTCTAATGGCGGGCGCAAATCTCCGAGGTGCCGCATGACCATCGTGATCGATCCCGCCGTGAAGGCCGCCTGTCCGTCGCTCGTCCTCGGGCTCGTCGAGGCCCGCGTCGTCAACGGCACCGACGATCCGGCGCTCGGGGTGGCGCTCGACGCCTGCGCCGCGGCGGTGACGCGCGACATGGTGATCGAGGACATCGCCAGGCTCCCGGCCGTGCAGGCGCTGCGCCGCGGCTACCGGGCGCTCGGCAAGGACCCGACCCGCTATCGCGGCTCGCAGGAGGCGCTGATGCGGCGGATCCTCCGCGGGCTCGGGCTCTACCGCATCAACACCGTGGTGGATCTGATGAACCTGGTATCGATCGAGAGCCGCCAGTCGCTCGGCGTCTACGACCGGGACAAGATCGTCGGCGACGCCATCGTGATGCGGGTGGCGGCGACCGGCGAGACCTACAAGGGCATCGGCAAGGACGTCCTCAACCTCGAAGGCCTGCCCGTCTATGTCGATGCGCAAGGCCCGTTCGGCAGCCCGACGAGCGACTCGCAGCGCGCCATGGTGACGGTCGAGACGACGCGCATCCTGCTCGTCGTCACGGCGTTCGGGGGCGGCGACGGCCTCCCGGCCGTGCTCGACCGCACGGCGGAGCTGCTGCGTGCTCACGCGCAGGCGGACGCGATCGCGACCGCGGTGGTCGATCGCGCCTAGGTTCACGCTTGCCAGCCGACCCGGCATGCCCTAAAAGGACAACAATCTAGTTTAATCGCCTAAAGGGCCCGGAAGAGGCCCCCCGAGGAACACGCCGCGGACGCCCTCCGGCGCCATGACGCGGATCGACGGGACGCCGCGTCGGCGTGGCCCGCGCGATCGTGCGCATGTCCCGGCTCGCCCGCCTCCATTGGACGTTCGCGCGCATCGCGCGGCCGGAGCCATGTGCCTCCGCCGCGACCGCGACGCTGCGTGCGGTCCGGATGCCGATGCCGAGGAGATCACGACCATGCTGACGCGACGCACCGCTCTCGGAGCCCTCGGGCTCGTCCCGCTGTCGGTTCCTCTGTGGTCCGGGGAGGCGTCGGCGCAGGAGCGTTATCCGAGCCAGCCCGTGAAGCTGATCGTCCCGTTCCCGGCCGGCGGCCCGACCGACCTGATCGGGCGGCTGGTGGCCCGGCTGCTGCAGGACCAGCTGGGGGCGTCGTTCATCGTCGAGAACCGGACCGGCGCGGCCGGGCGATCGGGCTCGGCGCGCTCGCGCAGTCGCAGCCGGACGGCTACACGCTCGCGATCAGCGCCAGCGGCGCCCTCGTCATGCTGCCGCACCTGATGCCCAAGATGCCCTTCGACTCGGTGAAGGACTTCACGCCCGTCACGGTGATCACCGCCGTGCCCCAGGTGCTGACGGTCCGCAAGACCCTCGGCGTCAAGACCGTGGGCGAGCTGGTCGCCATGGCCAAGGCGCGGCCCGGCAAGGTCTCCTTCGGCACCTCGGGCCACGGGACGTCCCTGCATCTCGCCGCCGAGCTGTTCCGGCTGCGCGCCGGCAAGATCGACATCGTCCACATCCCGTACCGCGGCGTGGCGCCGGCCCTCACCGACCTGATGGGCGGCCAGATCGACATGCTGTTCGGCGACATTCCGGTGATGCTGCCGCAGATCAAGGCCGGCACCATCGTGCCGCTCGCCGTCACGGCACGCGTGCGCTCGCCGGTGATGCCCGACGTTCCGACCATGGCGGAATCCGGCGTGGCCGATGCCGAGGCCGAGACCATCTATGCCCTCTTGGCACCGGCCGGGCTTCCCGCCGACCGGGTCGGCCTGCTGCACCGGACCCTGGTCAAGGCGCTGCGGGAGCCCGAGGCGACCCGCGTGATCGCCGACCAGGGCGGCATCCTGGTCGCCACCTCGCCCGAGGAGAGCCGCACCTATATCGCCTCCGAATCCCGCAAATGGGCCGAGGTGGTCCGTCTCGCCGACGTGAAGATGCAGTAGGCGGCGCCGTCGTCGGCCCGCGCTCGCGGGTCGTGTGATCGACCTCACGGAGTGGACCGCCGCCGCGCCGTAGCCTCCTCCCAGATGCCCGGGTCGCCCTCGCTGGTCCGGGCCCACGGTCAGGAGAGCCCGATGAGCCCGCACGATCGTCTCGCCGTCGTCGCCGCGCCGGGAGAGCCCGCTCCGGACGGGCGGCTCGCCGGCCCCGCTGGCCGGACCGGCTTTCCGCCCGAGCCGGAGCATCGCGGTGACGGCGGTCCGGTCGGCGGCCGCACGGAGGCCTTGCGGCACTGCATCAGCCAGCATCTGATCTGACACCGACGACGCCGCGTGCGCGGCGGAGCCGCGATGGAGACGCGACATGACTCCTGATGCCCAGACGGTGCTCGGCCTCATCGCGGTGTCCGGGGCGGTCGGTGCGGTGCTGGTCGCCCGCGCCCGCCGCCGGCGGCCGGGCGACGGCGCGTCGTCCGGCGGCAGCTCCGGCGACGGGGGCTGGAGCGGCTGGTCCGGCGACGGCGGCTCCGCGGAC
>NZ_NHSK01000254.1 GCF_016653355.1 Rhodoplanes elegans | reverse complement strand
CCCGCGACGGCGCGGCCGCCGGCCGCCGCGATGCGGCGGACCAGCGCCTCGGCGGGCGCGGCGTCGCCGGCGTAGTTGACGACCACGGCGAAGCCGTCGCGGGCGAGGCGTTCGGCGACGGCCGCACCGATGCCGCGCGACGCCCCGGTGACGATGGCGACCCGGGTGGCGTCGGTGGTGGATGGCTGGGTCATGGCGATGTCTCCTCGGCTGGCCGCCGGCAGGGCGGCTCACGCGGAGAGACTTGGCAGTTCGTCTGGAAAAGATAATCTGGCGATCAATGGCATCACTGTTCTAAAATTCCGAACAAAGGGCGGCGGACGATGGACCGTTTCGATGCCATGCGGGTGTTCACCCGCGTCGTCGAGCGCCGGAGCTTCTCGCGGGCCGCCGAGGATCTCGGGTTGCCCCGCTCCTCCGTCACCGAGGCCGTGAAGGGGCTGGAGGCGCGGCTCGGCGTCCGGCTGCTGCAGCGGACCACCCGGCATGTCGGCCCGACCCTCGACGGCGAGGCCTATTACCGGCGCTGTCTCGGCCTCCTCGCCGACCTGGAGGACGCGGAGGGCGCGTTCGCCGGCGCGACCCCGAAGGGGCTCCTGCATGTCGGCGTGCACGGCGGGATGGCGAGCCGCATCCTGGTCCCGCACCTGCCGGAGTTCCTCGCCGCCTGCCCGGGCATCGACCTGCAGCTCAGCGAGAGCGACCGCTACGTCGATCTCCTGCAGGAAGGGATGGACTGCGTGCTGCGGGTCGGCACCCTGATCGACAGCGACCTCGTGGCGCGCCGGCTGACGACGCTGCCCGAGGTGACCTGCGCGTCGCCTGCCTACCTGGCGCGGCATGGCGTGCCGCACGGCCCGGACGCGCTCGACGGACATTGCATGGTCGGCTTCCGCTCGTCGGCGACGGGCGCCGTGCTGCCGCTGGAGTTCCTGGTGGCTGGCGAGCGGCGCGAGATCCGGCTGCCGTCGGTCGTCACGGTCAACGGGGCCGAGACCTACGCGGCGGCGGGGCGCGCCGGGCTCGGCCTGATCCAGGCGCCGCGCTATCGGCTGGAGGCCGACATCCGGGCCGGCGCCCTGGTGGTGGTGCTGGCCGACACGCCACCGACGCCGACGCCGGTCTCGGTGCTCTATCCGCGGGCCAAGCACCTGTCGCCGCGCCTGCGCGCCTTCATCGACTGGGTCGCGATACGGCTGCGCGCTGCCGGAGAGGGTGGGAGCTGATCAGCCGGAATCCGCAGGAGGCCGCTCCAAACGACGATGGCCGGGGCGCGCCCCGGCCATCGCAATATGCTTCGTCAGTACGACTTTGTGGCCGATACGGCCACCGAATGTCGCGATGGCCTAAACGGCCACAGAATGCCGCGAGCGGTTCTGCGGCAGGTAGGCGTCGAACGCCGCCGCCACCAGCCGGACGAAGTGCCGGCCCTCCTCGGTGATGACGATCCGGCGACCCTCGACCCGCACCATGCCGGCGGCGACGAGGCCGTCGAGATCGCTCAGCTCGTGGGCGAAGCCGGTGTCGAGCCCCGCGGTCAGTGCAGCCGGCAGAGCGTCGAGATCGACCGCGAGGTCGCACATCAGCCGCTCGATGATCTCGGCCCGCAGCACGTCGTCGGCCGACACCCCGACGCCCTTGATGGTGGCGAGCGAGCCGCTCTCGACCGTGCGCGAGTAGCCGGCGATGTCGACGGCGTTCTGGATGAAGCCCTGCGGCAGCTTGCCGATCGCCGAGGCGCCGAAGCCGATCAGGCCGTCGGCCTCGTCGGTCGTGTAGCCCTGGAAGTTGCGGTGCAGCCGGCCGCCGCGCTGCAGCTTGGCGAGGTCGTCGTCGAGCCGCGCGAAGTGGTCGAGGCCGATTGCCACGTAGCCGTGGCTCGCCAGCGTGCGGGCCGCCGCCTTCACCTGCTCGATGCGCTCGCCGGGCCCCGCCAGGGCGGCGACGTCGATGAGCTTCTGGTTGCCCTTGAACCACGGCACATGGGCGTAGCCGAACAGCGCGAGGCGGGCCGGATCGAGGGACGCGGCGAGCGCGGCGCTCTTCTCCACGTCGGCGATGGTCTGACGCGGCAGGCCGTACATCAGATCGATGTTGATGCGGTCGATGCCGGCCTTACGCAGCATCGCGGCGGCGTCGCGCACGATCTCGAACGGCTGGATGCGCCCGATCGCTTCCTGGACGTGGGGCGAGAAGTCCTGCACGCCGAGGCTGGCGCGGGTGACCCCGATGCGGCCGAGCGCGTCGGCGAGATCCTGCGTCAGCCGGCGCGGATCGAGCTCGATCGCGTGCTCGTGCAGGGTCGAGAGGTCGAAGCTGCGCTTGATCGCGTCGACGATGCGGCCGAGCCGCTCGGCGCCGAGGATCGACGGCGTGCCGCCGCCCCAGTGGATGTGCACCACCGTCTTGCTGCCGGCCTTCGCCGCGACCAGGCCGATCTCCTCGATCAGCCGGTCCGTGTAGGCGTCGAGCGGCGCGTCCCGCCGCACCGCCTTCGTGTGGCATCCGCAGTAGAGGCAGATGTCGATGCAGAAGGGGACGTGCAGGTAGAGCGACAGGGTGGATCCCGCCGGCAGGGCTTCGAGCCAGCCGGCGTAAGTCTTGGCGTCGACCGTCGGCGTGAAGTGCGGCGCGGTCGGGTACGAGGTGTACCGGGGGACGTTCCGTTCGGCGAGCGCGATGACACTGTTCATGGGCTAGGAGTGTAAAGGGCGATTGACGAAAACGACCTTGATCAAGGTCAAACAGCGCAGCGATCGGTGCCGTGGTGAGTGTCCTGGAAGGCCGGAACCCGCGGGTTTCCGGGCGGTTGGTCCGGCGAGCCGCGCCCGGTGACCGGGTCGGCGCAGCGGGCGGGCAGCCCGGCAAGAGGCCGCCCGACGCCCGGATCTCCCTTCCAACAGGACACGACAAATGGGTATTTTCTCCAAGGACATCCGCACGATGGACGATCTCTTCGTGCACACGCTGCGGGACGTCTATTACGCCGAGAACCGCATCGTGAAGGCGCTGCCCGAGATGATCGAGAAGGCCGGCGACCCGCAGCTCAAGCAGGCCTTCAAGGCGCATCTCGGCGAGACCGAGAACCACATCGCGCGCCTGCAGGAGGTCTTCCGCATGCACGGCCTCGAGGTGCGCGGCGTCGACTGTCCGGCGATCGACGGCATCATCGAGGAGACCGACGACGTGGTCGGCGAGGTCGACGACCCGAAGGTGCTCGACGCCGCCCTCATCGCCGCCGCGCAGGCGGTCGAGCACTACGAGATCACCCGCTACGGCACGCTGATCGCCTGGGCCAAGCAGCTCGGCCGCACCGACTGCGCGAGCGTGCTCCAGAAGACGCTCGACGAGGAGAAGGCGACCGACCTCAAGCTCACCTCGATGGCCGAGGGCAGCGTCAACCAGAAGGCCCGCGCCGCCCGCTGACCGGGGTCTTCCGGCGGCCGTCCGGTCGCCGGGCCCGATGATGCGACGACAGCGAGACGCCCGCGGATTCCGCGGGCGTTTTGTCGTGTCGGACCGGGCGGAGCGCAGTTATTTCGGCACCGGGCCGGGGGCGCCGCCGGGCGTGCCGGGCGGCGGGATGACCTTGAGGGCGCCGCCGGCCGGCGGCGGCTCGACGATGCCGCTGTCGGCGGCGGCCGGCGGGCAGACCACGCCGCGCGAATGGGCGAGCTGGTCCGACAGCGTGCCGGCCGAGCCGGTGGTGCCGGAGCCCGTGCCGGCACCAC
>NZ_NHSK01000253.1 GCF_016653355.1 Rhodoplanes elegans | reverse complement strand
GAGCGGCTGCGGGCCGGGGCGCTCGCAGCCCGTCACCGGGTTCCCGGCGCGCGATCGGCCAGCCGCCGACGCCGCGGCGCGAGCAGAATGAGATGGACCGGACGTGGAAGACTCGACGGGGCGGGATTCGGCGGGGATGGACTCGGCGCAACTCGGATCGGCGGCCTGGTCGGACCGGTCGCCGCAAATGCGGGCCCGGGCGGCCTCCGCACACTTGTGCAGATGCAGGCTCGCCTCCAGGCTGCGCAAGGCAGCGAGTTTCGGACTCAGATCCCTGTCCGCCATGCGTTCTGGACGGCCCCGTTTCCTACCCGCACAATGCCCCTTCGCACGTTCCGGCGAGGCGGACGCGACGCCCGACACATCGGTCGTTCAGTCAGGGACTTATTCCCGATAACCCCACCCGCCAGAGAGCGCTTCGAAAGCGTCGAAAGGAAGGCATATGCCCTTGAAGCTGCGCGAAGGCGATCCCGCTCCCGACTTCCGGCTGCCGCGCGACGGCGGCGGCGAGGTGTCGCTGTCCGACTTCGCCGGCCGCAAGCTGGTGTTGTACTTCTACCCCAAGGCCGACACCCCCGGCTGCACCCGCGAGGCGCAGGCCTTCTCGGCCGCCAAGGCCGCCTTCGCCAAGGCGAAGACCGACATTCTCGGCGTCTCGGCCGACCCGGTGAAGAAGCAGGACGCCTTCGTGAAGAAGCACGCCCTGACCATCCCGCTCGCCTCCGACGAGACTCACGCGATGCTGGAGGCCTACGGGGTGTGGGGCGAGAAGTCCATGTACGGCAAAACCTTCATGGGAATCACCCGGACCACCGTCCTGATCGGCCCGGACGGCCGGATCGCCCGCGTCTGGCCCGCCGTGAAGGTCGACGGCCATGCCGACGAGGTGCTGGCGGCCGCGAAGGCGCTCTAGCCCGACCGGAGGAGGACCGGGCGGTATCGGCGGGATTCGCGGACATCGAAAATTCCGCGATATCGCCGTGATTCGTTTGGGAATTCTTTACCATGCAGGGGGACATTCGAGGCTCGTCCGGACCGGCACCAAAGCCGGCCCGCAGGGAGCGTGAATGTCTCATCGGGCCCAACACGATCACGGCCAGCGTGACCGGTCGATCCACGACCGCGCCCCGGCCGAGCGTCCCCGGGAGGCGCACGAGCGCGGCGCGCATCATCCCACGGCGTTTGCCGCAACGCCGCGCCACACCGAGCAGAATCATCGCAACGCCGAGGTCTATGCCGAGCTGATCGCCGCCCATCGCGGCGCGCACCATGGGCATCCGGCGAGCGCCGACCACCGCCGCGGGCGGCCCGACTGGTCGCATCCGGCCGAGGAGCCGCCCCACCGTCCGGCGCCCGCCGCGGCGCCGGCCGCCCGGCCGCATTCGCATCAGGCCCCGCATCAGCATCAGCCTCCGCATCAGCATCCGGCGCCCCGCCCGGCGACCCACGCCGCTGCGGCGACCCGATCCGGCCGGCCGGCGCACGCGGCCGCGACGCCGAAGCGGCAGCCCTTCACGTTCGGCTACGGCCGCCGGCAGGTCCGGCTCGGCCCGGTCGCCTTCTGGACCGTGGTCGGCACGCTGACCATCATGGCCGGCTGGTCGGTGGTCACGGCGACCTACTTCGCCTTCCACGACGACGTCGTCGCCCGCATGGTGGCGCGCCAGGCCGAGATCGAGGCCGCCTACGAGGACCGCATCGCCGAGATGCGCTCGCAGGTCGACCGGGTGACGACCCGCCAGCTCCTCGACCAGGAGCAGTTCGAGCAAAAGCTCGAGCAGGTGATCCGCCGCCAGAGCATGATCGAGAGCCGCGCCGGCGCGCTGGGCGGCATCGGCAATGCCGGCGCCGCCGCCGGGTCCGACGTGACGGGTTCGATCCGGGCCCCCGGCCGCGGCCTCCCGGCCGAGCCGGCGACGCCCAAGGCCTCGCCGATCAGCGACACTGTGATCTTCAAGACGCCGCCCGACCGCCAGGCGCGGCTCGAGTCGCGCCAGCCGCCGACGACGCTCGCGGCGGCGACGAGCCGCAACGTGCTGCCCGGCATCGAAGGCAAGATCGCCCGCTTGCACGGCGCGCTCGATCGCCTGGAGGGCAAACAGACTGCCTCGCTCGCCTCGCTGGAGGAGACCTACGAGACGAAGGCGAAGCGCATCCGCGGCGTGCTCGCCGATCTCGGGCTGGAGCGCGCCGTTCCGGGCGGACGCGCCGAGCGCGACGTGGGCGGCCCGTTCGTGCCGTACCGGCTCGCCTCGGTGCAGCCGGTGTTCGAGCGCCAGGTGCAGCGCGTCCGCCTCGCCCGCGAGCAGGCCGAGCGGCTGACCCGGACGCTCGCGACGATCCCGATCCGCAAGCCGGTGGCCGGCGACGTCGACTTCTCCTCGACGTTCGGCGTGCGGCTCGACCCGTTCCTCGGCCGCCCGGCCATGCACACCGGCCTCGATTTCCGCGGCGGCGTCGGCGAGCCGATCCGCGCCACCGCCAACGGCACCGTCGTGTCGGCCGCCTGGAACGGCGGCTACGGCAAGATGGTCGAGATCGAGCACGGCAACGGGCTCACGACGCGCTATGCGCACATGTCCGAGATCCTCGTCCGCCAGGGCCAGAGCGTGAAGATCGGCCAGGTCATCGGCCGCCTCGGCTCGACCGGCCGCTCGACCGGCCCGCACCTCCACTACGAGACCCGGGTCTCCGGCGAGGCGGTCGATCCCCAAAAATTCCTGCGCGCCGGCCTGCGCATCGGCGCGCTCTGAGCGGCGCATCGACCAAACCGGATCCCGAAAGCAGAATCTCCGTCGTTCCGGGGCCGGCCAAAGGCCGGAGCCCGGACCCCATAGCCCCTGTCTTTCCGAACAAGAACGACAGGGGATATGGATTCCGGACAGCCGCTTCGCGGCTTCCGGAATGACCAGGAGAGGGCTTCCACGCCCTGGGTAGAAATCATCTCGGCGGCGGCACCGTGCCGGGCGGCAGGATGATGAGCGGCGCGCCTTCGGGCGGCACGATGGCGTACTGCAGGACCACCGGCGCGACCTTGCCGCGGGCCTGGCGCGGCAGCGTCATGCGGCCCCGCACCGTGGCGCCCGGGAACGTCTTCATCCACTCCGGCACCAGCCCCTCGCCCTGCGGCTCCCACACGATCAAGACGCCGCGCTTCTTCACGTCGGCCATGTCGATCCACGGGCTGAGCCCGGGGTCGCCGTGGACGATCACGTGCGGCCGGGTCGGCCCGTAGACCGCGACATTGTTGGCGGCGAACTCGGTGCCGGTGACGTAGGCGAGCGGCTGGCCGGTCTTCTCGAAGAAGTCGCGGGTGACGATGTCGGCGAGGCGCCGGCCCGGGAACTGCGTCGCCTTCGGCCGGTCGCGCAGCATCGGCTCGACCTCCTCGGTCAGCACATAGGCGAGCGGCATGATCACCAGCACGGCGACGATGCCGAGCGCGAAGCGGATCAGCCGGACGTCCTCGAACCCGACGCCGCGCCAGGCGATCACCGCGAGCGGCAGCACGCTCCACAGCGGATAGCCCCACATGGCGACCGGCAGGCGGCCGAGCAGGATCGCGACCAGCGTCGTGACGGCGAACGGGCCGAGCGCCATCCAGGCGAGGAAGCGGCGGTCGAAGGCGCCGGGACTGATCACGTTCGGATCGACGTTGCCGAGCGTGAGAGGCCTCTGCGCCGCCGCCGCGGGACGCAGCGGATAGAGGAGCGCGAGCAGCGCGAGCGTCGGCAGCAGAAAGCCGAGCTGCCCGAACGTCCATTGCAGCGGATACCAGGCGAACTGCCACCACTGCGCCGCGGTCTTGGCGCGCGCGTCGACATAGCGGAACGGCAGGAAGTCGCTCGCGACCAGCGCCCAGGCGTTGGGGGCGATAACCAGCGCGAAGGCGAGCGCCATCACGTACGGGCCGGGTGTCTTCCAGGCGTGGCGCGCGTCGCGGTCGACGAGCAGGAACAGGCCGAGCGTCGCGGCGAGCGCGAAGGCGGCGTATTTGGACCAGAACGACAGCGCCAGAAATATGCCGGCGAGCGCCCAGCTCATCAGACGCGCGCGCGTCTCCTCACGGGTGAGGGCGCGGTGGAAGAACAGCATGGTCAGCGCCCAGAACGGGAGCTGGCACTGGTCGTGCGCGAACTTGATCACCGAAAAATTGAAGAAGTGCAGGCCTTCGAGCGCCAGCACGGCGAGCAGCGCCGGGAAGCCGCCGACGATGTCCTTCCCGAGCCGCCACACGGCCCACATCGCCACGGCGGAGGCGAGCGGGCCGAGCACGTAGATCATCCGCACGTCGCCGGTGAGCTGATAGAGCCCGGCGGCGATCCACCACGGCAGCGGCGGGTGCTTCCAGTAGACGAGCTGCCACTCGCGGCCGAGCGCCAGATCCTCGGCGAGGTCGAGCTGCAGGTTGGCGTTGAGGAGCGCCGGCATCAGCGTCCACACCAGCACGTGGCCGACCAGGACGATCAGCAGCACCTCGAACGGCTCGCGCCGCGCGTAATCGACGAGGCCGGCGAGACCGGTACGCTTGCTCATGGGCCACCTTGAGAATTCTGACTCGTCATGGCCGGCCTTGTGCCGGCCATCCACGAAGCGGCCGCAGGCCGCATGACATCGGCTGCGACGAAGACGTGGATGGCCGGGACGAGCCCGGCCATGACGGAGGAGAGTCGCATGCTGGCGCGCCCCCTCATCCGGCTCCCCTCTTCGCGGCGAGCCACCTTCTCCCCGCGCGCGGGGAGAAGGAAAGACGGCGCCGTGCCGTGGACCACGACGACCCTCATCCCACCGCCCGAATGATCCGCGCCGTCTTGTCGACGATCTCGCCGATCTCGTCCTCGGTCACGATCAGGGACGGCGACAGGGCGATGGTGTCGCCGGAGACGCGCACGATGGCGTCCTGGCCGAAGAAGCCCTCGTCCATGGCGGCGTAGCCGCGCCGGCCCGGCCCGTCCGGATGCGGTGCGAGGTCGATGCCGGCCGCGAGCCCGACGGTGCGGATGTCGAGCACGTTGGGCAGGCCCTTCAGGCTCATCACGGCATCGGCGAATTTTCCTTCCAGCCCGGCACTCCGGGCGAACAGATCCTCGTCGCGGTAGAGATCGAGGGTCGCGAGGCCGGCCGCGCAGGCGAGCGGATGCGCCGAGTAGGTGTAGCCGTGAAACAGCTCCACGGCGTGCTCGGGACCGGTCATGAACGCATCGTAGATTCCCCGGCGCACGATCACGCCGCCCATCGGCACGGTGCCGGACGTGACCCCCTTCGCGAACGTGATCATGTCGGGCACGACGCCGTAGCGCTCCGCCGCGAAGCACGGCCCGAGCCGCCCGAAGCCGGTGATCACCTCGTCGAAGATCAACAGGAGGCCGTGCCTGTCGCAGATCTGGCGCAGCCGCTGGAGGTAGCCCTTGGGCGCCGGCAGCACGCCGGTCGAGCCCGCCATCGGCTCGACGATCACGGCCGCGATGGTCGAGGCGTCGTGCAGGCCGACGATGCGCTCCAATTCGTCGGCGAGATGCGCGCCCCACTCCGGCTCGCCCTTGGTGAAGGCCTGCTGCTCACGATTGTACGTCGTCGGCAGGTGATCGACGCCGGCCAGCAATGTGCCGAACATTTTTCGGTTGGGCACGATGCCGCCGACCGAGATGCCGCCGAAGCCGACGCCATGATAGCCGCGCTCGCGGCCGATCAGCCGGGTTCTCGCGCCCTGTCCGCGGATGTTGTGGTACGCGAGCGCGATCTTCAGCGCGGTGTCGACCGCCTCGGAGCCCGAGTTGCAGAAGAACACGTGGTCGAGATCGGCCGGCGCCAGCGCGGCGATGCGCGAGGCCAGCTCGAAGGCGCCCGGGTGGCCGTGCTGGAACGCCGTGACGTAGTCGAGCTCGGCCGCCTGGCGCTGGATCGCCGCGACGATAGACTCGCGGTTGTGGCCGGCGTTGCAGCACCACATGCCGGCGATGGCGTCGATCAGGGTCCGGCCGTCGACCGTCTCGACCCGCATGCCCTTGGCCCGCACGACGAGCCGCGGCGATTGCTTGAACGCCCGGTTGGCCGTGAACGGCATCCAGTAGGGCGCGAGATCGTTGGGCACGCCCGCGGCGGCGCTCGCGGGGGTCTTCGGGACGACCGGCATGGCCAAAAGCTCCTTCGACGGCCGGGAGGGGCCCGGGCGGACCCGGTCCGCCCGGCGGCGCGGACCCTAGCCGGATTTGCCGGCCAGCGGAACGGCTTGCCGGGGGCGGCCCCGTGGGCTATCGACGGCCGGCCCTATTCTCCGCTCATTCCCGCGCAAGCGGGAATCCAGGGCCCCGGACCGTGTGGCCCCTGGGTCCCCGCCTTCGCGGGGACGAGCGGCGGAGAGCCGGGCCTCCCGTGCGTTCCCGATCCGGACTCGATCATGGCCACCGACAAGAAGAGCAAGCTCAAGGCGCGGCTGCCGCGCGGCCTCGCCGACCGCGGCCCCGGCGACATCGCCGCCACGCAGACGATGATCGACAAGATCCGGGCCGTGTACGAGCTGTACGGCTTCGAGCCGGTCGAGACCCCGGCGATCGAGTACACGGACGCGCTCGGCAAGTTTCTGCCCGACCAGGACCGGCCGAACGAGGGCGTGTTCTCGTTCCAGGACGACGACGAGCAGTGGCTGAGCCTGCGCTACGACCTCACCGCGCCGCTCGCCCGCCACGTCGCCGAGAATTTTCAGCACATCGCCCTGCCCTATCGGAGCTACCGGTTCGGCTGGGTGTTCCGCAACGAGAAGCCCGGCCCCGGCCGCTTCCGCCAGTTCATGCAGTTCGACGCCGATACGGTGGGGACATCCGCCACGACGTCCGCCGCGGCAGATGCCGAGATCTGCATGATGGCCGCCGACACGATGGAGGCGCTCGGGATTCCGCGCGGCTCCTATGTGGTGAAGGTGAACAACCGAAAGGTTTTGGATGGCGTACTGGAGGCGATCGGCCTCGGCGGCGACGAGAACGCCGGGCGTCGGCTGACGGTGCTGCGGGCGATCGACAAGCTGGACAAGTTTCCACCGGATGAGGTCCGAAAGCTCCTTGGCCCGGGACGTTGGGACGGTGGCGAAGAAGGCAAAGGCGATTTCACCAAGGGAGCCGGGCTGGAGCCCGACCAGATCGATGCTGTTCTGGACTTCTCTGTCGAGTACGCCGAGGGTGAATTCTCCTCGACAATGTCATCAACCCGTTCGGGGCTCGTAGAAAGCGGCCTGGAGCTGAAGAAAGTCGGACATTTCGAGCTGTTGCATATCGAAGAACTCGTCCGTCAATCTGGCTATGGCCCGGACCGCATCCGCATCGACCCCTCCGTCGTCCGCGGTCTGGAGTACTACACCGGCCCGGTCTTCGAGGTGGAGCTGCTGCTCGACACCAAGGACGAGAAGGGCCGGCCGGTGCGGTTCGGCTCGGTCGGCGGCGGCGGGCGGTATGACGGGCTCGTCTCGCGCTTCCGTGGCGAGCCGGTGCCGGCGACCGGCTTTTCCATCGGCGTGTCGCGCCTTCAGGCCGCGTTGCAGCTGATCGGACAGATCGATGCGACGCCGGCGCCCGGACCGGTCGTGGTCACGGTGTTCGACAAGAGTCGCCTCGCCGACTACCAGAAAATGGTCGCGACGCTGCGCGCCGCCGGGATCAGGTCCGAGCTCTATCTCGGCAATCCGAAGAACATGGGCAACCAGCTCAAATACGCGGACCGCCGGAAGAGCCCGTGCGTGGTGATCCAGGGCTCCGACGAGAAGGCCGCCGGTCAGGTGCAGATCAAGGATCTGATCGAGGGCGCCAAGGCCGCCGCAGCCATCGCCTCGAACCAGGAGTGGCGCGAGAGCCGGCCGGCTCAGTTCGCCGTTGCAGAGGACAAGCTCGTCGACGCCGTCCGCGAGGTGCTGGCGCGTCACGATGTGACGTGGGGATAAGCGAGCGGTTCGCTGCGATCTCGTGAGCCGTCATGGCCGGCCTCGTCCCGGCCATCCACGCGCTTGCAGCGTCGCGGCCCCCCGAAGACGTGGATGGCCGGGACGAGCCCGGCCATGACGAGGCATGAGTCGGTCGTAGGGTGGGCAAAGCCGCGAAGCGGCGTGCCCACGCGGTCCGCACGAACGAGATGCCGAACGCGGTGGGCACGACGCGCCTGCGGCGCGCCTTTGCCCACCCTACGAAGCGCGCCAGACTCACCGTCTGAGCTGGAACGCGAACAGCGACGCGATCATGATGGCGGCGCCGAGGGCCTGGACGGGGGAGAACACCTCGCCCAGGAACGCCGCGCTCAGCAGCGTCGCGAGCAGCGGCTCCAGGTTCATGGTCAACGCGGTGCGGAACGGGCCGATGCGGGTCGTCGAGATGAAGATCACGGCGACGCCCGTGGTCGTCGTCACCCCGAGCAGCACGATCCACAGCCAGCCGATGGTCACGACGGGCGGCACGAAGTGGAGCGTGGCGAGCGAGCCGCCGCAGAACAGCACCGCGGTCGCGATGGCGGAGTACCAGGTGGAGAGCCGCGCGTCGGCCTTCATCAGCCGCTGCCGGCTGACGATCAGCACGGCGACCCGGCAGGCCATCGCCACCATGGTGCAGAGAAGCCCGGCGATCGACAGGTCGGACGGCGAGGCGCCGATCATCAGGGCGAGGCCGCAAAACGCCGTCACGGCGGCGAGAAGGCCGCGCCAGCCGAGCTTGTCGAGCCCGAGCGCGGCGCCGACCATGCCGGTGACCAGCGGGTAGCTGAAATAGACCAGGATCGCCATTGGCACGGTCAAGAGCTCGATGGCCTTGAAGATAAAGAAGATGATGCCGGCGTAGAGCACCCCCATGCCGTAGGCGGTGCGGCGCTCGTCGCGAGTCAGCGGCTGAGGCGTCGGCCCGAGCGCGATCCACAGCGCGGTGAGGCCGATGCCGAGGATCGAGCGCGTCGTCGCCAGCGTGATCACGTCGGAGCCGGCCATCAGGCCGAGCTTGGTGAGCACGTCGGCGCCGGCGAACGCCACCGCGGCGGTGAGGCCCGGGCCGTAGTCGAACAGCTTGCGGCCGATGGTCGATGAGGGGGAGTTCACGGAACCTCGCACGGTGCGCTCCGCCTCCCGGAAGGCGGGCGCGGGCTACTTCTGGCACACCGGGCAGAAGAAGGTCGAGCGTCCCGACTGCACGATGCGGCGGATCCGCCCTGCGCAACCGGGCGTGGCGCAGGCCTCGCCCTCGCGGTCGTAGACCCGGAAGCGGTGCTGGAACAGGCCGAGCGTGCCGTCGGTCTGGCGATGGTCGCGCAGCGACGAGCCGCCGGCCTCGATCGCGTCGGCCAGCACCGCCTTGATGGCCTCGACGAGGGCGACGAGCCGCGGCGTCGGCACGCCGCCGCGGGCGACGAGCGTCCCGGCCTTCCGCCGCGGCGACAGGTGGGCGAGGTGCAGGGCCTCGCAGACATAGATGTTGCCGAGCCCGGCCACCACGGTCTGGTCGAGCAGCGCCGCCTTCAGGGGCGCCGCCTTGCCGGCGAGCGCCATGGCGAGCCGGGCGGCGTCGAAGCCGGGGTCGAGCGGCTCCGGCCCGACCTCGCGCATCAGCGGGTGCTCGGCGAGCTCCGCGGCCGGCACCAGCAGCATCAGCCCGAACCGGCGCGGATCGTTGAAGACCAGCCGGGCGCCCGACGACATGGAGAACACCACATGGTCGTGCGCGAGGTTTTCCGAGCGCGCGTGATAGTAGGCGCCGGGGGCTAGGCTCGCGCCTTGCGCAAGCTCCACCCGGAACGAGCCCGACATGCCGAGATGCATCAGGAGCACGTCGCCCGTCGACAGATCCGCGAGCAGGTATTTCGCACGACGTCGGAGCGCCCGGACGGTCGCGCCCTCCAACCGCCCGCGAAAGTCGTTGGGAAAGGGCCGGCGCAGATCCGGCCGCCGCACCTCGACGGCGACGAACCGCGCCCCCTCCATGGCCGGCGCCAGCCCGCGTCGGACGGTCTCGACCTCGGGCAGCTCAGGCATGGGGCCGCTCGTCGGGCGGGCCGGAGGTCGCGAGCGCGGCGCCGAAACCTCCGCTCATCCCCGCGAAGGCGGGGATCCAGGGCGCCGTCCCGTGTCGCCCCTGGGTCCCCGCTTGCGCGGGGACGAGCGGAGACCGGGGCGACCCGTGATCGCGATCGAAGGGAACAAAACGGGACAGCGGGGACATGACCCGAGAGATAGCGCCCCCGGTCGACGCGCACCAGAACACGTTCCGATCGAATCGGACCGTGTTCCGGCTCTTCTGGTCGCATTTTTCCCCGGCGAACCGGGGTCCACTTCGCCGGAAAATGCTCTATGGTCCGCCCCGCAAAACGCGAGACCGTCCGACATCATGCCGACCGATCATTCCCAAAAGAGTCCTTCGCAAGACACCCATTTCGGATTCCGCACCGTTCCGCTGGCCGAGAAGCAGGCCCTGGTGGACGACGTGTTCCACACCGTGGCGCGCCGCTACGACCTGATGAACGACCTGATGTCGGCCGGCCTGCACCGCGCCTGGAAGGACGTGCTGGTCACCGGCGTCAACCCGCCGAAGAGCGACCGGCCGTTCCACCTCCTGGACGTCGCCGGCGGCACCGGCGACATCTCGTTCCGCACCGTCGCGGCGGGCGGCGCCGGCACCCGGGCGACCGTGTGCGACATCAACACCGACATGCTGGAGGTCGGCCGCGAGCGGGCGTTCCAGCGCGGCGTCGACGACGTGGTGGAGTTCGTCGAGGGCAACGCGGAAAGCCTGCCGTTCCCGGACAAGAGCTTCGACGCCTACACGATCGCCTTCGGCATCCGCAACGTGCCGCGCATCGAATTGGCGCTGAAGGAGGCCTACCGGGTGCTGAAGCCCGGCAGCCGCTTCCAGTGCCTGGAATTCTCGACCGTCGACATCCCGGGCCTCGACCGGATCTACGACCTCTACTCGTTCAACGTCATCCCGCGCATCGGCAGCATGGTGGCGGGCGACGCCGACGCCTACCAGTACCTGGTCGAGTCGATCCGAAAGTTCCCGAAGCCGCAGACCTTCGCCCGGATGATTTCCGACGCCGGCTTCCGCCGCGTCGACGTCCGCATGATGTCGGGTGGCATCGTGGCGCTGCATTCCGGCTGGCGGCTGTGAGGCACGGCGACCGCCGCAGCACGTCATGCGCGGGCTCGACCCGCGCATCCATCCTCGAAAAGGATTGTTGCGACACGATGGATTGCCGGGTCGAGCCCGGCAATGACGCCGTGGCCGGGCCGATCCAACGGTAATTCGGAATGATCCCTCCCTTCTCCCATCTGATCCGCCTCGCCCGCGCCGGTTTCGTGCTGGCCCGCGAGGGCGTCTTCGCGCTCGTCGATCCCGAGCCGCTGCCCGCGGCGGCGCAGATCGGCATCAAGCTCGCCCGCCTGCTGGAGCGGCCGACCAGCGCCTCGGGCGCGGCGCGGCTCTCCACGGCGCTGGGCAAGCTCGGGCCCAGCTACGTCAAGCTCGGCCAGTTCCTGGCGACCCGGCCGGACGTCGTCGGGCAGGCGATCGCCACCGATCTGGAGAAGCTCCAGGACAAGATGCCGCCGTTCCCGCACGACCAGGCGGAGGCGGCGATCGAGCGGGCGCTGGGGCGGCCCGTGCATACGATGTTCGCGACCTTCGGCCCGCCGCTCGCCGCCGCCTCGGTGGCGCAGGTGCATCGCGCCGAGATCGACACGCCGGACGGCCGGCGCTCGGTCGCCGTAAAAGTCCTGCGGCCCGGCATCGAGAAGGACCTGCGCGCCGACATCCAGGCGTTCTTCTTCGCCGCCCGGCTCGCGGAAAAGTTCTCCGCCGAAGCGCGGCGGCTGCGGCTCGAGCAGGTGGTGGCGACGCTCGCCCGCTCCGTGACGGTGGAGATGGATCTCCGCCTGGAGGCGGCGGCCGCCTCGGAGATGGCCGACAACATCAAGGACGATCCGGATTTCCGGGTGCCGCAGGTCGAGTGGGACCTGACCGCCCACAACGTGCTGACCACCGAGTGGATCGACGGTACGCCGCTGTCCGACCGGGCCGCGCTGGAGCGCCGCGGCCTCGATCTTCCGAAGCTCGGCCGCACCGTCATCCAGAGCTTCCTGCGCCACGCGGTGCGCGACGGCTTCTTCCACGCCGACATGCACCCGGGGAATCTGTTCGTCGACGAGGCCGGGCGCCTCGTCGCGGTCGATTTCGGCATCATGGGCCGGCTCACCGAGAACGAGCGGCGCTTCCTCGCGGAAATCCTCTACGGCTTCATCAGCCGCAACTACCGGCGCGCCGCCGAGGTGCATTTCGAGGCCGGCTACGTGCCGGCGAGCCAGTCGATCGACGAGTTCACCCAGGCGATCCGGGCGATCGGCGAGCCGATCCACAACCGCAGCGCCGAGGACATCTCGATGGCGAAGCTGCTCACCTTGCTGTTCGAGGTGACGGCGCTGTTCGACATGAAGACGCGGCCCGAGCTGCTGCTGCTGCAGAAGACCATGGTGGTGGTCGAGGGCGTCGGCCGCATGCTCGATCCCAAGCTCGACATGTGGACGACGGCCGAGCCCGTCGTGCGCGCCTGGCTGGAGCGCCATCTCGGGCCGGCCGGCCGGGTCGAAGGGGCGGTCGAGGGCGTCGGCGAGGTCGGCCGCTTCCTCGGCGCGATGCCGACGCTGCTGTCGCGCGCCGCGCGGCTGTCGGCCCAGATCGACGTCGCCACCCGTGACGGCATCCTGCTCGCGCCCGAGACGGTCGCCGGCATCTGCGAGGCCGAGGCCCGCCGCAACCGCGGCACCACGGTCGCCCTGTGGGTCATCGCCGTGCTGCTGCTGCTTAACCTGTGGCGGTGACGGCGGCGATTTTGATCGGCGTTCGGCGGGTGCTACGGTCGCGCCGCACACCGACGTCCATCATGCCCGGTCTTGTGCCGGGCATCCACGGTGCGGCGCGGGCCGCAAAAGACGTGGATGGCCGGGACGCGCCCGGCCATGACGATGGAGAGCTTCTCACAATCGGCGACTCCCGATCCTCATGACCCTCGCCTCCAAAAAAATCCTCCTGGTCATCAGCGGCGGCATCGCCGCCTACAAGGCGCTCGACCTGATCCGCCGTTTTCGCGAGCGCGGCGCCTCGGTGCGCGTCGTGATGACCCGCTCGGCGACCGAGTTCGTCACGCCGCTGTCGGCCGGGGCGCTCGCCGGCGAGCCGGCCTGGACGGATCTGTTCGACGCCAAGACCGAGTTCGACGTCGGCCACATCCGGCTCGCCCGCGAGTGCGACCTCGTCGTCGTCGCCCCGGCGACCGCCAACCTGATGGCCAAGATGGCCGGCGGCCACGCCGACGACCTCGCCTCCACGGTGCTGCTCGCCACCGACAGGCCGGTCCTGATCGCCCCCGCCATGAACCCGGTGATGTGGGGCGCGAAGGCGACCCGGCGCAACGTCGCCCAGCTCGTCGCCGACGGGATCGCGATGGTCGGGCCGAACGCCGGCGAGATGGCGGAGAGGAACGAGGCCGGCGTCGGCCGCATGGCCGAGCCGCTGGAGATCGTCGCCGCCGCCGAGCGGCTGCTCGCGGCGGGCGATCCCACGAGCCGGCCGCTCGCCGGCAAGACCCTGCTCGTCACCTCCGGGCCGACCCACGAGCCGATCGACCCGGTGCGCTACATCGCCAACCGCTCGTCCGGCAAGCAGGGGCACGCCATCGCGGCCGCGGCCGCCGCGGCCGGCGCCGCCGTGACGCTGATCTCCGGCCCGGTGACGCTCGCCGACCCGCCGGGTGTGACCGTCGTGCATGTGGAAAGCGCCCGGGACATGCTGGCCGCCGCCGAGGCGGCGCTGCCGGTCGACGCCGCCGTGTTCGCGGCCGCCGTCGCCGACTGGCGGGTCGCGACCGCCGGCGCGCAGAAGATCAAGAAGGGCGCGGCCGGCACGCCGCAGCTCGCGCTGGTCGAGAACCCCGACATCCTGAAGACGATCGCGACGCGCACGCCGGGTCGTCCGCGCCTCGTCGTCGGCTTCGCGGCCGAGACCGAGAACGTGCTGGCGAACGCGCGTGACAAGCTGGCGCGAAAAGGCTGCGACTGGATCGTCGCCAACGACGTCTCGGCCGACAGCGGCATCGCCGGCGGCGTGATGGGCGGCGACCGCAACAGCGTGCATCTGGTCACGACGGACGGCGTCGACTCCTGGCCCGTGCAGTCGAAGGACGCGGTCGCGCGCGCCCTCGTCGCGCGCATCGCCGCCGCCCTGAAGGATCCCGCATGAGCATTCGAGAGCTTCGCGTCGTGCGGCTGCCGCACGGCGCCGACCTGCCGCTGCCGGCCTATCAGAGCGACGCCGCGGCCGGCCTCGATCTCCTCGCCGCCGTGCCGGCCGACGCGCCCGTGACGATCGCGCCGGGCCGCCGCGCGCTGATCCCGACCGGGCTCGTGATCGCGCTGCCGCCCGGCACCGAGGGCCAGGTGCGGCCGCGCTCCGGCCTCGCTGCCCGCCACGGCGTCACGGTGCTCAACACGCCGGGCACGATCGACGCCGACTATCGCGGCGAGGTGCAGGTGATCCTCGCCAATTTCGGCGATGCGCCGTTCGAGGTGGCCCGCGGCAGCCGCATCGCCCAGTTGGTGATCGCGCCCGTGCTGCATGTCGATGTTCGCTTGTCCGAGACGCTGGACGAGACGGCGCGCGGCGCCGGCGGCTTCGGCTCCACCGGCCTGCACGGTGCGCGCTGATAGACGCACGCGGCGCGCCGACCGGTGCATCCGGCACGCGCTGAAAAAACGTCATCGACCCGGCTGATCCGTGGGCCGCGACCATCGGGTGATGGTTCGGGTGTCACCCACCGAACCGGCATGGCGGAATTTCACCCCCCTGCCCCCACGTTCACTCTCTGGACTCTTCCGGCGCGACTCGCGTTGAGGCACATTGATCAGCGATTCGCGACGCCGCCTCCGAGCGGCCCGTCGCGGGGCGGCGGCGGGGCGTGTCCCCCGGCGCCGGGGGGTTAAGTTTCCGCGTCCCAAAAAACCGAGCATGCCGCACGCCTTCTCGGGCGAGCGCGGCGCATTGACGAGTCGATCGGGCCGGTCCGGCCGATGCGGATCGGAACCGAAGGGGTGAGAAGGCGATGCGGGACGAGGGCGCGACGAGAAGCCGAGGCCGTCGTCCGTTGCACCGGCGCGGCCCCGCGGTCGTCCTCTTCCTCGTCGACTCGATCGAGACCCTCCGCCCGGCGACGCCTTTGTCCGCGATCTCGATCGCAGCCCTGCTCCTCGGCGCGGATCACGCCGCCGCCGCCGGGCTCCTCGACGGCGCGCCGCTCGCGACGCGGCTCGGCGCCCAGGAGCTGGCGGCGCTCGCGCTGCTGATCGGCGTCGTCGCCTTCGCGGTCGTCACCGCGATCGCGCTTCTGCGGACGCGCGGGCGCGCCGCCGCCGAGCAGCAGGTCGCCCGCGCCACCATCGCCGGGCTGCATTCCGACATCGATCGCCTCGCCGCGCTCCTGATGTCGGAGCCGCAGGTGCTCGTCGTCTGGACCGCCGGCTTCGGCGAGCCGGAGGTGATCGGCGAGGTCTCGTTCATCGCCCCGACGCTCGCCCCGCACGACATCCTCGCCTACGACCAGTGGCTGAGCCCCGAGCTCGCCCGGGCGCTAGGCGACGCGATCGAGCGGCTGCGCGTCAAGGGCGAGTCCTTCGCGCTGCTCCTCACCACGATCCAGGGCCGCCACGTCGAGGCCGAAGGCCGTCCGATCGGCGGCTTCGCCGTGATGAAGCTGCGCAACGTCACCGGCATCAAGCGCGACCTCGCCGAGTCGAGCGTGCGCTGCCAGAAGCTGCAGAACGAGGCGGACGCCCTGCGCAGCCTGGTCGAGATGCTGCCGGCGCCGGTGTGGATGCGCGACACGGCCGGCCAGCTGGTGCTGGTCAACGCCGCCTATGCCCGTGCCGTCGAGGCGAGCGACCCGGCGACCGCGGTCGCCCGGCATGTCGAGCTGCTCGGCCGCGCCGAGCGCGAGGCGATCTCCCGCACGCTCGACACCGGCAGCGGCTATGCGGGCCGCGTCACCGCGATCATGGCCGGCGCCCGCCGCAGCCTCGACGTGCTGGAGCTGCCGGTCGCGCAGGGACGCGTCGGCGTCGCCATCGACGCCACCGAGGCGGAGCGGCTGCGCAGCGAGCTCGACCACATCAAGGCCGGCCACCGCCGCACCTTCGACCACCTCGCCACCGGCGTCGCCGTGTTCGGCGCCGACCGCCGCCTGACCTTCTACAACGCGGCGTACCGGACGCTGTGGGATCTCGAGCCCGACTACCTCGCCGAGGCGCCGAGCGACTCGGCCGTGCTCGACCGCCTGCGGGCGGCGCGCCGGCTGCCCGAGCAGCAGGACTTCCGCCTGTGGAAGACCAACCTGCACCGGGCCTACACGTCGACCGAGAGCGAGACCCACGAGTGGCACCTGCCGGACCGCCGCACGCTGCGCGTGGTCACCACGCCGAACCCGGAAGGCGGCGTCACCTATCTGTTCACCGACATCACCGAGCGGCTGGAGCTCGAGCGTCGCGCCGATGCGCTGACCCGGGTCCAGGGCGAGACGCTCGACAACCTCGCCGAGGCGGTCTCGGTCTACGGCAGCGACGGCCGCCTGCGGCTGTTCAACCCGGCCTTTGCGACCAGCTGGAAGCTCGCGCCCGACCTGCTCGCCAGCCGTCCGCATGTCGAGAGCGTGATCGAGATGTGCCGGCCGCTCTATCGCGACGAGGCGACCTGGCACCGGCTGCGCGCCGCCGTCACCGGGCTCGACAAGCGCGACACAACGAGCGGCCGGATCGAGCGCAGCGACGGCTGCGTGATGGACTTCGCCACCGTGCCGCTGCCGGACGGCGCGACGCTCGTCACGTTCCACGACGTGACCGACTCGGTGAACGTCGAGCGCGCCCTGCTCGAGCGCAACGAGGCGCTGGTCGCCGCCGACGAGCTGAAGCTCGACTTCGTCCACCACGTCTCCTACGAGCTGCGCTCGCCGCTCACCAACATCATCGGTTTCGCCCACTTCCTCGGCGACTCCTCGACCGGGCCGCTCAACGAGAAGCAGTCCGAGTATCTCGGCTACATCACGGTCTCGACCAACGCGCTGCTCGCCATCATCAACAACATCCTCGACCTCGCGACGATCGACGCCGGCGCCATGACGCTCAATCTCGGCGACGTCGACATCCGCGCCACCATGGAGGCGGCGGCGGAGGGCGTGCAGGACCGCATCGTGCAGAACGACCTGGTGCTGGAGCTGCGCGCCCAGCCCGGCATCGGCGGCTTCACGGCCGACGGTCGGCGGCTGCGGCAGGTGCTGTTCAACCTGCTCTCCAACGCGATCGGCTTCTCACCGCCCGGCGGCCGCGTCGTGCTCGGCGCGGAGCGCACCTCGGAGGCGGTGGTGTTCTCGGTGATGGACGAAGGTCCCGGGATCCCGCCGGAGCTAACCGACAAGGTGTTCGACTGGTTCGAGAGCGACCCGCGCGGCTCCGACCACCGGGGCGCCGGCCTCGGCCTGTCGATCGTCCGCTCCTTCGTCGAGCTGCACGGCGGCACGGTGCGGATCGACAGCGCGATTGGACAGGGCACCACGGTGATGTGTATTTTCCCTCTCGTGACCACGGCGGCCCGCAGCGCCGCCGAGTGAACGCCCCGGACGACACGCCGGGACACACCCCGGAAGAGACCGACACCCGTCCATGGAACCCGTCCGGCCCGGCAGCACGCCGATCACGCTGACCCTGGCCGACGAGGAGGCGACCCGCCGGTTCGCCGCCGACCTCGCCACCACGCTCGACCCCGGCGACGTGGTGATGCTCTCGGGCGACCTCGGCGCCGGCAAGACGACGCTCGCCCGCGCCCTCATCCGCCATCTCGCCGACGATCCCGAGCTCGACGTCCCGAGCCCGACCTTCACGCTCGTCCAGAGCTACGAGATGGCGCGCTTCACCCTGATGCATGCCGACTTCTACCGGCTGCAGAGCGAGGACGACCTGGCCGAGCTCGGCCTCGCCGAGATTCCGTCCGACGCCGTGGTGCTGATCGAGTGGCCCGACCGGGCGCCGGGCCTGGTCGCCGAGGATCGGCTGGAGATCGAGCTGCGGCTGCGGCCGGACCAGGGCGAGGACACCCGCGTCGCCCATGTCGCCGGACACGGCCGGCTCGCCGGCCGGGTCGAGCGCATCCTGCATCTGCGGCGCTTCCTGGAGAAGGCCGGCGTCGCCGACGCGCGGCGCGAGCGCCTCGCCGGCGACGCCTCGGCGCGCTCCTACGAGCGGGTGCAGCTCGCCGACCGCACCATTCTCCTGATGAACGCGCCGCGTCGCCCGGACGGCCCGCCGATCCGCAACGGCCGCAGCTACAGCGCCATCGCCCACCTGTCCGAGGACGTGAAGGCCTTCGTGGCGGTGGCGGACGCGCTGCGCACGCTCGGCTTCTCGGCCCCCGAGGTCTACGCCGCCGACCTCGCCGAAGGCTTCGTGCTGGTCGAGGATCTGGGCGACGAGACGGTCGTCGCCGGCGACCCGCCCGCCCCGATCGAGGAGCGCTACCGGGCCGCCGTCGACCTCCTGGTCGCCCTGCACGGCCACATGCTGCTGCCGGCCGAGCTGCCGGTGACACCGCAGCTCACCTATCGGCTGCCCGACTACGATCTCGACGCCTTCCTGATCGAGATCGAGCTCTTGCTCGACTGGTACCTGCCGCGGCTCACCGCCGTGCCGTCGACCCCGGCGCGCAGCGCCTTCCTGTCGTTCTGGCGCGACGCGCTCAAGCCGGTGCTGGCGCAGCCGTCGACCTGGGTGCTGCGCGACTTCCACTCGCCCAATCTGATCTGGCTGCCGGAGCGGAGCGGGATCGCGCGGGTCGGCGTCATCGACTTCCAGGACGCCGTGATGGGACCGGCCGCCTACGACCTCGCCTCGCTCCTGCAGGACGCCCGCGTCACCGTGCCGGAGGAGCTGGAGATCGAGCTTCTCGGCCGCTACGCCAAGGCGCGCCGGGCCAACGAGCCGGCCTTCGACGTCGGCCAGTTCGCCCAGATCTACGCCACCGTCGCGGCGCAGCGCGCGACCAAGATCCTCGGCATCTTCGCGCGGCTCGAGAAGCGCGACGGCAAGCCCCAGTATCTGCGCCACATGCCGCGTGTGATGACCTACCTGCAGCGGGCGCTGGCGCATCCCTCGCTCGCCCCGCTCAAGGCCTGGTACAGCGCCTATGTGCCGCCGCCGCCCGGCGGCGCGGGCTGACGCGCGACCGGCCGCCACCCGACGGCCGACCCGGGCCCCTCGGGCGCCCGGTAAGAGCTTGGAAAGTCTGCGGCAATATAGTCGGCCCCCGGTGACCCAGCGGGACCGGGACGGATGAACACCGAGCGCAAGGCGGGCGACCGCGTCGAGTTCGAGCACGGCTACGCCGCGCGCATCATGGGAATCGACGGCACCTGGCAGCGCGAGGTGCTGCTGGAGGACGTCTCCGACACCGAGGCGAAGCTCACTGTGTTCGGCTCCACCGAGGAGATCAACCTGGACGAGTTCTTCCTCGTCCTCTCCAACTGGGGCCATGCCCACCGGCGCTGCGAGCGGGTGTGGCTGAACGGCGACCAGATCGGCGTGCGCTTCCTCAAGAACGTCCAAAAAGCCCGCCGCGAGCGCAAGCGCCCGAAATTCGAGATGTGAACCGCGTCGGCCATCAGGCCGTGGTCATTCCGGGGCGCACCGCAGGTGCGAACCCGGACTCCAGCCGACCACTCTGCGATAGTCGCTGGATTCCGGGTTCGCGCGTTCCGCACGCCCGGGAATGACCGGCATCTCGCGAAGACGGCATGAACCGCCCTCCGCCGGGCCGAGACGAAGCCCACGGGGGCTCGTCCGGGTCATCGGCTCGCCATGCCGTGGCGCCACGCTCGACGCACCCTGGGCATGCGGTCGCAGCGATTCGGTTGCTGTTGAGCCGGCCGCCAGAATCGTGTGCAAGAGGAGGCCCCGAGAGGTCGCCGATGTCCGTTCCTGTCGCTTCCGCTTCCCCCTCCGCTTCCCCCCGCACCGCCATGGTCCTGGCCGCCGGTCTCGGCACCCGCATGCGGCCCCTCACCGACACGCTGCCGAAGCCGCTGGTGCCGGTGGGCGGCAAGCCCCTGCTCGACCACGTGCTCGACCGTCTCGACGGCGCCGGGGTCGAGACCGTGGTGGTCAACGTGCATTTCTTCGCCGGCCAGATCGAGGAGCACCTCGCCGGGCGCGCCCGCCCCCGCATCGTCGTCTCCGACGAGCGCGACACGCTGCTCGGCACCGGCGGCGGCATCGTCAAGGCGCTGCCGCTGCTCGGCGACGCGCCGTTCTTCCTGGTCAATGCCGACACGCTGTGGATCGACGGGGTGCGGACCAATCTCGACTGGCTCGCCCGCATGTTCGATCCGGCCCGGATGGACGCGCTGCTGCTCCTCGCCGCCACCTCGACCAGCGTCGGCTATGCGGGACGCGGCGACTACCTGATGACGGCCGACGGCCGCCTCAAGCGGCGCGCCGAGCGCGAGGTGGTGCCGTTCGTCTATTCGGGTGTCTCGCTGCTGTCGCCGGCCCTGTTCGCCGACGCGCCGGCCGGCGCCTTTCCGCTCACCACGTTGTTCGACCGCGCCGAGGAGGCCGGCCGCCTGTACGGCCTGCGGCTCGAAGGCGTGTGGATGCATGTCGGCACGCCCGAGGCGATCGCCGCCGCCGAACGGGCGATTCTGGTGAGCGCGGCCTAGCAGGCCGTCGAAATTCAGGTTCCGGTCGTTCCGGGGCCGGCCGAAGGCCGGAGCCCGGAACCCATAACCTTTGCGCTTTCCAAAACAATTCAGACTGGGGATATGGATTCCGGACCGCCGCTTCGCGGCTTCCGGAATGACGAGGAGGGATTTCCACGGCCTGCTAGGCGCCGCCCGCGCCCCCGCCGTCCGAGACCCCGCCGTCCGGTGCTTCGCCGGTCGCGGCCTTGCCGCGCGAGGCCAGCGCCTCGCCGACGGCGACCTTCAGCTCGGCGAGCGTGAACGGCTTGGTGATCACGTCGTGGATCAGCGCCTCGAGCCCGTGGGCCCGCTCGCGCTGGTCCGCATAGGCGGTCATCAGGAGGATGATCAGATCCGGATAGTCCCGCGCCGCCGAGAGGGCGAGCGCGATGCCGTCCATCAGCGGCATGCGGATGTCGGTCAGCAGCAGGTCGAAACGACCCTCCTCGCGGCCGAGCACGTCGAGCGCCTCGGCGCCGTCGGCGGCCGCGATCACGTCGTGTCCCTCCTGGGTGAGGCCGCGCACCACCAGGGTCCGGAGCGTGTCCTCGTCTTCGGCGATCAGGATTCGGGCCACCGGGTCCTCGTGTTCACAATCGATTCGTCAGTATCGAAGCGCGACGGCGTGTCGTCGAGTCGTCGCGCTCCGAGGTGTCGGGCGCTCCGTCCGGGCGCCGGTCCGGGGGCACCGCGGCGGTCGGCGGGCCTCAGAGGTCGCGCCGGTTGAAGAACCGCACGAACACCTCGCGGCTGTCGGCCGGCGGCGAGGCGAGACGGGTGCGGAAGGGCTGCGATTCGCCCGGCGCCAGGCTCGGCTTCTGGGGCAGCGCCGTCCAGGTGTGGGTCTCGGCGCCGTTCTGGCCCCGCATGGCGAAGCGCAGGCGCGGCACGTCGATGCGCACCTTGGAAACGTTGACGACGACGCCCTCGACGATCACCACCGGCACCTTGTCGGAGACGTCGGCCTGGACCTTGACGGCGTCGAAGGCCAGCCCGCGCAGATTGACGGGCAGGCCGATCGCGGCGAACAGGCCGCCGGTCTGCGGCAGCGCCCGCACCACGTCGGCCCGCCAGCCCAGGATGGCGCCGATCACCACCAGGAGGGCGAGCGACACGGTCGCCCAGCTCGGCTTCGGGAGGGCGAAGCGCCGCTTGGCCTGGGGCTTGGCCTGCTCGCGGGCGATTCTCCGCGCTTCGGCCGCCTCGAACTCGGCGTCCCAGTCGCGGGTCGGTCCCTCGGGCAGGGTGAAGGGGTCGGTGTCGGGCACCACCGAGGGCGCGTCCTCGACGGCGGCGGCCGAAAACTCGGGCTCCGGCTCGGCCGCGGCGGCCGGCTTCGGGGGCATCAGATCGTCGGGCCAGCCGTCGTCCTCGGCCTCCGCCGCGGCGGGAGTCGCGGCCGGCGCGTCGACGCTCGTCGGGCCGGTTCCGCCGGCCCAGCCGGGGTCGCCCGCCGACGTGGTCGCGAGGGCGGGG
>NZ_NHSK01000252.1 GCF_016653355.1 Rhodoplanes elegans | reverse complement strand
CCCCTCCGCCGAGCGAGGCCGCCCGCACGGTCGCCGGCTCGGCCTGGGAGTTCTCCAACGCCGATCGCGACCGACGCTGCACGGTCGGCTTCAAGACCGACGCGGCCGGGTCGCTCGGCATGAAGATCGACTTCGACAAGGCGTGCGCCGGGGTGTTCCCGTTCCTGCGCGACGCCGCCGCCTGGACGCTCGGCGACAACGACTTCCTCCGCTTCCTCGACGCCCGCGGCAAGCCGATGCTGGAGTTCAGCGAGGTCGAGCAGGGCCTGTGGGAGGCGCCGAAGCCCGGCGAGGGCATCCTGTTCCTGCAGACCGCCGCGTCGGTGAAGCCGCCGGCGCCGAGCCAGGCCGAGATGGCGGGCGACTGGACCCTGCGCCGCGGCGGCCGCGTGCTCTGCCCGGTGACGCTCGCCAGCACGCCGGCCGGCGAGGGCTTTGCCCTACGGCTCGGGCCGGACTGCGACGCCGCCGTCACCCGCTTCGCCCCGACGGCCTGGACCATGGATCGCGACGAACTCGTGCTCACCGGCGCGGGCAACCGCACCTGGCGGTTCGAGGAGACCGACCCCAAGACGTGGCAGCGCGTCCCGGAGACCCGCGACCCGCTCCTGATGGTCAAGCGGTAGAGCCGCTTTCGGCCGAGATCCGACGTCCCCTCGGCCCCGCGAAGGCGGGGACAAGGGACACGGCACGACGCCCTGGATCCCCGCTTGCGCGGGGATGAGCGGAGTGCGGAGGACGCTCAGGCGGCCGCCGCGAAGGTGGCGACGACCCGGTCGGCCGCGGCCTCGTCGACGTGGCGGTGGGTGACGAGGCGGAGCTGCGCGGCGCCGCTCGCCTGCACCAGAATTCCGTGCTCCGCGAGGATGTCGGCCCAGGCCCTGGCATCGCGCCGGGTGCGCGACACGTCGAGGCGCAGGATGTTGGTCTCGACGGTCGCCGGATCGACGAGGGTCGGGTCGATCGCGAAAAGGCCGGTCGCCAGCCGCTGCGCCACCGCGTGATCCTCGGCGAGGCGGTCGACCATCGTCTCCAGCGCGACGAGACCGGCCGCGGCGATCACGCCTGCCTGCCGCATCGCGCCACCGAGCATCCGGCGCAACGCCCGCGCCCGCTGGATGAAGGCGGCCGAGCCGGCCAGCAGGCTGCCGACCGGGGCGGACAGGCCCTTCGACACGCAAAACATCACCGAATCGACCGGCGCCACGATCGTCCCGGCCGGGACGCCGAGCGCCACGGCGGCGTTGAACAGCCGCGCCCCGTCGAGATGCACGGGCACGCCGCGTTGTCGCGCCATCGCGCACACCTCGCCGACGTGGCCGGGCGGCACGACGCGGCCGCCGGCCCCGTTGTGGCTCGTCTCCAGCCACACCAGCCCGGCGCCGACGCGCGCCGTCGGCGCCGCCGCGAGTGCCGCGGCGAGCGCGGCGAGATCGTAGCGGCCGGCCTGGCTCGCGACCGTGCGCGGCACGACTCCGGCGACCCCGACGAGCCCGGCGATCTCCGACGTGACGAGATGGGCGAGCGGGTCGACCAGCACGTCCTGCCCGCGCGTCACATGGGCCAGCACGGCGAGGAGATTGCCCATGGTGCCGCTCGGCAGGAACAGGCCCGCCTCCTTGGCGACCATCGCGGCGGCGCGCTGCTCCAGCCGGACGACGGTCGGATCGCCGTCGCGGCTGTCGTCGCCGAGCGGCGCCGTGCGCATCGCCTCCAGCATCGCGGCGGTCGGCCGGGTGACCGTGTCGCTGCGCAGATCGATCGGGCCGGCGCTGTCCTCGTCGCGCCCGCTCATGCCTCGGCGGCCTCTGCCCCGACCGGTGCGGCGGCCGGGGCCGCGGCGTCCGCGTCCGCCGTCGTCGCGGCGAAGCGCTGCACCAGCTTCACGGCGACCGTGTTGCCGAACACGTTGACGGCGGTGCGGCCCATGTCGAGGAAGGCGTCGACGCCGGCGATGATGGCGAGCGCCTCGACCGGCAGGCCGATCGCGGTCAGCACCATGGCGACCGCGACGAGCCCGCCGGACGGCACGTTGGCCGAGCCCTTGCTGGCGATGGTCGTCACCATGAGGATGGTGAACAGCGCCGAGCCGGTGAGCGGCACCCCGTAGGCCTCGGCCAGGAACGTGACGGCGAGCGCGAAATACATGATCGAGCCGTCGCGATTGAAGGCGTAGCCGAGCGGCAGCACGACGCCGATGATGCGGTCCGGCACGCCCATGGCGCGCAGCTTCTCCATGTGGACCGGCAGCGTCACTTCGGACGAGCGGGTCGAGAAGCCGAGGATGACGGGCTCCATGATGGCGCGCGTGACGGCGATCGGCCGCTCGCCGATGGCGGCGAGGATCAGCCAGAACACCAGCACCAGGATGGCGAGGCCGAGATACATCACGAGCACGAGCTTCGCGAGCGCCGTCACGGTGGCGAGGCCCTGCGAGGCGAACAGCCAGGCCACGATGGCGAACACGGCGATCGGCGCCGTCGACGTGATCCACCGGGTGATCTTGAACATCGCCTGCATCACGGCGTCGAGCAGCGCGACGACCGGCCGGGCGGTCTCGCCGAGGCTCGCCAACGCGAGCCCGAACAGGATCGAGAAGACGAGCGTCGGCAGCACCTTCTGCTGTGCCATCGCGGCCAGCACGTTGGACGGGATCATGTCCATGAAGAACTGCACCCAGTCGACCGACACGGCGAGGTTCGCCGGGATCTTGCCGGTCGCCACCAGCGACGCGCCGGCGCCGGGATGGAACAGCGCGTTGAGGCCGAGCCCGATCAGGATCGAGACCACGGTCGCGACGTAGAAGTAGCCGAAGCACACCACGGCGATGCGGCCGAGCGTGTGGAGCTCGCGGCCCATCCGGTAGATGCCGAGCGTCACGGTGGCGAACACCACCGGGATGACGATCATCTTGATCGCCTCGACGAAGGCGGTGCCGAGCGGGCGCAGGGCCTTGCTGAAGTCCGGCCACATCAGGCCGACCAGCAGGCCGAGCGCCAGGCCGGCCAGCATCTGGATCGCGAGAGGCCAGCGGAAGGGATTCAGGGGACGGGCGCGTGCGCTCATGGATCGACCTTTTGTCGCGATCGCTTCGGTGAGGGGCGGGGAGAGGTGGCGTCCGCCGCGGGGCGCGGAAGGCCGAGGGCCTGGAGGCGGGCGTCGAGCGCGCCGACGAGATGCCCCCACATGCAGCGCTGCGCCAGCTCGGCGTCGCGCGCCGTGACGGCCGCGTAGATGTCGAGATGCTCGCGCACCGCGGCGCGGGTGCGCTCGGCGCTGTAGCGCGGCATCTGCTGCAGGGCGAGGCCGCTCTGCGCCCGCAGCGCCTCGTAGGCGGCGGTCAGGCGGCCGTTCCGGGCGGTCCGGAACAGCGCGTCGTGGAAGGCCCAGCCGGCCTCCTGGGCGGCGACCACGTCGACGTCGGCCGCGCCGACGAACGATCGCAATGCCGCCGCGCAGGCGTCGAGCTCCGGGGTCGATCCGCGGCAGGCGGCCAGATAGGCGGCGAGCCCCTCGAGGCCGAGCCGCATCTCGTGGATCTCCCGCAGGTCGTCGAAGGACAGCCGGCGCACGAAGGTTCCGCGCATTGGATGGGTGACCAGGAGGCCGTCGCGGCCGAGCGCCTTCAGGGCCTCGCGCACCGGCGTCCGGCCGAGCCCGAGCCGCTCGGCGAGGCTGCGCTCCGACAGCGGCACGTCGGGATCGAGCGCGTTGCGCACGATCAGGTCGCGAATTCGCGCATAGGCGTCGTCACGGCGCAGCGAGGGCGGCTTCGTCATGCCGACAGTAAACTGGCATACCAGTGGTATGTCAAAGCCCGGTGGTGCGCGAGGGTGCGGCCCGCCGGCGCCTCGACCGTCACCCCGGACGCTTTGGTGATGACGGCTTCGCCCGGGCAGGCGCGGGGGCGCGCGGCGGCAGCCGTGCCGGCGATGCCCGGCCCGGGTCGCACGTCTCGGACTGGAGCGTCAGATCAGCCGCAGGCCCTTGAAGCTCGCGTGGCCGTCCTTGCCGACGATGATGTGGTCGTGAACCGCGATGCCGAGCGGCTTCGCCACGTCGAGAATCGCCTGGGTCATCTGGATGTCGGCGCGCGACGGCGTCGGGTCGCCGGACGGGTGGTTGTGCACCAGGATCACGGCCGTCGCCGACAGCTCGAGCGCCCGCTTCACCACCTCGCGCGGATAGACCGGCGTGTGGTCCACCGTGCCGGTCTGCTGCACCTCGTCGGCGATGAGCTGGTTGCGCTTGTCGAGGAACAGGACGCGGAACTGCTCCTTGTCGGCGAACGCCATGGCGGTGCGGCAATAGTCGAGCACCGACGACCACGACGACAGGACGGTGCGCCGCTTGACCTCGCCGCGGGCGATGCGCTGTGCCGCCGCCTGGACGATCTTGAGGTCGGTGATGGCCGACTCGCCGAGCCCCGGCACCTCGCCGAGCCGGCGCGGCGGCGCCGCGATCACCTCGGCGAAGGAGCCGAAGCGGGCGATCAGCGCCTTGGCGAGCGGCTTCACGTCGCGCCGCGGCAGCGCCCGGAACAGCACCAGCTCCAAAAGCTCGTAGTCGGTCAGCGCGTCGCTGCCGGCCTCGCGGAAGCGGGCGCGCAGGCGGTCGCGATGACCGTGATAGTGAGGGGACGCCTCCGAAAGCCCGACCCGGTCGCCGGATTGCTCTTCGTCCGCCATGGTCCACACCGGGTGCGCCGGCATTGTCGCCGCCCGCACAATGGCCGACTCGGCGGCGCGTTGGCAATCGTCGCCGCAGCCTCGGGTTGTGCGCATGGCTGGCGTCCGGCGAACGCCCTGGCGGGAGGAGGCGCTTCGCGCTAGCTTTTGTTTAGAATCGATCTAAACAATGCGACGGTGCCCCCATGAAACGTTTCGCCGACCTCACCGAGCAGGAGGTGCTCGCCCTCGCCATCACCAACGAGGAGGAGGACAGCCGCATTTATCGCGGCTTCGCCGAAGGGCTGCGCGCCCAATACCCTAAGACCGCCGCCCTGTTCGACGCCATGGCCGACGAGGAGGTCCACCACCGCGGCTGGCTGTTCGACCTCTACCAGAAAAAGTTCGGCGACTTCATTCCGCTGATCCGCCGCCAGGACGTCAAGGGCTTCGTCCGCCACAAGCCGGTCTGGCTGACGAAGCCGCTCGGCCTCGACGAGGTGCGCAAGTACGCCGAGACCATGGAGTACGAGACGGCGCACTTCTATCGCCGGGCGGCCGAATCGAGCCGCGATGTCGCGACCCGCCAGCTCCTCCTCAAGCTCGCCGAGGCCGAGGACACGCACGAGGCGCTGGCCGAGCGGCTGGAGGGCGAGCTGCTGACCACCGACGCCCGCGCCGCCGAGGACGCCACGGCGCGGCGCGTGTTCGTGCTGCAATATGTCCAGCCCGGCCTCGCCGGCCTGATGGACGGATCGGTGTCGACGCTGGCGCCGCTGTTCGCCGCCGCCTTCGCCACCCACGACACCTGGGCGACCTTCCTGGTCGGCATGGCGGCGTCGATCGGCGCCGGCATCTCGATGGGCTTCGCCGAGGCACTGTCCGACGACGGCTCGCTCACCGGCCGCGGCTCGCCGTGGCTGCGCGGCGGCGTCTGCGGCCTGATGACCACGGTCGGCGGCCTCGGCCACACGCTGCCCTACCTGATCCCGCATTTCTTCACCGCCACGGCGGTCGCCTTCGCGGTGGTGATCCTCGAGCTCGCGGCGATCTCCTACATTCGCTGGAAGTACATGGACACGCCGTTCCTCTCCGCCACCTTCCAGGTGGTGCTCGGCGGCGTCCTGGTGTTTTTGGCCGGCATCCTGATCGGGAGTGCGTGAGGCCTGGAGGTTTCTCGCGCGGTCGGGATGACGCTCGGTCGCGGTCTGGTATAAGCCGCGCATGTTCGTCCTCGCCCATCTCACCGACCCGCATATCGGCCCGCTGCCGCGGCCGACCCTGCGGCAGCTCGCCTCCAAGCGCGTGCTCGGCTGGCTCAACTGGCGGCGCAACCGGCGCCGCCATCACCGGGTCGAGATCCTGACCGACCTGATCGACGACCTCGCCGCCCAGACGCCCGATCACACCGCCGTCACGGGCGACCTCGTCAACATCGCGCTGCCGGGCGAGTTCGCCGCCACGGCCGAATGGCTCGCGGCGCTCGGATCGCCCGAGGACGTCAGCTTCATCCCGGGCAATCACGACGCCTATGTGCGCACCGCGCTCGCCCATTGGGACAAGCACTGGGACGCCTTCATGAAGGGCGACCGCGAGGCGCGCACCGACCAGGACCCGCGTTTCCCTTACGTCCGCCGGCGCGGCCCGGTGGCGCTGGTCGGCCTGTCCAGCGCCGTGCCGACGCCGGCCTTCCTGGCGACCGGCCTGCTCGGCCGTGATCAGCTCGACCGGCTCGACGCGCGCCTCGCGCAGCTCGGCGACGAGGGCCTGTTCCGGGTCGTGATGCTGCATCACCCGCCGGCCAAGACCCCGGCCGTGCGGGCCAAGCGGCTGGTCGATGCCGGCGCCTTCCTGGACGTGCTGGCGCGCCGCGGCGCCGAGCTGGTGCTGCACGGCCACGACCACGTCCACGCGCTGATCTGGCTCGACGGGCCGGCGGGGCGGATCCCGGCGGTCGGCCTGCCCTCCGCCTCGGCGTCGCCCGAGGGCAGGCGCGATCCGGCCGCCTACAATCTCTATCGCATCGACGGGAGCCCCGGCGCGTTCACCTGCGAGGCCGTCACCCGCGGCTTCGCACCGAGCGCGACGGCGATCACCGAGCTCGCCCGCAAGCCGCTGCTGCCGGCCGCGTGACGCGCGGGCCGGGCGCCATGTCCTGGCTTTCGTCGTCTCCGGCTGAAGCGACCTCATGCAGCCTCGTGTCCCGGGCGCGGCGCGGAGCGCCGTGACCCGGGACCCAGGGGCGATCGGACGATGCGCCTGCCGTGCAGCCTGCCGTGCCGCCCGTCGTGGGGCCCGTCGTGCGGCCCCTGGGCCCCGGCTCTGCGGCGCATCAGGCCTGCGGCCCGATGCGCCTTGTCCGGGGCGCGCGCCGAGACCGGGGATGCCGATTCGTCGATCTGGGGCGGAGTCGGTTACGCCGCTCAGTCCACCCACAGCCATGGCGTCCAGCCCGGCGGCGTCTCGGGCGCCGGCGGCTCGGGCGGGGTTGTCGTCCTGATGGGGTCGAGCGCGTCGGCGTCGTGGCGATGGACGGTCGGCTGCCAGCGCTGCGCCATGGACCGGAACAGCGTCTGGTCGGTGCTGCGGTCCTGCTTGCTCCACTGGAAGCGCGTCTTGCGAGAGCTCAGCATGGGCTCCTCTCGCGTCCTTGGTGACCCGTCCGGAGTCCACCGTTTGAATGCAAAGCGTGCGCCCGTGCCCTTAAGGAGGGCTTAAGCGGATACGGAGAATTGCGCCGGATTCCGCCGAATTCCGCGAAATCGTGTTGTGCGATGCAATCGCATTTCGTCGTGGAGCATCTGCCGTCGTGTCGTGATCACGACGCGAACTGATCAGATCGCACACGATCCCGTACAGTCGTGATCAGGATACCGCCGTCGCGACACCCCAGGGCGCCGCCCAGCCGAGCCCGTCCTCGGTGCGGCCGCGCGGCACGTATTCGCAGCCGACGAAACCCGCGTAGCCGAGCCGGTCCAGGGCGGCGAGCACGACGGCGTAGTTCACCTCGCCCTCGTCGGGCTCGGCCCGGCTCGGCACCGCAGCGATCTGGACATGGCCGATCAGCGGCAGGTGGCGCTCGAACCGCCGCAGCAGGTCGCCGCCCATGATCTGCTGGTGGTAGAAGTCGAACTGCATGCGCACATTGGCGCGCTCGACCCGGTCCAGGATCGCGGCCGCCTGCTCGGCCCGCGTCAGCAGATAGCCGGGCCGATCGACCGTGTTGAGCGGCTCGATCAGGATGATCAGCCCGTGCGCAGCGGCACGGTCGGCCGCGTGCCGCAGGTTCTCGACGAAGGTCGCCTCGCCGGCCTCCCGCTCACCCTCCGGAACGACGCCGGCCAGGCAGTGGATCGTCCGGCCGCCGAGCGCCGTGACGAGTGAAACCGCCCGCTCGAACAGCGCCGCGAACTCGCTCTCGCGCCCCGGCACGCCGGCGATGCCGGAGGGCGCGCCGGGCAGCGGCGCCGTGTTGATCCCGAGCATCACGAGGCCATGCCGGACGATCGCGGCCCGCATTGCGGCCGGATCCTGATCGTACGGATACTGCAGCTCGACGGCGCGGAAGCCGGCCGCGGCGGCGGCGCCGAAGCGATCGAGCGGCGGACGGTCGGCGAACAGATAGGCGAGATTGGCGGCGAGGCGGGGCATTCTCGAACTCCGACGTCGTACTCCGACGTGAGATCAGCTATCCGACGGCGGCGGCTTCCGTGCAATCGCGCATGTGGACTGTCCGCGCCGCACGTTCAGACGCGTTCTTCGCAGCGCAGCGTCGTGCTGCGCTGCGGCGCGCCGCGCGACGCAACAGGAACGTGATTTGCCCATCCGCGGCCCACCGTCGCGTTGGGCCACTTTGTGGTTGACCGGTCCGCGTCCCGACGACTCAATTGTGCATTGGGCCGCAATCCGCGCGTCAGACGTGGGCCACGGCCCGGAGGGACGCGCCGATGAACGCCCAGGAACTGCTCCAGGAGATCTCCGCCTATTGCCGCGAGACGGGGCTGGCCGAGTCGACCTTCGGCCGGCGCGCCGTCAACGACGGCAAGCTCGCCGCGCGCCTGCGCAACGGCGGCCGCATCACCACCGAGACGCTCGACCGCATCCGCTCCTTCATGCAGGCGAACCGGGTGCCGCCCGAGCTCCGCTCGAGCCTGCTGCTGCGCGGCCACGGCGTGATGCGCAGCAACGGCCTCGCCGCCCGCACGCCGCTGCCGCCGCGCGCGGTGCCGAGCGAGGCGAGCCCGCAGCGCCACTTCCGCTTCTTCGACAATCGCCAGAAGTATCTCCTGTTCGTCCATACCTGCAGCGAGAAGCGCGTCGTCGCCCAGCGGGTCGCGCTGGAGCTCGCCGGCCTGTCGCCGCGGCCGCCGGCCGTGCGGGTGTTCGATGCCGGCGTCGGCGACGGCACCGTGCTGGCCCGGGTGATGCGGGCCATGCACGACCGGTTCCCCACCATGCCGTTCGGCATCGTCGGCAAGGAGATCAGCCTGGAGGACGTGCGCCTCACGCTGCAGAAGATGCCGGACCGCTTCTTCGAGCATCCGGCCCAGGTGCTGGTGCTGACCAATCTCGCCTATGCGGACGCGCCGTGGCTCGGCGGGCGGTCGCCCGGCCTGGACTCGCGCCTCGTCTGGCACGAGCTGGCGCTGTCCGGCGCCTCCGCGCATCGCTTCGAGGAGCAGATCGGCGGGCTCGAGCCGTTTCTGGCGGAGAACTGGAACGCCACAATCGATCCGCGCACCGGCTCCCCGAGCTTCGACCGGCCGGTCGTGCTGGTGATCTATCGCGAGGATCATCGCTTCCTGCTCGATCAGGTGATCCCGCGGCGCGGCGCCGCGATCGCCGACTACGATCTCGTGATCGCCTCGCAGCCCTATCGGGCGCGCGCGCCACTCGCCTTCAAGGCGCGGCGCGTGATCGCGCCGCTCGCCCGCGCGCTGGCGCCCGGCGGTCGGCTGGTCGCCGTGCACTCCTACGGCCACGATCCGGGCCAGGAGATCGTCCAGCGCGTGTGGCCCGGTGACGATCCCTTCGTGCACGACCGCCACGACATCCTGCGCGCCGTGAAGGAGGAGCTCGGGGCCGACGGCCGCGACCTCGTGTTCAACGCCTTCGCCGACAACCGCGCGCTGTTTCGCTACGACATGGACGCGCTGCCGGGCGAGCTCGCCGACACGATCGGCACCTCGACGCTGTTCGCCGCCTGGAACGCCGCCGTCTACGTCGCCCAGGTGGAGGACGACCGGCTCGCCGCCGCGGTGGCGGACGGCCGCTATCTCGACGCCACCCGCGAGGTCCTGCAGCAGCACGGCGGCCTCTGGTTCCACGACGAGTCCTACGTGATCTCGCGGCGGCGGCAGTGATCGTCATCGCCGGGCTCGACCCGGCGATCCATCGTCCTGCGAATCAGGACCTCACGACGAAGGATGGATGCGCGGGTCGAGCCCGCGCATGACGCGAACGAGAGTCCGGTGCGACTTCGGCAGATCAGTTCGGCAGATCGGTTCGGCAGACCAGAAGGACAGGCCATGGCGCAGACTTCGACGGCCCTCCGGCACTCCGACCACGATGTCACCGACGACACCATCGCGTCGATCGCCGCCGTCATGGCGCGCGCCACCTTCGAGACGACGCGGCTCGCCGCGGCCGATGCGGCGGCGCTCGCCGCGCATGTCCGGCCCGGAACCCTGGTCTATGTGAGCGCGCTGCCGACCAAACCGTTCGCCGAGCAGCGCGGCGTGGTCGAGGCGGTGCGGGCGGCCGGCTACGAGCCGGTGCCGCATCTCGCGGTGCGCAGCTTCGCCAGCGCGGCGGCGCTGTCGGACCACCTCGCCGCCATGGTGGAGCGCGCCGGCGTGACGCGCGTGCTGGTGATCGCCGGCGACCGGTCGGAGCCGGCCGGACCGTTCCGCGCCGCGATCGAGCTGATCGAGAGCGGCCTCCTGCAGGGCCACGGCATTCACGAGATCGGCGTCGCCGGCTATCCGGACGGCCATCCGCGCGTCGCGCCGGTGACGCTCGATCTGGCGCTCGCCGCCAAGCTCACCGCCGCCGCCGAGACCGGGCTGTCGGCCCATGTCGTCACCCAGTTCACCATGACGCCGGAGCCGATCGTCGCCTGGCTGACGCGGCTGCGCGCGCAGGGCATCGACCATCCGGTGCGGATCGGCTTCGCCGGGCCGGCCTCGGTGACGGCGCTCTTGCGCTACGCCCGCATCTGCGGCGTGCGCGCCTCGGCGCAGGCCTTCGCCCGCAATGTCGGTCTCGTCCGCGACATGCTCGGCACCGCGACGCCGGACCGTGCCGTGCGCGGCGTCGCTGGACCGGGCGACCGGCTCGGCGACGTCAGTCCCCATTTCTACGCGTTCGGTGGGCTCGCGGCGGCGGTGCGCTGGTCCGCGGCGGTCGCGGCGGGGCGGATCGCCCTCGATCGCGCCGGCGGATTTTCCGTCACGCCGCCCTGAGCGCCGCGGCGTCATATGGTTTCCGAATGATCGGTTTGGTTGGTCATTCCGGGGCGCGGACCATGAGGTCCGCGAACCCGGAATCCAGAGGCAAGCGCCGTCGTCTCGGCTGGATTCCGGGTTCGGCGCGGAGCCTGTGCTCGGGCGGCGCGAAGCGCCGACCCGAGTACGCCGCCCCGGAATGACGACGACGTAATCAGGCGGATTCCGTATCAGGCGTCGCTCGGCAGCTCCTCCAAGAGGTCGCGCCGCCGCTCGGCGGCGAGCCGCTTGTGGATGTGCACCATGTAGGCGGTGGCGAACAGCGGCGTCGCGAAGTTGACGATCGGGATCAGCACGAAGGCGGCGACCAGCAGCCCGGCCGTGACGACGCGGGTGCGGTTGTCGCGCCACAGCGCCTTGGCGTCGCCGATCGGCTGCTGGCGCACCGCGGCGATGAGGAAGTACTCGCGGCCGAGCAGATAGGCGGTGGCGAGGAAGAAGGCGACGGCACCGATGCCGCCGATCAGCAGGAACGGCGCCGCGCACAGATAGATCAGCAGCGCCAGCAGGGCGGTCTTCAGGCCTTCGACGATCGCGTAGCCGATCGGCGGCGCGACGCCGGGCGGGTCGTCCGGATAGTGCTCGCGCTCGACCTCGGCGGCGACGTCGTCGGCGTAGAAGCTCGCCACCAGCGACGTCACCGAGGGCATGAGAAAGATCGCGCCGGCGAACAGCCCGGCTCCGAGCGCGATCGCCAGCACCCAGCCGAGCGCCACCACGGCGCTGTGCCAGCTCGCTCCGAGCGACGTCTCGATCCAGGTGCCGCCCTCGCCGCCGAGCCAGGCGACGAGCTGGTAGAGCCCGACGGTCAGGACGGCGAGCAGCAGCAGCGCGAGCCCCGCCGACCTGAGCAGCACCGAGCGGAACGGCGGCGACGTCATCTGGGCGATGGCGAGCGAGGCGGCACGGAACATCGACACGTCCTCGGGCCGGCGGCGGCCCACCTGTGAACAGTCGCCGCCGAGCGCGGCCGTCCTGAGGTAGAGCCCCGGCCGCGCCGCGGCAAGGGCTTCGCCCGGCGGGAAGTCCGGGGACGCATGGACGCTGCGACGAAATCGACGGCCCGAGTCCGGCGGCGGTCGCCGGGCGCGCCGAACGGCTCGTTGGGCGATCGCGCGCAGGGAGACGCCGGGCGCGGCCGTTCGCGCCTAGGCGCGGCCGGAGATCAGCGGCGGCTTGTCGAGGTTTTGGGGCGAGTAGGTGAACACCTCGACGCCGGTCTCGGTGACGCCCACGGTGTGCTCGAACTGGGCGGAGAGCGAGCGGTCGCGCGTCACCGCGGTCCAGCCGTCCGACAGCACCTTCACGTGCGGGCGGCCGAGATTGATCATCGGCTCCACCGTGAACAGCATGCCGGGGCGCAGCACCACCCCCTCGCCGCGCCGGCCGACATGCACGATGTTGGGCTCGTCGTGGAACAGGCGGCCCAGGCCGTGGCCGCAGAAGTCGCGCACCACGCTCATGTTCTGGCCTTCGACGAAGGCCTCGATGGCGGCCCCGATGTCGCCCGTGGTGGCGCCCGGCCGGATCACCGCGATGCCGCGGTTCATCGATTCGAACGTCACCTCGATCAGCCGCTCGGCCCGGCGCGGGATCTCGCCGACCCCGTACATGCGGCTCGAGTCGCCGTGCCAGCCGTCGAGGATGAGGGTGACGTCGATATTGACGATGTCGCCCTCGCGCAGCGGCTTGTCGTTGGGGATGCCGTGGCAGACGACGTGGTTGATCGACGTGCAGGTCGACTTGTTGTAGCCGCGGTACATCAGCGTCGCCGGATAGGCGCCGTGGTCCATGGCGAACTCGAAGACGAGCTGGTTGATGCGCTCGGTCGGCACGCCCGGCTGCACCTCGGGCACCAGCATGTCGAGGCAGCGGGCGACCAGCTGCCCGGCCTTGCGCATGCCGGCGAACGCCTCGGGGCCGTGCAGCTTGATCTGTCCGTTCTTGCGCAGCGGCGCCGCCGCCGCATCGATATAGGTCATGAAATCCGCGCCTCGTCGGTGTTGCGCCGAATGTAGGCTTTTGCCGCCTCGAATCAATCGTGCCGCGGTCCGGGCGGGGTTGCCGTGGGCGCCGCGGCCGTGGCGGGCGCGCCGCCGCCGGCCCGCACGATCAGCCGCGCCGCCTGCTCGATCAGCTCGGTCTCTTCGGCGATCCGGCCGGTGAGGAGGTGCACCCAGTGGAAGCCGATATAGAGCTGCAGCAGCGCCGGCGCGTCCGCGGCGGCGATCTCGCCGCGCTCGACCGCCCGGGTGAACACGCAGCCGAGATCGGCGAGCCGAACGGGGAGGAATTTTTCGCGCAGCGCGATCATCGCCTGCTCGCTCGCTTGCGCCTCGGCGATCAGGGCCCGGAACGCGGCGCCCGACGACGTCTCCCGCCAGAATCGCCACAGCGCCTTGGTGTAGACCGAGAGGTCGGCGGCGAGGTCGCCGGTGTCCGGCACCGCGATGGCGGCCGCCTTGTCGGCGGCGTACACGGCGATGAACAGGTCGGCCTTGGATGGCCACCAGCGGTAGATGGTCGGCTTGCCGGCCCCGGCGCGCCGCGCCACCTCGTCGATCGAGAAGCCGGCATAGCCCTTCTCGGCCAGAAGCGCTCGCGCCGCCCCGAGAATCGCCGTCTCGGCGGCGGGGTTGCGCCGCGCGCCGATCGAGGCGCGGCGATGGCCGGTGTGGCCGGCCTCGGGCGCACCGGGATTTCGGGGCTCGCTCATCCTCGGGCTTCCCCGGCTGTCGGCTGACCGGGGCAGGGCGGTCGCGGGCCGACGCCCGGACGCATCCTACCAAGGTCGGGCTCCCGGAGCGGGCCGCGCCGGGCAAAGAAACGTGCTGCGGCGCCGCAGCGCCTCTTGACGTAACGAAACGTGCCGTATAGATCAAGCGCCATGAACGAAACGGTTCGTTTCGTAACGATGTGAGCCCGAGCCATGACGACCCTTCTCCGATCGATCAAGTCCCGCCTCGCCGCCGTCTCGGCCGCCCATCTGCGGTTCGTCGCCGCCGTGATGATCGGCGCCTATCTCGTCATCAACACGCTGCTGGCCGTGGTGTCGCCGCTCACCGCCGGCTGGCCGTTCCCGGCGCTCACCGCCGTCGTGGTGCCGCCCATGGTGCTGGCGATGATCCACCTCGTCATCCCGATCGCGCGGCGCGTCGGCTCGCGGCCCTGACCGCGGCGACTGCGGTGGCAGCCGTCCCGGCCCGCGGCGGCGCCACCGGAACCGGCGCGTCGACATCGATGCCGTCGAGCGAGACCCGGCAGCGCAGCGCGATCGCCTCGACGCCGGCGGCCCGCGCCCGGTCGAAGGCGAGCCCGTAGGCCGGGTCGATGTCGCGGGCGACGTCGACCCTCTCGGCCGAGCCGATCTGCACCAGGAACAGCATCACGGCCCGCTCGCCGGCCGCCACCCGGGCGGCGAGCTCCGAAAGATGCCGGGCGCCGCGCGCCGTCGTGGCGTCCGGAAACTCGGCGAGGCCAAGGCGGCGCATCAGCGTCACGCTCTTGATCTCGACCCAGCAGGGCGGCTTTCCGGCGTCCTCGAGCAGCAGGTCGCAGCGCGACGCCGCGCCGTACTTCACCTCGCGCCGCAGCGTCGCGTAGCCGGCGAGCGGCGGGATGCGTCCCGCCGCGATCGCGTCGGCGACGATCCCGTTCGGATGCGCCGTGTTGACGCCGACGAGCTCCAGCCCGGCGCCGAGGTCGACCTCGACCAGCTCCCACGAATGGACGAGCTTGCGGGCCGGGTTGTCGGAGCGCGACAGCCACACCCGCGCGCCCGGCTCGGCCAGCCCGAGCATGCTGCCCGGATTGGCGACATGCGCCGTGACGACGGTGCCGTCCAGCAGCTCGACATCGGCGAGGAAGCGCTTGTACCGGCGCAGCAGGATCGCCGGACTCAACGGGGACGAGAACCGCATGCCGACGGTTTAGCCCGTGGCCGCGGCCGCGTCAGTCCGGGATTCGCCCACCGAGGTCGTCCTCGATGTGGATGCGGACGATCTCGTCGAAGGTCGTCTCGGCGACGAAGCCGAGCGCCCTCGCGCGCACCGCGTCGAAGCGATGCGGCCAGCCGGCGACGATCGTCTCCACCAGCGGGTCGGGTGCCCGCTTGATGCGGGCGACGGCGGCGTCGCCGGCGGCCCGGCGCAGCGCCTCGATCTGCTCGCCCACCGTGCAGCACACGCCCGGCATCGTGATCGCGATGCGCGGCCCCAGCACCTCGCGCGAGAGACCGGCGGCGTGGATCAGGAAGCCGACCGTGGCGCGCGGGCTCGCATGGGTGTGCAGGACGGTTTCGGCGACCGGCAGGATGGTCTCGCGCCCGGCCAGCGGCTCGCGGATGATCGCCGAGAAGAAGCCTGACGCGGCCTTGTTGGGCGGTCCCGGCCGCACGCACACGGCCGGCAGCCGCAGCGCCACGCCGTCGAGGAAGCCCCGCCGGCTGTAGTCGGCCAGCAGCAGCTCGCACATCGCCTTCTGGGTGCCGTAGGAGGTGAGCGGCGTGAGATGGAAGTCGTCGCCGATCGCGTCCGGGAACGGCGCGCCGAACACGGCGCAGGACGACGTGAACACGACCTTGGGCCGCCAGCCGTCGCCGATCCGGCGGATCGCGTCGAGAAGCGCCCGGGTGCCGTCCAGATTGGCCCGGTAGCCCTTGTCGAGGTTCAGCTCGGCGTCGGCCGAGACGACGCCGGCGATGTGGAACACCACCTCGGGGCGACCGGAGACCAGGCTCGCGGCGACGCCGGGATCGGCGAGGTCGGCCGTGACGAGACGCACCGAGCCCGAGAAGTCCGCCGGCACCGGCGGCTCGACGATGTCGGTCAGCGTCAGCGTCGTGATGGCGGCGCCGCACAGCGTGCCGTCCCGGCCGAGCCGCTCGGCGAGCTTGCGGCCGATCATCCCGGCCGCTCCGGTGACGAGGACATGCATGCGCGGTCTCCGACGGGCGGCAGGTGCCCCGCGCAACCCTATCAGCTCGACCGGACGGAGTAAGCCGGCGAGACGGCCAATCCCGCCCGCGCCGATTCGACGCGGATCAAACAACGATCATCGGCGCCAATCCCGCAACCTTCGGTCGGTTATCGTGGCGAAGCAACTATTCAGATGTCATAGTCTGTTCGTTGGTGCGCTGATTCGCCGTGTGGACAATCCCGGGCGACCGCCATGCCGATGCCGGACCTCGTGCTATCAAGGTGCATGGCTCACGCGATCCTCGCCGACCGCGAACTTTCGGCCGAGCTGGCGCCGACCGGACGATTGCGCGTGGCGATCGCGGTCGGCCCGACGCCGTCCGCCGTCTATGCGGTCCGGGGCGAGGCGGAGGGAGAGTTGCGCGGCGTCACCGTGGCGCTCGCCGAGGCGCTGGCGGCGGCGACCGGCCTGCCGCTCGAGATCGTTCCGTTCCGCAGCTCCGGCGAGATCCAGGCGACTGCCGGAAGCGACCTGTGGGACGTCAGCTTCCTGCCGGTCGACGACGAGCGCCGCCGGCATGTCGACTTCGGCGCCGCCTATCACATTCTCCAGAGCAGCTATCTGGTGCCGGCCGGCTCTCCCATCCACCGGCTCGCCGAAGCCGACGCCCCCGACGTGCATATCGTCGGCGTCCGCAACAGCGCGACGCTCCGCGCCTCGCTGCGCGCCTCGCCGCGGGCCTCGCACGTCCCGGTCGAGACGCCGGAGGATGCGGTCGCGATGATGCATGGCGGAATGGCCGACGCCATCGCCATGGGGCGCGAATCGCTGTCCGGCCTGGTGACCCAGATCGAGGGCTCGCGGATTCTCCCGGGCTCGTTCCTCACCACCACCACGGCCGTCGTCCTGCCGAAGGGCCGACCGGCGGCGCTCGCCCGGGTGACGGCGCTGGTCGAGGAAGCGAAGGCGGCGGGCTTGGTGCAGCGCGCCTTCGAGCGCGTCGGCCTCGCCGGCGCCAACGTGCCGCCCGCGGCCGGTGCTGCCAGCTAGGCCGCGCCGTCACAGCGCCAGCAGGCCGGCGGCGCCGGACTCGGTGCCGTAGCCGAGCCGCGTGCCGGTGGCGTTCCAGGCGAGTGCCGCGACGGCGCCGCCGCCCGGCGCGCGCACCACGATCTCGGCCGAGTCCTCCAGCCGCACCAGGAGCACCATGCCGCTCTCGTAGCCGACCGCGGCGACCGGCTCGCGCGGATGGCAGGCGACCGCGACGATCAGATCCTTGGCGGGCGCGAGCAGGCGCGGCTGCTGGCCCATCGGCCCGTCCTTGCCGTGGAACGGCCACAGCACCAGCGCGTCGGCGCCGGCGGTGGCGAGCTCGCGCCCGTCCGCCGTCCACGACACCGACTTCACCTTGGCGGCGTAGCCGGACATCCGCATGTGCTTGCCGTCGGTGACCCGCCAGCCGTGCAGCGACGGCTCCTGCATGGTGGTGACGACGAAGCGGCCGTCCGGGCTGAAGGTGACGCCGGTGTGCGAGCCTTTCCATTCGAGCGTCTCGGGTGGCTCCTTGGCGTTGGGGAACCACAGCGCGACGCCGCCGTAATGGGCGACGGCGAGCCGCAGGCCCTTGGGCGCGAAGGCGAGCCCGCCCGGCGTCGAGCCGACCTCGGCGGTGCGGATCTCGCCCTTCGACGTGCGCACGAACACCGTCTTGCCGGCCGACCAGGCGACGACGCCGTCGCGGCCGACTGCGACATTGTCGATCCAGCGCCGCTTGGCGTCGACGGCGATCTCGCGCGTGGTGCCGTCCGGCGCCGTCGCCATCACGCGGCCGTCGTCGCCGCCGGTGATCAGCTGCGCGCCGTCGCTCGCGGCGCTCAGGATGCCGCCCTTGTGGACCGCGACGTGCCGCTCGGTGCCGTCGTCGCCGGTGAGCAGCACCGTGTCCTCGCCGAGCGCGAATGCGGCGACCTCGCGTCCCTTCGGCCCGACGAAGGCGGTCGCCACCACGGGCGCGCCGGCGTCGATCGGGCGGGTGCGATCGACGAGCGAGTTCGAGGGGACGGTGGTGTCGGTCATGTGAAACTCCGGGCGTCGCCCCGAACTCCGCTCATGCCCGCGAAGGCGGGCATCCAGACCTCGTGCCGTGCCGCCCCTGGGTCCCCGCCTTCGCGGGGACGAGCGGACCCGGCGGCGATCGGGCGCATCATCCCGCGTAGCAGGTTTCAAAACCGTCGCGGATCAGCGTCTCCGGCAGCTCGCGGCCGATGAAGACGAGGCGGCTCTCGCGCGGCTCGTCGTCGCGCCAGGCGCGCTGGTGGTCGCCGTCGAGGATCATATGGACGCCCTGGAAGACGAACCGGTCGGGATCGTCCTTGAACGCCAGGATGCCCTTGCAGCGCAGGATCTTCGCGCCTTCCTCGGCGACCAGGGTCTGCAGCCAGGGGAAGAACTTGTCGGGATCGAGCGGTCGCGCGGTCTTGATCGACAGCGACTGGATGTGCTCGTCGTGATAATGCTTCAGGCCCCCGTGACCGTGCGCCTGATGGCCGTGATCGTGGTGATCGTGATCGTGATCATGGTTGTGGCCGTGGTCGTGGCCGCAGTCGCAGCCGTCGTGGTGGTCGTGATCATGACCATGCGCATGATCGTGATCATGATCGTCGCCCTTCTCGAGGAAGGCCGGCTCGATCTCCAGGATGCGGTCGAGGTCGAAGGCGTTGCGGCCCAGAACCTCGCCGATCGGGATGCTGCAGCGCTCGGTGCGGTGGAGCTTGGCGTAGGGGTTGATGGCGCGCACATGCGCCTCGACGTCCAGGAGCTCCTCGGGCGAGACGAGGTCGGTCTTGTTGACCAGCACGACGTCGGCGAAGGCGATCTGGTTCTTCGCCTCGGGCGCGTCCTTCAGGCGGTCGCGCAGCCACTTGGCGTCGGCGACCGTGACCACGGCGTCGAGCTTGGCCGCCTTGCCGACATCGGCGTCCATGAAGAAGGTCTGCGCCACCGGGGCCGGGTCGGCGAGGCCCGTGGTCTCGACCACGATGGCGTCGAACTTGCCGCGCCGGCGCATCAGCCCCTCGATGATCCGGATGAGGTCGCCCCGCACCGTGCAGCACAGGCAGCCGTTGTTCATCTCGAACACCTCCTCGTCGGCCGAGACGACGAGGTCGTTGTCGATGCCGATCTCGCCGAACTCGTTGACGATGACGGCGAACCGGTAGCCGTGCGGCTCCGACAGGATGCGGTTGAGGAGGGTGGTCTTGCCCGCACCGAGATAGCCGGTGAGGACCGTGACGGGGATTTTGTCGGTCATGGGGAGCTCCGTTCGGCCCCTATATAGGGGACGCCCGGACGGCGAGCAAAGCCCCCGGACCGGCGGGGCGGCGCGGCGCCCCCGGTCGGCACGGCGTTTCCCGCAGCGCTGCCGCGCGCCGCGGATGCGGACCCGACACCCGCTTCCGGCCGGCGCGCCGGCCCTCTATGCTGGCTTGTCATAACAACCGGCCGGGAAACCCGGCCTCGACCCGCGAGGAAACATGCCCGACTCCCGCCTCTCGGAGGAGCAGCGCCTGATGCGCGCCTCCTGCCGCGCCTTCGTCGACGACGTCGTCATCCCGTTCATCCGCCGCGAATGGCAGCGGGAGTGGGACATGCGGCCGGACAGCCGCCTGCCGCCCGAGATTCTCGAAGGCGCCGAGCGGGTCGGCATCCGCACCCTCGGCGTGCCGGAGGTGTTCGGCGGCATCGAGCTCGATCCGGCGACCGAGGTCGGCACCTTCGCGCTGATCGCCGAGGAGATCGCGCGGGGCGATTCGGGGCTCGCCGACAAGCTGGTGCAGAACTGGAAGGTCGCCGTGCTGCTGCGCCATGTCGCGCCCGAGCATCTCCAGAAGAAGTGGTTCGGCCGGCTGCTGGAGGACCCGCAGTTCCTGCTCGCGCATTGCCTCACCGAGCCGCGGGGCGCCTCCGACCGCTGGCTGCCCTACAACGTCCCCGAGGCCGCCATGCAGACGCGCGCCGTGCGAAAAAGCGGCGGGTGGGTGATCAACGGCCGCAAGCAGTTCATCTCGAACGGCTACGATGCGGGGCTGTACGTCGTCTACGCCAACACCAACCCGGCGGTCGGCATGCTCCAGGGCACGTCGAGCTTCCTGGTGCCGCGCGATACGCCCGGGCTGACGGTCGCCCGCTGTAACGAGACCATGGGCTGCCGCTTCATGAACAACGGCGAGCTGGTGTTCGAGGACATGTTCGTCCCCGACGACCATCTGCTCGTCGAGAACGATTCGCTCGGCCGCGCCGGCATCTATTTCAGGCCCGGCAAGATCATCCAGGCGGCCAAGAATCTCGGCGTCGGCATGCGGGCCTTCGAGGTGACGGCCGACTACGTGCAGAACTACGTGCAGGGTGGCCGCATTCTCATCAAGCATCAGGCCGTGGCGCTGCGGCTCGCCGACATGGCGACACGGCTCGAGGCGGTGCGGGCGCTGCTCGACCGCGCTGCCCGCGCCGTCGACGAGAAGGATCCGGATGCCGACGCGCTCTGTAACATGGCGAAGGTCTACGCCTCGGAGGAGATCTTCAAGGTCGCCCAGCACGCGCTCGAGCTGCACGGCGGCAACGGGGTGATGCTCGACTTCGGCGTCGAGAAACTGTTCCGGGACGCCTCGATCTTTCTGCATATGGACGCTACGGTGGACATCTCGAAGATGAAGATCGTCAAGGCGCTGTTCCCCCATACGGCCGGTCGCTACGCCGGTCCGGAAAGCTGAGTGTCGCGATGAGCCAGAACCGCACCCGCGTCGTCACGGTCGGCGAGGTCATGATCGAGCTGGCGCGCGGTGCGGACGGGCGCTTCGCGCTCTCCTGCGGCGGCGACGTGTTTTCGACCGCCATCTATCTGGCGCGCGCCGGCGTGCCGGTGGCACATGCGACGGCGCTCGGCGACGACGTCTATTCGGACCAGATCATGGCGCTCGCCGCCGCCGAGGGCGTCGGTGGCGATCTGGTGCTGCGGGTTCCGGGCCGGCTGCCCGGCCTGTATCTGGCCGACACCGGACGCGACGGCACGCCGGTGTTCAGCGCCTGGCGCGACGGCGCCCCGGCCGCCCGCCTGTTCGAGCTGCCCGACTGGGGTCGCATCGCCGAGGGCCTACTGGGCGCGCGGGTCGTCTATTTCTCCGGGATCACGCTGTCGCTCTACTCGAACGAGGGCATCGGCCGCTTCCTGGCAATCGTCGAGCTCGCCCGCCAGCAGGGCGCCAAGGTGGCGTTCGACGGCAACTTCCGGCCGCGCGGCTGGACCGGCGACGCGGGCCGTACCCGCGCCGTCTACATGGAGGCGCTCAAGCGCGTCGACATCGCCCTGCCGACCTTCGCGGACGAGGCGCTGCTGTGGGGCGATCCGAGCCCGGAGGCGACGATCGAGCGGATGCAGGCCTTCGGCATCAAGGAGATCGTGGTGAAGAACGGCGCCAAGGGCGCGCTCGTCGCGGCGGCCGGCCCGGCGGCGACGCAGGCCTCCGGCTCGCAGGCCGAGCAGCACCATGCGCAGCAGTTCCACTCGCACGTGCCGGTGCCCGAGGTGGTGGTGCCGGTCGACACCACGGCCGCCGGCGACGGCTTCAACGCCGGCTATCTGGCGGCCCGCCTCGCCGGCCAGCCGCCCGCCGAGGCGGCCGGCGAGGCCCACCGCCTCGCCGCTCAGGTGATCCGCCACCGCGGCGCCATCATGCCGCGCACCGAGGGCGCGGTGCATTGAGGGGCGTTCGACGCGCGTCGTCAGAGCGGCATTCCCCCTCCCCACC
>NZ_NHSK01000251.1 GCF_016653355.1 Rhodoplanes elegans | reverse complement strand
GGAGATGGCAAGGAACCATCTTGATTCGACCGAGTGGGATCGGCTCGTCGAGGGGCTCGGTGGTGAAGCGGCACTGACCGCGTCGGCTCGGGAGCTGAAGGCGTTCGTGCGCGCCCGCGGGATTCGCAGCGCCGTGGATCTGCTGCGGCTCGCCCTGATGTACGGGCCGGGCGGGTATTCGCTGCGCCGCTTGGCGGCGACGGCGGCGGCCCTCGGACTGGCCGACGTGTCGGACGTGGCGATTCTGGACCGGCTGAGACGCGCGGCGGACTGGCTGGAGAGCCTGTGCGCGGCGCGTCTGAGCGGTCTCGCCGAGACGGATGGGCCGCTCCCGCATCGGCCGATCCGGATCGTCGACAGCAGCCGGCTGGAGGGGCCGGGCGGCCGGGTGTGGCGGCTGCACCTGTGCTACGACGCCCGGCAGGCGCGGATCGTCGACGCGGCGATCACCACGACCCGGGTGGGCGAGCGGCTCGACCTGTCGCGGGTGAGCGAAGGCGAGATCCGGCTCGGCGATCGGGGTTACCCGCAGCCGGACGGCATCCGGAACACCGTGGCGGAAGGCGCCGACGTTCTGGTTCGCCTGACCTGGAACAGCCTTCAGTTGACCGACCCGGACGGGACCCCGATCGACTGGCTCGCTCTGTTCGCGAAAGCGAGCCGCCACGGGATGCTCGACCTCCCGGTGCTCGTTCACAAGGCGCATCGTGTCTTCGAGCCCCTGGCCCTGCGTCTCGTGGTGATCCGCAAGCCTGCCGAGGCGGCCGCGCAGGCGCGCGCCAAGGCCCGGCGGGCGAGCCGCAAGAACCAGCGCCGGACGGATCCGCGAACGCTCGCGGCCGCCGATCACCTCGTGCTCCTCACCTCGCTCGATCGGGCCCACGTTCCGCCCGAGGAACTCGCCGCCCTCTACCGGGTCCGATGGCAGATCGAGCTCGCCTTCAAGCGGTTGAAGTCGATCCTGCATATCGACCGGCTGCCGGCCAAAGATCCCGACCTCGCCCGCGCATGGCTCCATGCGCATCTTCTGCTGGCGCTGCTGGTCGACGACATGATCGCCGCGGTCGGCGCACTTTCCCCCTCCGGAGAGCCTCCGTCGTCAGCTCTCGATGTGGTGCACGGTGACGCTCGTCAGCGCCGTCGTGCTCGCGATCATCGCGCCGCCGCCTGATCTCGAAACCATCCTCGACATCATCCGCAGCCGCCAACGCCAATGGACCGAGCCGTCCCGCCGACGACGCCTCCAGATGACCCAATGCCCAACCTTATCTTAGCGCCTATGGGGTCGAGCCCGCGCATGACGCTCCTATGCATGGCGCGCGATGTGTGCATCCCGTAGCGACTTCGCGGGGACGAGCCGTAGAGGCCGGATACTTCACTCACGGTCACGCCGTCACGCCATGGGTGCTGACGACGGCCAAGTCCCGCAGGGTGAACGGTCGACGTAACCATTCATTCAAATCCACGCATTAAACCAAACAATGTGGTGTGGCTGCCTCGGCGTCGGGCTTTGCTCCCGGCGTCGTGGCCGCGGCCGGTTCGGCGTCCGCCCACTCGTCGAGCAGCAGGGCGCCGCCACGCGGGAGATTTCGCAGAACGCCCAGTCGGCCGCCGCCGGCAACGCCACGCTCACCGGCAATATCGGCCGCGTGAGCACCGCGGTCGGCGACGCGAGCCGGGCCGCCGGCGCCGTCTTCGGCGCCGCCGACACGCTGGCCGCCGAGGCCTCGCGGCTCTCCGGCGAGGTGACGGCGTTCTTCCACAGCCTGCGCACCGGCGTGCTCGACCGCCGCAAGGGCCGCGATCCGAGCTATGCCGGCCCGGACCGTCGCCAGCGCCGCGACCGTGGCCGCACGGCCGCGTGAGGCCGCAGCACCGCGATCGCGTATCGGCCCGGATTGGACCCACGCCGCTCCCGACCCGGTCGGGGGCGGCGCTTCCGTTTCTGGCGCGTGCGGGTGCGAAACGTAAAGTTAAGCGAAGTATTGGAACGTATTTCCGCAACTGGTGGGAATAGGGAAGTCTCAGGATCGGTTAGCTCATTGGTAAGGAGTGGCTGATGACGGACGTGCAGCATCGGCTAGGCCGGACGACCATCGGAATGCGCTTCGCGGCCGCGATCACGGCCAGCGTCGTCCTCGCCGTGGCGGCGACGACCGCGAGCAATCTCTGGCTCTCCAGCCGCATGTCGGAGAAAGCCGCCGCTCACGAGCTCGCGGTGCTGCAGGCGTTCTTCTCCGGCCGTCTCGCCGACGACGCCGCGCGCGCCATCGCGCTCGCCGACAGCCTCGCCCTCAACGGCACGATCCAGGCGGCCTTCGCGGCGCGCGACCGCGCGACGCTCCACGCCATGCTGGTGCCCGGCTTCAAGGCGCTGAAGGACCGGCACGGCATCGTGCAGATGCAGTTCCACACGGCGCCGGCGACGACGTTCCTGCGCGTGCATCAGAAGCCGGAGAGCTTCGGCGACGATCTCAGCGCGTTCCGGCACACCGTCGTCGAGGTCAACCGCACCGGCAAGTCGGTCTCGGGCCTGGAGAGCGGCGTCGCCGGGCTCGGCATCCGCGGCGTCGTGCCGGTGTCTCACGACGGCCGGCAGGTCGGCACGGTCGAGATCGGCATGTCGTTCGGCAAGCCGTTCTTCGAGGCGTTCAAGCGCTCCACCGGCGCCGACGTCGCCTTCTTGCTGAAGACGCCGAACGGCTTCGACTCCTACGCGTCGACGTTCCGCGAGCTGCCGGCGCTGACGCCGGAGCAGATCACGACGGCGCTCGCCGCCCCGTCGGACATGGTCACGTTGCCGGTCGCCGGCGTCGAGCACGCCGTCGTCGCCGCGCCGGTGCGCGACTACAAGGGCGAGGCGATCGGCGTCTTCGTGCTCGGCGTCGATCGCAGCGGCGCCGTCGCGGCGCTCGCCGAGGCGCGCACCACGGCGCTCGTCATCGGCGCGATCGTGCTCGTGCTGACGCTCGGTCTCGCGCTGCTGCTCAACCGCGGCATCGTCGGCCCGCTGCGGGCGCTCACCGCCGGCATGCGCCGGCTCGCCGACGGCGACTTCGACGTCAAGCTGCCGGGGTTGGGCCGGCGCGACGAGATCGGCGAGGTCGCGGCCGCCGTCGAGGCGTTCAAGCTCAAGGCGGTCGAGAAGGCGCATGTCGACGCCGAGCGCGAGGAGCACGCCCGCACCGCGCTGCTCGCCGAGCAGAACCGTAAGATCGAGGCGGCCATCACGGCGTTCCGCGACGCCATCGAAGGCGTCGTGACGGCCGTGTCCGACAGCGCCGGCGAGATGCGCACCAACGCGCAGACGATCGACGGCGTCGCGGCGCAGGCCTCGGGCCGCGCCAGTGCCGCCACGGGTGCCTCCGAGCAGGCGGCGCATTCGGTCCAGACGGTCGCGGCGGCGGCCGAGGAGATGTCCGCCTCGGTCGCCGAGATCGCCCGCCAGATCGCCCAGGCGACCGCCGTGGTGACGGCCGCCGACGCCAAGACCGGCCGCTCGGTCGCCGAGATCGAGAGCCTCGCGACGATGAGCGAGCGCATCGGCGCCGTGGTCGAGATGATCCAGGCGATCGCGGCCCAGACCAACCTCCTGGCCCTCAACGCCACCATCGAGGCGGCGCGCGCCGGCGAGGCGGGAAAAGGCTTCGCGGTCGTCGCCCAGGAGGTCAAGGCGCTTGCCGCGCAGACCGCCAAGGCGACGGCCGAGATCGCCGGCGAGATCGACGCCATCCAGGTCTCGACCCGCGACGCCGTCGTCGCGGTGCGCGAGGTCGGCGCCGCCATGCAGGAGATCAGCCGGGTGACGGCGACGATCGCCAGCGCGGTCGAGCAGCAGGGCGCCGCGACCCGCGAGATCTCGCAGAACGCCCAGCAGGCGGCAGCGGGCAACGCCACGCTGGTCGGCGACATCGCGGTGGTGAGCGACGCGGTCGCGCAGGCCAGCCGCTCGGCCGGCGCCGTGTTCACCACGGCCGAGGCGCTCGCCGGTCACGCGACGCGGCTGTCCGAGGAGGTCGCGGCGTTCTTCCAGAACCTGCGCACCGGTGCGCTCGATCGTCGCCGGCGGCAGGATCCGGGCTATGCCGGCCCGGAGCGGCGCGACCGGCGCGGCGCCGGGACTCGGGCCGCCTGACGACGGGTGCCGCTCAGGCCTCGGTTCCGGGCGTGCCGCCGTCGTCCTCCGGCACCGGCTCGGCGTCGTCGGGACCGGGCGGGTAGACGCGGGAGCGGCCCTGCAGGTCCTCGACCTCCCAATGCGCCGGGCCGCCCGGCTCGCAGCCGGCGACCGGCGTCGCATAGGTCGGGCCGACCGGCACCTTGCCGGCGCCGCCGGGCAGATCGAGCACATAGGTCGGCTGCGCCAGGCCCGACACACGGCCGCGCAGGCGGCGCATCAGCACCTGACCGTCGGCGAGCGTCGTCCGCAGATGCGTCGTGCCGGGCGCGAGATCGCCGTGATGCAGGTAGTACGGCTTGATCCGCGCGGCGACGAAGCTGCGCATCAGCTCGGCCAGTGTCTTGTCGTCGTCGTTGACACCCTTCAGCAGCACCGACTGCGACAGCATCGGGATGCCGGCGTCGATCAGCCTGTCACAGGCTTTTCGCGCGTCGTCCGTGAGTTCTCGCGGGTGGTTGGCGTGCAGCACCACATAGGTCGCCTTGCCGGGAATCTTCAGCGCGTCGACCAACGCTTGCGTCACCGTCTCCGGCACCGCGACCGGCACCCGCGTGTGCACCCGCACGACCTTCACGTGCGGGATGGCGCCGAGCGCCTGGACGACGACGGCGAGCTTGTCGGGCGCCAGGATCAGCGGGTCTCCGCCGGTCAGGATCACCTCGAAGATCTCGCGGCGGCCACGGATGTAGTCGAGCGCCGCCATGATCTTCTTGGGCGACAGCGTCGGCCGGCCGCCGGGACCGACCATGGCGCGGCGGAAGCAGAAGCGGCAGTAGACCGGGCAGACATGGACGAGCTTGAGCAGGACCCGGTCCGGATAGCGGTGCACGACGCCCTCGACCGGGCTCATCGCGTCGTCGCCGATCGGGTCGAGACGCTCCTCGGGCGCGGTGTCGAGCTCGGCCGGGTCGGGGAGGAACTGGCGGGCGATCGGATCGTCCGGGTCGGCGGGGTCGATCAGCGCGGCGATCGCCGGCGACACGGCGACGGCGTAGCGGGCCGCGACCGCGTCGAGGAGCGGCGCGTCGGCGGGACGCACGAGGCCCGCCGCGGCGAGCTCCTCCGCCGTCCTGAGTGTCTTGCGCTGCGCGGTCATCGGGGGCCCTCTCAGGCGGCAGCGATACGCCGTTGGGGCGGCCGTCACAAGGCGGGGCCGTTTCAGCTCTCCGCGCGCGGCGGGGAGAGGGAACCGCGGCACGGCGCCCGCGCTCCTTCTCCCCGCGGGCGGGGAGAAGGTCGGGATGAGGGGGCGCCTCCGTAAAGCTCAGACTCGCGGAGGCGCCCCCTCACCTGACCCGGACCTTCGGTCCGAGCCACCCGTCTCAGGCCACCGGCGTCCAGATCACCGTCTCGATCGACGGCGCGCCGGTCGCCAGCATGACCAGGCGGTCGAAGCCGAGCGCGCAGCCGGAGGCCTCCGGCATGAGCGGGAGTGCCGCCAGAAAATCCTCGTCGAGCGGATAGGTCTCGCCGTAGACGCGCGCCTTCTCGGCCATCTCCGCCGCGAAGCGCCGCCGCTGCTCGACGGCGTCGGTCAGCTCCCCAAAACCGTTGGCGAGCTCGACCCGACAGACATAGAGCTCGAACCGCTCGGAGACGCGCGGATCCTGCGCGGCGCGCCGCGCCAGCGCCGCCTCGGCGGCCGGATACTCGGTCAGCAGGGTCGGCCGGCCGATGCCGAGATGCGGCTCGATGCGCTCCACCAGGACGCGGCTGAACACGTCCGACCAGGTGTCGTCGGCGGCGGTGCGGATGCCGGCCGCGGTCGCGGCCGCGACCAGGGCGTCGCGGTCGGTCTCGGCGTCGTCGTCGCCGCCCGCGACGGTCGCCAGCAGGTCGATGCCGGCATAGCAGGCGAAGGCCTCGGCGACGGTGAGGCGCTCGGGCGGCGCCAACGGGTCGGCCTCGGCGCCCCGGAACGCGACGCGCCGCACCCCGGTGGTCTCGCAGGCGAGGGCCAGCAGATCGGCGCAGTCCTGCATCACGGCGGTCCACGGCGCGCCGGCCCGGTACCACTCCAGCATGGTGAACTCGGGGTGGTGGAGGGCGCCGCGTTCGCGGTTGCGGAAGACGTGGCCGAAGGCGAAGAGCCGCGGCTCGCCGGCGGCGAGCAGCTTCTTGCAGGCGAATTCTGGAGAGGTGTGGAGGTAGAGCGGCCGCCGCGTCGCGTCGGGGCCGACGGCTTCGGTCGCGAAGGCGTGCAGATGCGCCTCGTTGCCGGGCGAGACCTGCAAGGCGGCCGGGTCGACCTCGACGAAATCCTCGGCGGAAAAGCGCGCCCGGACGCCGGCCGCGATGCGGTTGCGGGCGAGAAGCAGCGGGCGGCGGTCGGCATGGACGTGCGGCGTCCACCAGGGCGACGCCGCGGTCATGCCCGGCCTCGCGGCATTCGTCGTTGATTCATCGAGAGGATTTCCGCCTTCACCATCCCGCCCGGCGGCCCGCCGGCGGGGCGGGGCCGCGCCGAAAAGAACTGGCGAACCGCCAAAGGATCAGTATGTTGCACGCGAAACCGCCGGTTCCCGGGTTCGTCGCCGCTTCGCGCAGGCGCCCCGGCCTCCCCGCAGCAAGGATCTACGCACGTGAAGGTCATCGCCAGCTCGCTCCGCAAGGGCAACATCGTCGATCTCGACGGCAGGCTCTACGTCGTCCTCACGGCGGAGAACATCCATCCCGGCAAGGGCACCCCGGTGACTCAGCTCGACATGCGTCGCCTCTCCGACGGCGTGAAGTCGTCGCAGCGCTACAAGACCACCGACCAGGTCGAGCGCGCCCATGTCGAGGAGCGCGAGTACCAGTATCTCTATCAGGACGGCGACGGCTTCCACTTCATGAACATGGAGAGCTACGAGCAGGTCGCCGCCGCCGAGGACGTGATCGGCGACCTCGCCGTCTATCTGCAGCCCGAGATGAAGTGCAAGCTCTCGGTCCACGAGGGCGTGGTGGTGGCGATCGAGCTGCCGCAGCGCGTGGTGCTCGAGGTGGTCGAGACCGAGCCGGCCATGAAGGGCCAGACGGCGTCGTCGTCCTACAAGCCGGCCGTGCTGTCGAACGGCCTGCGCACCGGGGTCCCGCCGCACGTCGGCGTCGGCACCCGCATCGTCGTCTCCACGGCCGACGGGACGTATGTGGAGCGCGCGAAGGACTGATCGTTTCGGGGACGCTGCCTCCGGCGAGGCCTCGTGTCCCGGGCGCGGCGCGACGCGCCGCGCCCCAGATGGTTCCTGTCACGTCATGGCCGGGCTCGTCCCGGCCATTGTCGTTTGTAGTGTGGCCTCGCTTTTTGTGCGGCACGCCATCGCCCCTCATGGTGAGGTGCTCGCCGGAGGCGAGCCTCGAACCATGCGGCCCCCGGCCCCGGACATGCGGCCGCCTACGCCGGGGCCGCCCGCGCCCTTCGAGGCTCGGCCTGCGGCCGAGCACCTCAGGACGAGGGCGGAGAGGGTTGCCCGGCGTCGGTCCGCGACGGGGTCGCGCCCGTGCGTCGCCGGCCCGCCTACGTCCCCACCCGCAGCGGCGCGCGCTGCTTGGTCAGCGCGGCGAGGACCGAGAGGGCCGTGATGCGGCCGGTGCGGGGGTTCTCGGAGGGGACGTTCTCGATCGACATCTGGAACTTGGCTGAGTCCGAATCGACCTCGATCGCATGGCAGTTGCGGTCGACGCCGGGATCGGCCCAGATCTCGATCGTCGTGCGGTCCGGCCCGATGCCGGCCAGCGCCAGCGCAGCCACCACGTTGACATTGGCCGGGAAGACCGCGGCCGCCTCGCGGGCCGTGCCGGCGAAGACGCGCTTGGGCTCTGTCAGGTTCTCGACGGAGATGTTGTTGTTCACGAGATGCGGTGCGCCGGCGAGCCCGCGCGGCGGCTTGCGGGTCGTCATGCGCACCGAATGAATGGTGCCCTGCGCCGCCGCCGTGACGGCGTCGAGGCCGATCAGCGCGCCGGTCGGCACGATGATCTGGCCGCCCTTGTGGCTCGCCAGCTCGATCAGCTCGGGATGCGACAGCAGCGCGCCGGCGCTCAGCACCATCGCCTTCTTGCGGGCCGACAGCATCGGCCGGCAGATGGCGTCGAGCACCGCGGCCGGGGCGCATTCGACCACCAGGTCGGCATGCGAGGGCATCGCCTCCAGCTTGACCAGCGGGCAGCTTATGCCCTGGGCGTCCAGCCAGGCCCGCGCCTTGCCGTGGTCGCGCGCCGCGATGCCCGCGAGCTCCAGCCCCGGCATCCCGTCGGCCAGCGCCCGGGCGACCGCCCGTCCGATGGCGCCGAGTCCCGCGATTCCGATCCGCATCGGCACCATTTTCGCCTTCCCGTTTTCCGCTTTTCCTGCGACCTTGGCGGCCCTGGATTGTCGTCTAGACGCTCATTTCCATAATCGAACGCTCCGAACAAACAAGGAGGAACCGATGCTCCGCTCCGCTTTCAGGCTGCTGGTGGCCGCCGCGCTGGCGCTCGCCGCGCCGGCGATCGCGTCCGCGCAGGGCCAGGACTACCCCAACCGCCCCGTCACCATGGTCATCCCCTTCGCGGCCGGCGGCCCGACCGACGTGCTCGGGCGCATCGTCGCGCAACGGCTGGGCGAAGTGCTGGGCCAACAGGTGGTGGTCGAGAACGTCGGCGGCGCCGGCGGCGGCAACGGCAGCCAGCGCGTCGCCAACGCGGCGCCCGACGGCTACACCATGGTGCTCGGCACGGTCGGCACCCACGCCCAGAACCAGACCCTCTACAAGCGCCCGCTCTACAACGCCGAGGGCGACTTCACCCCGGTCGCGCTGCTCGCCGACGTGCCGATCGTGCTGGTCATCCGCAAGGACCTGCCGGTCAGCAACTACAAGGAGTTCGTCGCCTATGCGAAGGCCAATGCCGGCAAGATGACGTTCGCCTCGGCGGGCGCCGGCTCGGCCTCGCATCTCGCCTGCGTGGTGTTCAACACGGCGGCCGGCCTGCCGGTCACCCACGTGCCGTATCGCGGCACCGGGCCGGCCATGCAGGACCTCCAGGGCGGGCGGGTCGACTATCTGTGCGACATGATCTCGACGGCCAAGCCGCAGATCGACGGCGGCGCCGTGAAGCCGATCGCCATCCTCACCAAGGACCGCTCGAAGGCGCTGCCGAACCTCTCCTCGGCGACCGAGGAGGGCACGCAGGTCGAGGCCTATACCTGGAACGCGATCTTCCTGCCGAAGGGTGCCCCCAAGCCGATCGTCGACAAGCTCAACGCCGCGCTGGTCGAGACCATGAAGACGCCGTGGGTGCAGGAGCGCCTCGCCTCGCTGGGCGCCGTCGTGGTGTCGCCGGACCGCATGACGCCCGACTATCTCGCCAAGTTCGTGAAGAGCGAGATCGAGAAATGGGCCGCCCCGATCAAGGCGAGCGGCGTCCAGGTGGAGTGAGGCTTGTCGTCATTCCGGGGCGCGGACCGTGAGGTCCGCGCCCCGGCCCTGGTCTCGATCCGTCATCCTGAGGTGCTCGCGCAGCGAGCCTCGAAGGATGCGGCCCGGGCCGTCGCCCTTCGAGGCCCGGCTTCGCCGGGCACCTCAGGGTGACGGGTGATATCGGCCGCCAGGGGCTTTCGCCCTCACCCCATCGTGGTGCGGCTGCGGATCGCCTGGGTCAGCGTGCCCTCGTCCAGATAGTCGAGCTCGCCGCCGACCGGGACGCCGTGGGCGAGGCCCGTCACCTTCACGTTCGCGTCGGCCAGAAGCTCGGTGACGTAGTGCGCCGTGGTCTGGCCGTCGACCGTCGCGTCGAGGGCGAGGATCACCTCGCCGATCGCGGGGTCGTGCGCCCGCGTCACCAGCGACGCGATCGCGAGGTCGTCCGGCCCGACGCCGTCGAGCGGCGACAGCGTGCCGCCGAGGACGTGATAACGAGCGTTGACGGCCTTGGCGCGCTCCAGCGCCCACAGATCCGCGACGTCCGCCACCACCACGATCGTGCTCGGGTCGCGGCGCGGATCGCTGCACACCGTGCAGGGATTCTTGCTGTCGAGATTGCCGCACACCCGGCACACCGTGATGGTGTCCATGGCGGCCTGCAGGGCGGCGGCGAGCGGCGCCATCACCAGATCGCGCTTCTTGACGAGATGCAGCGCGGCGCGCCGCGCCGAGCGCGGCCCGAGCCCGGGCAGCTTGGCGAGGAGCTGGATCAGACGCTCGATCTCGGGCCCGGCGCTCATGGGGGTGTTGCACTCTCGGAGCCGTCATGCCCGGCCTCGTGCCGGGCATCCACGCTGTCGGCGCAGGCCGTGGAAGAAGACGTGGATGGCCGGGACGAGCCCGGCCATGACGAGGCAGAGGGTCGTCCGCCTAGAACAGCTTCATGCCGGGCGGGATCGGGAGGCCGCCGGTGAGGGCCTGCATCTTCTCGGCGAGCAGCGCGTCGGCCTTGCGCTTGGCGTCGGCGTGCGCCGCGACGATCAGATCCTCCAGCACCTCGGTCTCGTCGGGCTTCATCAGCGAGGGGTCGATCTTCAGCTTCTTGATCTCGCCCTTCGGCGTCACCGTGATGGTGACCATGTCGCCGCCGGCCGCGCCTTCGACCTCGATCTGCTCGAGCTCCGCCTGGAGCGCCTCCATCTTGCCCTTGAGCTCGGCGGCCTGCTTCATCAGGCCCAGGATGTTCGCCATGATTGCCTCTCGCAATGAGCGGGGCGCGGCCCCGCGGGTCGTATCCGGTCGGCGCGCGCGGGGCGGAGCCTTCTGCTCCGCCCCGACGGCGCCGGGCTCTTCAAAAATCGTCGTCGAGATCGTCCGGCATGGCATGCGAGCCGTAGGCGCTCTCGTCCCACACCGGCGGCGGCTCGTCGGTGTCGCCGTCGTCGTCGGGCTCCGGCGCCGGCGGCAACGCGGCGGCGGCCGGCGCCTCCGGCTCGACGTCGCGCCGACGCACGTCGACGACCTCGGAGCCGGGGAATCGTTCCAGCACCCGCTGCACCAGCGGGTCGGCGAGCACGCCGCGCTTGGCCTCGGCCTCGCGCGCCTGCTGCTGCGAGCGCAGCGTCGGCTGGCCTTGCTCGGACGAGACCACCACCATCCAGCGCCGCCCGGTGAGGTCGCCGAGCCGGCGCGACAGGTCGCCGATCGCCGCCTTCGACGTGTTCGGCTCGAGCGCGATCTCGAGATGGCCGTCCTCGAAGCGCACCAGCCGGACGTCGCGCTCCAGCACGGTCTTGAGCTGGATGTCGCGCTTGGCCGTGGCGAGCGCCACGAGCTCCTCGAAGCGCCCGAGCAGCGGCACCGCATCGGGCGCCGCGCCGGCGGCCGGACCGAGCGCCGGTTTCACGCC
>NZ_NHSK01000250.1 GCF_016653355.1 Rhodoplanes elegans | reverse complement strand
TGCACGGGCGGGGCCGGGACGTCGCCGCGGCGCCGTCGCCGCGACCCGTCCGCGGCGCCCGCGCGTCCGTCGGCAGGCGGCCCCTGATGCCGGTCGGACGCCAGCGCGGTCTCGTCGTTCGGCGCGTCCTCGACGCCGGCGCCGCCATAGGCGACCGCCTGCACGGCCTGGGCCAGCGTCTCGATCAGCATGCCCTTGCGCACCGGCTTCGCCATGAAGCTGGTCATCCCGGCCTCGCGGCAGGCCTGGACGTCGTCCGGGAACGCATTGGCGGTCAGCGCCACGATCGGCAGCGTCGCCCAGCGTCCGCCGCGGGCGCGGATGCGGCGGGTCGCCTCGAGCCCGTCCATGCCGGGCATGCGCACGTCCATCAGGATCAGGTCGCACGGATACTCGGCGACGGCCGCGAGCGCCTGCAGGCCGTCCTCGGCGATCCGGATCACGATGTCGAACGATCGCAGCATCCTCGTGACGACGAGCTGATTGGTGGCGTTGTCCTCGACCAGCAGGATGCGCAGCGGCCGCCCGAGGCGCCCCAGCGCCGCCGTGAAGGCGGCGTGCGACACCGGGCCGGCGAGGCCGGGCCGGCGCGCCACGTCGGTGATCGGCAAGGCGAGCGAGAACGCGAAGACCGAGCCGCGGCCGAGCTCGGAGCGGACGCCGATCTCGCCGCCCATCTGCTCGACCAGCCGCTTGCAGATGGCGAGTCCGAGCCCGGTGCCGCCGAACCGGCGGTTGATCGAGGAATCGGCCTGGACGTAGTCCGAGAACAGCGTGTCGATGCGCTCCGACGCGATGCCGATGCCGGTGTCGCGCACCGACCATTCGAGCCGCGCCGTCGTCGCATCGCGGGTCGCGCAGCCGAGCGACAGCTCGACCTCGCCGCCCGCCGCCGTGAACTTCAGCGCGTTGCCGGCGAGATTGAGCAGCACCTGGCGGATCCGGCCCTGGTCGCCGAGCATCAGCGCCGGCACCTCGCCGCCGACCGACAGGAAGAGCGAGACGCCGCGGGCGCGCGCCTGCGGTCCGAGCATGCCGACGACGTCGTCGGCGAGCTCGCGGGGCGAGAACGCCACCGACTCGAACTGCACCCGCCCGGCCTCGAGCTTGGACAGGTCGAGAATGTCGTTGAGGATGGCGAGCAGGCTCTCGCCCGACTGGTTGATCGCCTCGAGCGTCTTGCGCTGGTCGGTGTCGAGGCTCGTCTCCAGCAAGGTGGCGGCGAGACCGAGCAGCCCGTTGAGCGGCGTGCGGATCTCGTGACTCATCACGGCGAAGAAGCCCGACTTGGCGCGGCAGGCGGCCTCGGCGGCGCGCTCCTGCTCGCGCGCCTTGACCGACTCGGCCTCGGCCTCGGCCCGCAGCTGCTGGGCGCGGGCGAGCTCGGTGATGTCCTCGTGGGTGCCGACCCAGCCGCCCGACGGCCGCATGCGCCGGCTGACCGCGACGACGCGCCCGTTGCCGAGCGTCTCGATCCAGGACTGGTCCTCCTCCGGGATGATGTCGAGCCGGCTCGCCGGGTCGACGATGATCCCGTTCTCGCGCAGGCCGCGGGCGAATTCCTCGAACCGCATGCCGGGCTCGATGGCGAGGCCGGGGCGGCCGTACATCGCGACGAAGCGCGTGTTGCAGACGATCAGGCGGCCCTCGTCGTCGCACATCGAGAGGCCCTGGCTCATGCTCTCGAGCGCGTCCTTGAACAACCGGTTCTGACCCGCCAGCGCGGCCCGGCTCGCCTCCAGGGCGCGCTGGACGCGGCGCTGCCGGCGGATCGCCCGCGACATGAACACCAGGACCGCGACCGCGATCAGCGCGCCCGCGACGCTGATCGACCAGAGGGTCGGCACCGCCGTCTCGACCAGCGCCAGCGACGACCCGAGCCGCGACATGATCTGCTCGTCGAGGCGGTCGTCCATGCGGTCGAGGATGGCCCGCGCCGCCGCGACGTCGCGGTAGAGCGCCAGCACGTGAAACGACCGCTCCTCGTCGGCGGCCGGGGCCCGCTGCCACGCGGCGACGTGGTCGAAGGCGTCGACGATGTCGCGGGTGAGGGTCCACAGCGCGATCTGATCGGCGGCCGGCACGACACCCGCCGTCACCGAGATCAGGCGGTCGAGCGGGGAATCGACCTCGAGCAGTCCGCGCATCACCGCCTGCGCCGTGCCGGACAGCTCATTCCGCTCGGCCGGATCGATGCCGGCCGCGAGCCCCGCGACCGTGCCGAAGACGCGGCTGTAGTCGTCGTCGAGCCGACGGATCAGATCGTGACGCTTCACGTCCGTCTCGATAGTGGTGACCAGGGCGCGGCCGTCGGCGATCTGATGGGCGTGCCAAGCCGCCGGCCCGACGATCGCAGCGAGCATCAGGAGGATCGCGACGGCGAACGGGCCGATCTCCCGGGCGCTCGTCCGACCCGGCGTGGCGGACGTCTCGGTCGGGTGCCTCATCGGACGCTCGACTTGACGACGGCGCCGGACACGGGATCGAAATAGATCTCGACGCGGCGGCCGTCCTTGTCGCGGCCGTAGATCTCGTAGCAGCGTCCCTCGGTCGTCTTGAACAGGCCGATCCGGTAGCCTTCCGCCTCGATGCGCCGGCGCATCGTCTCGGCGGGGATCCACCGGTCGACCGGCGCGTCCGTGCAGTCCGGTCCGGCCCATGCCGGTCCGACCGCGGCGAGCGGCGCGGCCGACACGATCGAGACGACGAGGCACGCACGGATCATGGTGGACGACGCTCGCGAGATCGATTCAATTTGAAACGACAGTACCGCGGTGCGATTAAATGATCTTTACTCGGCGACACGACTCTCGGACGTTTCGGACATCTCCGGCGATGCGGCGAGGACCCATGCAGACGATCGTTCGACTGGCCGCGCGACACGGCGGCGCCGCACGCGCGGGGATCGTCTCGGGCATCGGGCTGGGCGTGGCCGTGATGATCGCGACGCCGGCGCTCGCCGACGGATCGGCCGGCCGGGCGGCGCCGCGCGTGGTCGCCGGGCCGATCGTCGGCGGGCTCGCGGCCAACAATGGATACTATGCCTACGGACCCTACGCGGCGCCCGGCAGCCCGGTCGCCTGGCGCGCCCTGCCGTGGAGCGATCTGTACGGCCCGGCCGTGCCGGTGGCGCCCGGCTGCTGGATGCAGCGCCAGCGGGTATGGACCGAATACGGCTGGCGATGGCGGACCGGACCGATCTGCTATTAATGAATGTTCATCGGGCTCAACGCGTTAGCACCGAAGGACGAGGTCGCCGCCCAACTAACGACAAATTGAAACGCTTTCCTGCGGGCCTGCCGTCAGCCGCACGGGGCTGATCGTCGGAACGCCCGGACCGACCTTCCCGATCGAGGATCCGGCGCGACCCACATATCGGAGCCTCACGAGGGGACCATGACCAGAAGCCTGACTGCTGTCTCGGCGGCGGCGCTCGCCGTCGTGCTCGCGCTGCCGGCGAGCCAGGCGGACGCCCAGTACTACTACCGGCGCGGCCCGAGCGGCGGCGCGGTGGCGGCGGGCGTGCTCGGCGGGCTCGCCGCCGGCGCCATCATCGGCGGCGCCATCGCGAGCTCGCGCCCCGGCTACGCCGCGCCGGCCCCGGCCTATGG
>NZ_NHSK01000249.1 GCF_016653355.1 Rhodoplanes elegans | reverse complement strand
GGGGCGTCGATGGCACCTCTGTCGCAACGCGCTGCGGCAGGAGCGGGGCAGGGGTGTTGCGGTGTGTTTCGGGCGGTGCCGAATCGTAATCGCCTGTGGGATCCGCCCGCCGACGCTCGGGCGGGACGATCAGTCGACCGGCAGCGACAGCCGGACGTCCTGCGCCGCCTCGCGCAGGACGTCGCGCAGCCGCTCGCGTGCCCGCTTGAGCAGCGATTCGATCGCGAACACCGTGGTCTGCATCACGGCGGCGATCTCCTCGTTGCCGAGGTTCTCGTGATAGGACAGCAGGATCGCGAGGCGCTGGCGCTCCGGCAGCGCGTCGACGGCGCGCTCCAGCATCGCGTCGGCCTCGGCCCGCTCCATCATCGTGATCACGTCGGGGCGCGGATCGGCGGGCTCGGCGATCGCGTCGAGCGGCTCGCCGCGCTGGCGCCGGTGCAGGTCGATGCAGCGGTTGATCACCACCCGGCACAGGAACGTGGAGAACTTGGCCCGACCCGGCTCGAAGCGATGCCGGCCGGTCCAGATCTTCAGGAACGCGTCCTGGACGACGTCCTCGGCGTCGGCGCCGTTGCGCAGGATGCGCAGCGCCAGCGCGTAGGCCTGGTCGACGTGCCGGCCGACGAGCGCGCGGAACGCGACCTCGTCGTCCGCCGCGATCCGCCTGACGAGCTCGTCGTCCGGTATCTGCACCCGCTCCTCCGCGCCTGCCGGCCTCTCCTGTGCGCGTCGCTCCGAGCCGCCGTGCTGCTCAACCCGCCGTCGGCGTCGTCGCCGGCGTGTGCGCGGGCCGGCGCACCAGCCGATCCGTCACCCGTCGCACCGTGACGAACAGCAGCCGGATCAGGAATACGCCGAGTGCCGTCACCGCGATCATGCCGCCCAGCACGCCGATCCCGATCGCGTTCTGGCTGCCCGAGCCGGCGCCGCTCGCCGTCGCCAGCGGCACTACGCCGAGAATGAAGGCGAGCGACGTCATCAGGATGGGGCGAAGGCGCTGCCGTGCCGCATCGAGTGCCGCCGATGCAAGATCCTGGCCGGCCTTGAGCCGCTCCAGCGCGAATTCCACGATCAGGATCGCGTTCTTCGCCGACAGGCCGATCGTGGTGAGCAGACCGACCTTGAAGTAGACGTCGTTCGCCTGACCCGTCAAGGTCGCGGCCACCACGGCGCCGAGGATGCCGACCGGAACCGTGAGCAGCACGGCGAGCGGCGTCGACCAGCTCTCGTAGAGCGCGGCGAGCGCCAGAAAGACGACCAGCAGCGAGATGGCGTAGAGCGCGGTGGCTTGGCTGCCGGCGAGCTGCTCCTGCTTGGAGAGCCCGGCCCAGGCGTAGCGGAAGCCGGCCGGCAGCGTCGCGATGATGCGGGCGATCTCGGCCATCGCGTCGCCCGAGCTGACGCCCGGGGCGCCCTGGCCGACGATCTCCACGGCCGACGATCCGTTGAAGCGCTCGAGCTTCGGCGAGCCGTAGGTCCAGCGCGTCGAGGTGAAGGCCGAGAACGGCACCATCGATCCCGACGTGTTGCGCACGTACCAGGACTCGAGGTTCTCCGGCGTCATCCGGTGCGTCGCGTCGGACTGCACGTAGACGTACTTGACGCGGCCGCGATGGATAAAGTCGTTCACGTAGGTGCCGCCCCAGGCGGTGGCCAGCGTGGTGTCGACATTAGCGAGCGACAGGCTGAAGGCGCTGGCCTTCTCCTGATCGACGTCGATGGCGAACTGCGGGGTGTCGTCCTGGCCGTTCGGGCGCACGGCGACGAGCTTGCCGCTCTGCGCCGCGGCGCCCAGCACGCGGTTGCGCATCTCCATCAGGCTCTCGTGGCCGGCGCCGCCGATGTCCTGGAGATACACGTCGAAGCCGGTCGAGTTGCCGAGGCCCGGCACGGTCGGCGGCGCCAGGGCGAACACCTGCGCGTCCGCGATCGCCATGAACGCCCCCATGGCGCGTCCGGCCACGGCCTGCGCCTTCAGGGCCGGGGACGTGCGCTCGTCGAACTGCTTCAGCTTGACGAAGGCCATGCCGACATTCTGGCCTTCGCCCGCGAAGGAGAAGCCGCTGACCGTCATGACGCCGTCGACCGCGTCCTTCTCGTTGTCGAGATAGTGCCGCGCCACCTGCGCCAGCACGCGGTCGGTGCGGTCCATGGTGGCGCCGACCGGAAGCTGGGCCATCGTCATCAGGATGCCCTGGTCCTCGTCGGGCAGGAACGAGCTCGGCAGCCGCACGAACATCACGCCGGCCGTCGCGGTCAGTGCGGCGAACAGGGCGAGCACGCGCAGCGGCCGGCCGAGGATGCGGCCGTTCGCCCGCCGATAGCTGTCGGTCGCGCGATCGAAGTTGCGGTTGAACCAGCCGGCGAGACCGCTCGACTTGCTGTGCTCGGACGACGGACGCAGCAGCGTCGCGCACAGCGCCGGCGTCAGCACCATGGCGACGACGACCGAGAGCACCATGGCGGTGACGATCGTCACCGAGAACTGCCGGTAGATGACGCCGACCGAGCCACCGAAAAAGGCCATCGGCACGAACACGGCGGACAGCACGGTGGCGATGCCGACCAGCGCGCCGGTGATCTCGCGCATCGACTTTTCGGTCGCCTGCTTGGGCGGCAGGCCGTCCTCCTGCATGACGCGCTCGACGTTCTCGACCACCACGATGGCGTCGTCGACCAGAAGGCCGATCGCCAGCACCATGGCGAACATGGTCAGCATGTTGATCGAGTAGCCGGCGATCGCCAGCACCCCGAAGGTGCCGAGCAGCACCACCGGCACAGCGAGCGTCGGGATCAGCGTGGCGCGTAGGTTCTGCAGGAACACCAGCATCACCACGAAGACGAGCACGATCGCCTCGGCGAGCGTCTTCACCACCTCCTCGATGGAGAGGCGGACGAACGGCGTGGTCTCGTAGGGGTAGTGCACCTCGACGCCGGACGGGAAGGTCGGCGCCATGTCGGCGATCGCGGCCTTGACCCGGTCGGCCGTGCCGATCGCGTTGGCGCCGTTCGCCAGCATGATGGCGAGGCCGGCGGCCGGCATGCCGTTGTAGCGGCTCGACGAGCGATAGTTGTCGGCGCCGAGCTCGACGGTCGCGACATCGCCGATCCGCACGATCGAGCCGTCGGCCGCGCTCTTCAGGATGATGTTGCGGAACTGCTCGGGCGTCTGCATGCGCGAGCGCGCCGTCACGGCGGCGTTGATCTGCTGGCCCTTGGTAGCCGGCAGGCCGCCGAGCTGGCCGGCGGCGATCTGCACGTTCTGGGCCTGGATGGCGGCCGACACGTCGCCGGGCATCAGCGCGAACTGGGCGAGCTTGTCGGGATCGACCCAGATCCGCATCGCGTAGCCGGAGCCGAAGAGCTGGGTCGAGCCGACGCCCTCCAGGCGCTTGATGCTGTCGTTGAGCGTGCTGTTGACGTAGTCGGCGAGGTCGACGTCGCTCAGCGTGCCGTCGCGCGACACGAAGGCGATCACCATCATGAAGCTGTCGGACGACTTCGACACCGTCACGCCGGTGCTCTGCACGACCGACGGAAGCTGCGCGGTGACGAGCTGCAGCTTGTTCTGCACCTGCATCTGCGCGATGTCGGGATCGGCCGCGTTGGTAAAGGTGAGGCTGATCGAGACCGAGCCGGACGAGCTCGACGAGGACGTGATGTAGTCGAGATGGTCGATGCCGGTCATGCCCTGCTCGATCACCTTGGTGACCGAGTTCTCAACCGTCTGGGCGTCGGCCCCCGAGTAGTTCGCGGTGATGCGCACCGAGGTCGGGGCGATCTGCGGATACTGCGAGACGGGCAGGCTGCTCAGCGCCAGGAGGCCGCCCAGCATGATGGCGATGGCGACGACCCAGGCGAAGATCGGCCGGTCGATGAAGAACTGGGCCATCGCCTCACTCCGTCGCCGTCGCCGGTGCCGTACCGGTCGTGCCACCGGACGCCGGCACCGTGCCGGCGAGACGCGACGGCGAGTCCGCGGCGGCGCGCTTCACCTCGCCGGTCGTCTCGTCGAGCGTCACGGCGACCGGCTTCACCGGCTGGCCGGCGCGCGCCTTCTGCGAGCCCTCGATCACCACGCGGTCGCCCTCGGCGACGCCCTTGTCGATCAGCCAGCTGGTGCCGATGCCGCGGCGCACCTGCAGGACGCGCTGCTCGAGCTTGTCGTCCTTGCCGACGAACAGCGCGACCGCCTCGCCCTTGGCGTTGCGGGTGACGGCGCGCTGCGGCACCAGGAAGCTGCCCGGCGCGATGCCTTCCTCCAGCACGGCCCGCACATACATGCCGGGCAGCAGCAGGCGATCGGGATTGGGGAACTCGGCGCGCAGTGTGAACGTGCCGGTGCTCTCGTCGACTTTCACCTCGGCGAAGCCGAGCTTGCCCGAATGGGCATAGGCGCGGCCGTCCTCCAGGATCAGCCGCACCGGCACCGAGTCGCCGCGGTTGGCGAGGCGTCCTTCCTCGAGCGCGCGGCGGAACTTCAGGAAGTTGAGGCTCGACTGGGTGAGGTCGACATAGATCGGGTCGATCTGGCGGATGGTGGCGAGCGCATCGGTCTGGTTGGCCGTCACCAGCGCCCCGACCGTGATCGACGATTTTCCGATGCGGCCGCCGATCGGTGCCTTGATCTCCGTGTAGGCGAGGTTGATGCGGGCGGTGTCGAGATCGGCCTTGGCGGAGGCGACCGTCGCCTTGTTCTGCGCCAGCGCCGCTACGGCGTCGTCGACGTCCTGCTGGCTGACCGCCTTCTCCTTGCTCAGCCCCTTGTAGCGCTCCGCCTTGGCCTGGGCGCTCGGCACCGCGGCCTCGGCCTTCTGCAGCGCCGCGACCGCGCTGTCGTAGGCGGCCTGATAGGTCGCCGGATCGATCTGGTAGAGCACCGTGCCGGCGGCGATCTCGGCGCCCTCGGTGAACAGCCGGTGCTTGACGATGCCGTTGACCTGCGGCCGCACCTCGGCGGTGAGGAACGCCGTGGTGCGCCCCGGCAGCTCGGTCGTCACCGCGACCGACTGCGGATGCAGCACCACGACCCCGACCTCCGGAGTCGGCATCTGGCCTCCCGGACCCGGTGCCTGCATGGCGCCGCCACCTTTTCCGCTGTCGCCGCAGCCGGCCAGCAGGGTCGCCGCGAGGAGCGCCGCCGCGGCCGCGGTGCGCCCGGAGAATCCGTCGGGGGTGATGAGCATGACGTGCATCCGTCCGATGTTTCGTGCCGCCGACGGTGGACTTCCGGATCGGCTTGAATTAGGAAACTGTAGAGTTTATATATTCGCGCATCCGGACCCGTCAACCAGCGGCCGGTTGCGGCGTTCTCCTGGAGCCTTCTGGTCGCGATGACGGTCGACGAATCCTTGACGAGATCGAAGACACCGCCGCCGGCGGCCGCTCCGGCGCGGGGGCGGGGACGCCCCAAAGTCGACGACGCGACCCAGCGGGCCCGCATCGTCGCCGCGGCGCGCGACGTCTTTCTGGCCGGCGGTTACGACGCCACCACCATGGACGCGGTGGCGCATCGCGCGGGCGTGTCGAAGAAGACCGTCTATCAGCTCTTCGGCGGCAAGGACGCGCTGTTCGCCGCCATCGTCGCGGCGCATCGCGACCTCATGCTGAACGCGCCGGAGGGCGACGACGACCGTCCGCTCGAGGTGGCGCTGGCGTCGATCTTTCGGCTCGATCTCGACGCCGACTCCGAGCGCGACCGCAATGCGCTGCTGCGGCTGATGATGCTGGAGGCGCCGCACCGGCCCGAGCTGGCCCGCGTGGTGTTCCGTCACGGCCCGGAGGAGTCGAAAGCCATTCTGGCGCGCTGGCTCGCCCGTCAGGCCGAACGCGGCCGTATCGCCATCGACGATCCCGAGCGGACGGCCTCGCTTCTGCTGCACATGGTGTTCGCGCCGCTCGGCTTCGACGAGGACGGCCCGCGCCTGCCGGGGCCGGACGAGCGCCGCGCCCATGCGACGGCCGCCTTCTCCATCTTCCTGAACGGCGTCGTGCCGCCGCGTACACGAGACTGATCAGCCCATGACCCCCGATGTTTCGCGGCAGCGTCTCCGCCGTGGCGTTCCCGTGCTCTCCTGCCTGCTCGCCGCCACCCTGTTGGCCGGATGCGCCGTCGGGCCAGACTATCACGCCCCGGAGATCGCCCTCCCGCTGCAGTGGGCGAACGCGCCGAAGCAGACGCCGGCGGCGCCCCGCGACCTGGCGCGATGGTGGCTTGGGTTGAACGACCGCACCCTCGATGCGCTGATGGACGAGGCGGTCGCCGGCAACCTGGACGTCGCCACCGCCAAGGCGCGGGTGCGCGAGGCGCGGGCGAACCGCAAGCAGGCGATCGCCGCGCTGTTGCCGACCGTCGCCGGCTCGGACTCGCTGACCCGCAACCGCACCGGCAACTCGGCGCCCTCCGACACGGCGCCGATCTCCGGCTCGCCCTATACGCTCTATCAGGCCGGCTTCGACGCGAGCTTCGAACTGGACATCTTCGGCGCCAACAAGCGCAGCCTGGAGGCGTCGACCCGCGCCCTCGAGGCGGCGTTCGACGATCTCGACGCGACGCTGCTGACCCTGCTCGGCGACGTCGCCTCCACTTACGCCGAGGCGCGCGGCTACCAGGCGCGCGTCGCGCTCGCCAGGCGCACCGCGACCTCGCAGCGCGAGACCGCGGCGCTGACCAAGAGCAAGTTCGACGCCGGCTCCGCGTCTGCCGTCGACGTCGCCAAGGCGGTGGCGCAGGCGGCCTCGACCGAGGCCAACATCCCGCAGCTCACCGCCGCCTATGTCCAGGCCGTGCACCGGCTCGGCATCCTGCTCGGCCGCGAGCCCTCGGCGCTCGCCGCCCGGATGGACCGGGGCGGCGCCATCCCGGCGCCGCGAACGGCCCTGAAGGCCGGCATCCCGGCGGACGTGCTGTTCCGCCGGCCCGACGTGCGCAGGGCCGAGCGCCAGTACGCCCAGTACACGGCGAAGATCGGCGTCGCCACGGCGGCGCTCTATCCGAGCGTGTCGCTCACCGGCAGCATCACGACCTCGGCCCAGAAGGCCGGCGATCTCGCCAGGGGCTCGACAATCGGCTGGTCGTGGGGACCGTCCGCGACCGTCCCGATCTTCAACGCCGGCAGCCTGCTCGCCGCCGTCGACGCCGCCGAGGCGCAGCGCGACCAGTATCTGCTGACGTTCCGCTCGACCGTGCTGACCGCGCTGCAGGACGTCGAGAACGCCCTGGTGTCGCTTTCCGAGGAGCGCAAGCGCGCGACCAAGCTCGCCGAGTCGGCGAAGAACTACGGCGAGGCGGCACGGCTGTCGCGCGCCCTCTACCAGACCGGCACGTCGAGCTTCCTCGACGTGCTCGACGCCGAGCGCTCCGCCTACTCGGCCGAGGATTCGCTCCTGCAGAGCCGCGTCGCCATCACGACCGACTGGATCGCGCTCGCCAAGGCGCTCGGCGGCGGTTGGGACCGCCCGGTCGACACGTCGACGCGCGTGGTCGTCGATACCGGTACGCTGCCGCACCTGATCGACGTGCGCGTGATGGACCCGGTGCGCTGACCGCCGCGTGATTGAACCGACCTCGATCCGCCCTCGTCCTGAGGAGCCCGCGCAGCGGGCGTCTCGAAGGGCGGGGGCGGCCGTGTATTCGGGCCACATGGTTCGAGACGCGGCCTGCGGCCGCTCCTCACCATGAGGGGGGACGTCGCGCCAGAATGCGTCGCCCTACAGCTCCGTCCGGTGGAAGCGGCCGCGCACGAAGCGATAGAACGGGACGGGCAGGTCGGGCGTGAAGCCCCTGGCGATGCGATGGTCGAGCTCGGCCAGCACCGTCTTGGTGATCGGCGAGAGGTCGAGCCGCTCGGCGTCGTCGAGCGGCATCCACACGAGCTCGACCAGCTCGGCGTCGGGTCCGACGATGCCGTCGACCCGGCCCGCGATGGCGGTCGCGTCGACGGCGAAGAAGCGCGCGTCGAAGCGGCGCGGCCGGCGCGGCGGCGTGATGGCGCGGGCGACGAGCTGCAGCCCGGAGAGATCCGGCAGCACGCCGGCGTTCGCGAAGCGGTCCCACAGCACCGCGTCGTTCGGTGCTGCCGCGCGGGTCGCTGGAGGCCAGGTCGCCGGCCACGGCGCCTCGGCCCGGCCGAGCATCAGCCCGGTCTCTTCAAACGTCTCGCGTACGGCCGCGATCGCGAAAGCGCGCGCCTTGGTCAGGCTCGGGCGCTGCGTCTCCAGCATCAGCCGCTCGGCCATGCGTGGGTCGAGCTCGCCGGCGGCCGGCACGCCGCGGTCGGCGGGCTCGACACGGCCGCCCGGGAACACGAACACGCCGGGCATGAACTTGAGGCCGGCGTGCCGTCGCCCCATCAGCACCTTCGGGATCGCCTCGGTGCGGTCGATGATGATCAGGGTCGCGGCGTCGCGCGGCTTGAGATTCTGCGAGGTCATGTCGCGATCGGACCGGTTCAGCCACGCGGTCAGGCGCGCCGGGAGGTCCTCCGGCGCGACGTCGGCGATCGGGAAGGCATCGTCGGCGTCCCGCCGCGTGCCGACCGGCTGCGTGTCGGCCGCGCTCGCAGCATCGCTCGTCGCCCGCATCACCCCGCCCGCCATGGCTGCGCCCGTCACCGCTTCTTTCGCCCGGCCGAGGCGGTGCCCCGCTTCGGCTTCGTGCGCGTCGTCTCGCGCCGCGGGGCGGCGCGCTCGCGCGGGCCGGTGCGCTTCTTGCCGCGCCCGCCGCGCGTCTCCAGCGTGCGGCCGTGCGACGTGATCTCGAAGCGGAGCGCGCCGGCGACCGGCGCCGCCTCGACGAGCTTCACCGTGACGGTGTCGCCGAGCCGCCAGCTCTCGCCGGTCGCGTCGCCGACCAGCGCGTGGTGGCCTTCCTCGTAGCGATAGTAGTCGCGCCCGAGCGTCGCGGCCGGCACGAAGCCGTCGGCGCCGGTCTCGTCGAGCTTCACGAACAGGCCGGAGCGCGTCACGCCGGCGACCCGACCCGTGAAGGTCGCGCCGATGCGGTCGGCGAGATGGTGGGCGATCAGCCGATCGACGGTCTCGCGCTCGGCCGCCATGGCGCGCCGCTCGGCCGCCGAGATCTTCGCCGCGACCTCGGCCAGCGCCGCGACGTCGACGCTTTCGGCGAGGCCGTCGCGGCCGAGCCGGCACGCCCGGATCAGGGCGCGATGCACGATCAGATCCGCGTAGCGCCGGATCGGCGAGGTGAAGTGCGCGTAGCGCCGCAGGTTCAGGCCGAAATGGCCATAGTTCTCGGCCGCGTATTCGGCCTGTGCCTGGCTGCGCAGCACCACCTCGTTGACCAGCGCCTCGTTGTCACGACCCTTCACGCGGGCCAGAACCGTGTTGAACTGCGCCGGCCGGAGCGCGCCGGCCTTCGGCACGTTGATGTCGATGGTCGCGAGGAACTCGCGCAGCGCCGTCATCTTGTCGAGGCTCGGCTCGTCGTGCACCCGGTAGACGAGCGGCGTCTTCTGCTTCTCCAACGTCTCGGCCGCCGCGACGTTGGCGAGGATCATCATCTCCTCGATCAGCCGGTGCGCGTCGAGCCGCGGCGGCACGACGACGCGGTCGACCGTGAAGTCGGGCTTCAGCAGGATCTTGCGCTCGGGCAGCTCGAGGTCGAGCGGGCTGCGCTCGTCGCGGGCGCGCTTGAGCGCCGCGTAGGCGTCATAGAGTGGCCGCAGCACCAGCGGCAGCAGCGGGCCGGTGGTGTCGTCGGGATGCCCGTCGATCGCCGCCTGGGCTTGGCCGTAATGCAGCTTGGCGATCGAGCGCATCAGCACGCGATGGAAGGCGTGGCTGCGCTTGCGGCCGTCGGCGCCGATCACCATGCGGGCGACGAGAGCAGGGCGGTCCTCGGCGGGGCGCAGCGAGCAGAGGTCGTTGGAGATGCGCTCCGGCAGCATCGGGACGACGCGGTCGGGGAAGTAGACCGAGTTGCCGCGGGCCAGCGCCTCCTTGTCCATCGCGGTGCCGGGCCGCACATAGGCGGCGACGTCGGCGATGGCGACGTCGATGACGAAGCCGCCCGGATTGTCGGGGTCGCTGTCGGTGCGGGCGAAGACGGCGTCGTCGTGATCCTTCGCGTCGATCGGATCGATGGTGACGAACGGCACCTCGCGCCAGTCCTCGCGATGGTCGAGCGTCGCCGGCCGCGCCGCCTCGGCCTCCGCGAGCACGCTCTTCCCGAACTCGTGCGGGATGCCGTGGGCGTGGATGGCGATCAGGCTGACGGCCCGCTCGCTGGCGAGCGAGCCGAGCCGCTCCTTCACCTTGGCGACCGTGGTGCCGAAGCGTCCGTGCTTCTGCACGTCGACAGCGACGAGATCACCCTCGCGGGCGTCGAACGTGTCGCCGGGCCGGATCGTCAGCTCGCGCCCCAGGCTGCGCTTGTCGACCGGCACCAGCCGGCCCCCGCCGTCGGGCAGCACCCGGAACACGCCCAGCGTGCGGTGCTTGGTGCGGTCCAGCACTTTTATCGCGCGACCGCTGTAGCGAACGCCATCGTCCTCGTCGGTGCTTTCCTCGGTGCGCACGAGGGCACGGTCGCCGATGCCGGGGATCTCCGCCGGCCGGGCGCGGCGCGGCACGTGGAGGCGGATCTTCGGCGCCGGGCCGTTCTCCTCCTCGTCCCACTCGGCCGGTACGGCGATCAGCTCACCGTCGGCGTCGCGGCCCGTCACCTCGGCGAGCACCACGGGCGGCAGCACCCCGGTGCGCCGCATCTTCTTGCGGTACTTCTCGATGCGACCCTCGTTCGCCAGCTCGCGCAGAATGGTCTTGAGGGCGGCCCGGTCGGCGTTCTTCAGCCCCCAGGCGCGCGCGATCTCGCGCGTGCCGACATTGCCGCCGTTCTGCTCGACGAAGGCGAGGATCTCGTCTTTCGAGGGGAGGGTCGGACCGTGCTGCTTCGTCTTCACCGCGAGGTCCGTGCGCCGAGGGTCTTGGTCATGCGCCCAAGGTAAGGGGCGAAGCGGGATTCCGCCAGCCGGCGAGGAAGGCCACTCGCTGGAGTCTTTGGTCCGAGACGCGCTCAGGCGCAGCGGCTCCAGCGTTCCCTCCCCCCCTTGTGGGGGAGGGACAGGGAGGGGGGTGAGCCACAGACTCGGCGTTCGCGGCTCACCCCCCTCTCCACCTCTCCCCCACAAGGGGGGAGAGAGCAGGCTGCGGTGCAGGGCTAAGCCCCCCTCGAACGCCGGCGCCGTACGCAGGAGCCGACAGGTCGAATTCAGGTCGTTCCGAGCCGACCGCTCACTCGCTGTCGGCCGGCTCCGGGGTCTTCCTCGCCTTGGCGGCGGGCTTCTTGGTGGTGCCTTTGGCGGGCGTCTTCTTGGCCGGTGCTTTCTTCGGCGCCGCCTTCTTGGCGGGCTTTGCCTCGCCCTCGTCCTTCGCCTTGGTGTCCTTGGCCTTCGGCTTGGGGGCCGCCGCCTTCTTGGCCGGGGCCTTGCGCTTGGGGGCGCCGCCCGTCTTCTCGGCCCGCTCCGCGATCAGCGCGACGGCCTCGGCGAGCGTGATGGTCTCCGGCGTCTTGTCCTTCGGCAGCGTCGCGTTGATGCCGTTGTGGCTCACATATGGCCCGTAGCGGCCGGCCTTGACGACGATCGGCCCGCCCTGGTCGGGATGGTCGCCCAGCGTCTTGCCCGGATCGCCGCCGAATCGGCGGCCCTTGCCGCCCTTCTCGCGCTTTTCCGCGATCAGCGTGACGGCGCGGTTGAGCCCGATGGCGAGCACGTCGTCGCCGGGCTCCAGGTTGGCGTAGGTCTTGCCGTGCTGCACGTAGGAGCCGAAGCGGCCGATGCCGGCCAGGATCGGCTCGCCGTCCTCCGGATGCTTGCCGACCTCGCGCGGCAGCGACAGGAGCCGCAGCGCCATCTCGAGGTCGACCGAGCCCGGATCCGTGCCCTTGGGCAGGCCGGCGCGCTTCGGCTTGTCGCCGCCGTTCGCCTCGCCGAGCTGGATGTAGGGGCCGAAGCGGCCGCTGCGCAGCGTCACGTCGAAGCCGGTGTCGGGATCCTGGCCCAAGACCTTGTTCTCGGCCTCGCCGCCCTCGCCGTTGCCGACCGAGAACGGCCGCGTGTAGCGGCATTCAGGATAGTTCGAGCAGCCGATGAAGGCGCCGAAGCGGCCGAGCTTGAGCGACAGGCGGCCGGTGCCGCAGGTCGTGCAGACGCGCGGGTCTGAGCCGTCCTCGCGGGCCGGGAAGATGTGCGGGGCGAGCATCGCGTCGAGCGCGTCGATCACCTCGCTGATCTTAAGGTCCTTGATGCCGTCGACGGCGCCGGTGAAGTCGGTCCAGAAGCGGCGCAGCAGCTGGTGCCACTCGATCTCGTTGTTGGAGACGCGGTCGAGCTGCTCCTCGAGATCCGCCGTGAAGTCGTACTCGACATAGCGCGAGAAGAAGCTCTCCAGGAATGCCACGACGATGCGGCCGCGGTCCTCCGGCACCAGGCGGCGCTTGTCGATCCGCACGTAGTTGCGGTCCTTGAGCACCTGCAGGATCGACGCATAGGTCGACGGCCGGCCGATACCGAGCTCCTCCATGCGCTTGACCAGCGACGCCTCGGAGTAGCGCGGCGGCGGCTCGGTGAAGTGCTGGGTGACGTCGAGGGCCTGCTTTTTGAGCGGCTCGCCCTGGCTCATGGCCGGCAGACGGCGGCTCTCGTCGTCGTCGGGATCCTCGTCGCGGCCTTCCTGATAGACGGCGAGGAAGCCGTCGAACGTGATCACGCTGCCGGTGGCGCGTAGATCCAGCGTGCGACCACCGGCCTGCGCCGTGATGTCCACGGTGGTGCGCTCCAGCTCGGCCGATTCCATCTGGCTCGCCACGGCCCGCATATAGATCAGCTCGTAGAGCTTCGCCTGGTCGGGCTCGAGGCCGCGCTTGATGTCGCGCGGCCGGCGCGTCATGTCGGTCGGGCGGATCGCCTCGTGGGCCTCCTGGGCGTTCTTCGCCTTGGTCTGGTACTGGCGCGGCGAGGCCGGGAGATAGCGGTCGCCGTAGTCCTCCTTGACGACGCTGCGCACCGAGGCGATCGCCTCCGGCGCCATCTGCACGCCGTCGGTTCGCATGTAGGTGATCAGGCCGACCGTCTCGCCGTCGATGTCGACGCCCTCGTAGAGGCGCTGCGCCACCCGCATCGTGTGGGCCGGCGCGAAGCCGAGTTTTCTGCTCGCCTCCTGCTGGAGGGTCGAGGTGGTGAAGGGCGGCTGCGGGTTGCGCCGGGTCGGCTTCGCCTCGACGCTCGCGACCGAATAGCGGGCGGCTTCGAGCGCCTGCTTGAAGGCTTCGGCTTCTGCCCCGGTGCCGATGTCGAGCCGCGTGATCTTCTTTCCGTCCGCCCCGACGAGCCGGGCCTGGAACGCCTCCTGGCGCGGCGTCAGCAGGGTCGCGACCAGCGACCAGTACTCCTGGCTGACGAACTTCTCGATTTCGAGCTCGCGGTCGCACACGAGGCGCAGCGCGACCGACTGCACGCGGCCGGCCGAGCGGGCGCCGGGCAGCTTGCGCCACAGCACCGGCGACAGCGTGAAGCCGACCAGATAATCGAGCGCGCGCCGCGCCAGGTAAGCATCCACCAGCGCCTGGTCGACGACGCGCGGGTGCTTCATCGCCTCGGTGACGGCCTGCTTGGTGATGGCGTTGAACACCACCCGCTCGATCGGCTGGTCCGGCGAGAGCGCGCGCTTTTCACGCAACGCTTCGATCAGGTGCCAGGAGATCGCCTCGCCCTCGCGGTCCGGGTCGGTCGCGAGAATCAGCTTGTCGGCGCCCTTGAGGGCGCGGGCGATGTCGGCGATGCGCTTCTGCGCCTTGCCGTCGACCTCCCAGATCATCCGGAAGTCCGCGTCGGGATCGACCGAGCCGTCCTTCGGCGGCAGATCGCGGACATGCCCGAAGGACGCGAGCACCTCGTAGCCACGGCCGAGATACTTGTTGATGGTCTTCGCCTTGGCCGGAGATTCGACAACGACGACGTTCATGAAAAGCCTTGCAGTGGACGTGGTGCGCCGGGGACCCGGTTCCGGGTCGCCGCGGCCCGGAAAATGGTTAAGCGGGGGGCAGGTGTCAAATCCGGGCTGCAGCGCGCCGCTCGCACACCCGAGCACGTATCAAAAGTTGTGTTTATTTGCAGGCTCGATTTGAGATAGAATTCCTGTCGGAAACCACGAGCGAGACCATGCGCCCGTGCGGCCGCGAGGGAAACCCCGCTCGGCCGCGCGGCAGGGGATCTCATGTCCGATCTTTCGCCTGCCGACGAGCGGCCGACGCCCCAGGCCACGGCCGCCTATATCGCGGACCTGACCGGCGACCTCGCCCGGTTGGCGCGGCGCCACGGTCTGCCGACGCTCGGCTACATCCTCGACATGGCGCGGGTCGAGGCGGAGGCGCAAAGCGGCGCGGGCCGCCCGCAGGAGCGCGCCAACGGCGTGCCGCCGCGATGAGCGGGAAGGCGCTTGGTCCTGTGCAGTTGGAGGGCTTTGCGGAGTTCGTCATTCCGGAACGACGCGGAGCGTCGGACCCGGAATCCAGCCAAGAATGCCGAGTTCGCTGGATTCCGGGTTTGCGCCTTCGGCGCGCCCCGGAATGACCTGGTCTTGCGGATCTGGCGTTTCGAGACACGGCAGCGCCTACCGCGCGGCCTCACCCCATCAGCGCCACCCGGCCGCCGCGCTGGCGGTCGAGGCGGCCGGCGAGCTCGAGCTCCAGCAGCGTCATGTGGACGGTCGCAGGCGCCGCGCCGGACCAGCGGATCAGGTCGTCCACGGCGACCGGGGTCGGCCCGAGCAGCGCCGTGATGCCGTCGCGGGTGCGCGCGTCCTCCGGCATATCGAAGGGCAGCGGCAGGGTGATTGGCGCCGGCTCGTCGAGCGGCCGCTCGAATCGCCCGCCCACCATCGGCTCCAGCGCGGCGACGACGTCGGCGGCGCCGGTCACCAGGGTCGCGCCCTGCTTGAGGAGATCGTTGCTGCCTTCGGCGCGCGGGTCGAGCGGCGAGCCGGGCACAGCGAACACCTCGCGGCCGTGCTCGAGGGCGCGCCGCGCCGTGATCAGCGAGCCGGAGCGGCGCGCCGCCTCGACCACCACGACGCCCAGCACCAGCCCGGAGATGATGCGGTTCCGACGCGGGAAGTCGCGGCCGCGCGGCACCCAGCCCATCGGCATCTCGGACACCACGGCGCCGCGCGCCGCGATCGTCTCCAGGAGATCGAGATGCTCGGGCGGGTAGGGCCGGTCCTGGCCGCCGGCCAGCACGGCGATGGTGCCGCGGGCGAGGCTGCCCTGGTGGGCGGCGCCGTCGATTCCCCGCGCCAAGCCCGAAACCACCGCGAATCCCGCCTCGCCCAGCTCGCGGGCGATTCTCTCGGCGAACATCAGCCCGGCCGCCGAGGCGTTGCGGGCGCCGACGATGCCGACCGCCGGCTGCTGCAACAGGTCGAGACGGCCCCGCACGCCGATCAGCGGCGGCGCGTCGTCGATCGCCTGCAGGGCGGGCGGGTAGTCGGGCTCGCCGAGCGCGACGAAGACGACGCCGTGGCGGCGTGCCGTCGCGATCTCCTTGCGGGCCTCGTCGAGCGAGGTGACCTGGACGGGCCGGGTGGCGCCGCCCCGGCGGGCGAGGTCGGGCAGGGCGGCGAGGGCCGTGCGGGCCCCGCCGAACCGGTTGAGCAAGGCCCGGAAGGTGCGCGGGCCGACATTCTCGCTGCGGATCAGCCGCAGCCAGTCGAGCCGCTGCTCGTCGGTGAGACGCACGCCGGGCGCCACGCGGACGCTCTCCCTGCCGGGCGGGCCGGCCGGGCCGGCCACACCGCCGGGCGGTATCGTGGCACGGGAGTTCGCGACGCGCGAGAGGTGATTCGCGTTTTGCGCGAGCCGCGGTTGCAGGGGCGGCGCCGATCCGGGCGGGTCAGCCGCGCTTCACCCCGCGGCAGACATAGTAGGAGCCGAACAGGAACTCCTCCATGGAGAAGTCGTCGACCAGGGGCTCCAGGTGCTCCCAGGGGCGGATGTAGGGATTGCCCAGCACGGTGTGCTTCATCAGCCAGATGCTGAACGGCAGCACCATCCGGCCGCCGATTCCGGGCGGCAGCTTGGCGTCCATGATGACGATGCGGCCGCCGGGCTTCAGCAGGTCGAGGGCTCGCGCCAGCACGGCGCGGTGGTGCGGCATGGTGTTGTAGGAGAGGCCGAACATCACCGCGTCGAGCGGCTCCGGGGCGCGGTATTCGGCGGCATCCGATTCGGTGAGCACGACATTGTCCCAGCCGTTGGATGCGACGCTCGCGCGGGCGCGAGCCAGCATGCCGGCCGAGAAGTCGACGCCGTAGACCTTTCCGGTCGGGCCGACTGCGTCGCGCAGGAAGGGCAGGTTGCGGCCGGTGCCGCAGCCGATCTCCAGCACCCGCTCGCCGGGTTTCAGGCCGATGCGCTGGACCGCGGTGCGGCGGAACGCCGACGGCATGAACAGCAGCCACTCGAACGGGACGATCAGGCTGGCGATGCGGTCGTAGCGGTTGCGGATGTAGTCGAGATCGTAGTCGGCCCACTGAACAGCCACGAGACACCCCCTGCGTCGCGCCGCTCGACGCGATCCCCTGCCGCGACTGGTCCTGCCGCGCCCCGCGAGACGCCGGCGGCCCGAACGCCGCCGGAGTCGGCAGCGTCGCGGCACCCCTCGGGTCGCGATACGGCATCGGGCCGCGGCGTGTAAAGAACCGGGAGTTCGGTTCGCGGCCGGGCCGACGGGCCGGCATTCACGAATCGATATTTTCCGGATGCGCGAATTGTCGCGGGCGCGATGCCCGCCGCCCCACGCCGCCTCGGCCCGCCGGAGGCGGCTCAGGCCGGCTCGTCGGCCGCCGGTGCCTTGGTCCCGCGCGCGCCGATCTTCGACTCGGTGCCGGCGGCGAGGCGCTTCAGGTTGGGGATGTGCTTGAGCCAGGTGATCGCGGCCAGAACGGCGAACAGGAGCGCCGCCCTCGGCTGCCCGGTGAGCCACAGGAGCACCGGCGTCGCGGCGCTGGCCGAGAGGCCGCCGACCGACGAGTAGCGGGTGCCGAAGGCGGCGGCGAGCCACACCACGCCGAATCCGGCGGCGACGAGCGGCGACACGGCGATCAGCACGCCGATGAAGGTGGCGACGCCCTTGCCGCCGCGGAAGCGCAGCCACACCGGATAGAGGTGGCCCAGGAAGGCGCCGAGCCCGGCCAGGAGGCCGAGATCGGCTGCTCCGGCCGCGCCGCCGGCGAGCAGCGGGGCGACCAGCACGGCGGCCGTTCCCTTCAGCGCGTCGAGCAGCAGGGTCGCGGCGGCGAGCCCCTTGCGGCCGGTGCGCAGCACGTTGGTGGCGCCGATATTGCCGGAGCCGATCGCGCGGATGTCGCCCGCGCCGGCGATGCGCGTCAGCAGCAGCCCGAACGGGATCGAGCCGAGCAGATAGCCGAGCGCCAGCGCGGCCGCGGCGAGCGGCAGAGCGTCGAGCGGCGAGGCGTCGAGCCATGTGCCGGGTTGGAGCATCGTCGTCCGCTCCGGGGGTGAGCTTGTCCGCCGGCCACGATGGCGGCGCGTGCCGCGGACCCTATCGGGCGGCCGGTTCCCCGACAATCCGTCGCGACGCGCCGCTCACATCAATCGCGAGTCGTCCGGCCGGTCAGACGAACTCGTAGACCGTGCGGCCGGCCACGATGGTGCGCACCACGCGGCCCTGCAGGCGGGCCTCGTCGAAGGGCGAGTTCTTGCACTTCGACTTGAGGTCCTCGCGGTCGAGCACCCAGGGCGTCTCGACGTCGATGACGATCACGTCGGCCGGCGCGCCGGGCTTCAGCGTCCCGCCGGGCAGGCCGAGGAGCTGGGCCGGCCGGGTCGACATGGCGCGGATGAGCGTCGGCAGCGGCACGTCGCCGGAATGGACGAGGCGCAGCCCGGCGACCAGCATGGTCTCGACGCCGATCGCGCCCGGCGCCGCCTCGGCGAAGGGCAGCCGCTTCGTCTCGACGTCCTGCGGGTCGTGGTCCGACATGATCACGTCGACGAGGCCGCTGCACAGCGCCTCGACCAGGGCGACGCGGTCGCTCTCCGGCCGCAGCGGCGGCGTCACCTTGCAGAAGGTGCGGTAGGAGCCGACGTCGAGCTCGTTGAGGGTGACGTGGTTGATCGACGCCGAGGCCGTAACGGCGAGGCCGGCGTCCTTGGCGCGCTTGAGCACCTCGAGCGAGTCGGCGCAGGTGAGCGAGGCGGCGTGGTAGCGCGAGCCGGTCAGCCCGACGAGCCGCATGTCGCGCTCCAGCACGATCGTCTCGGCGGTCTTCGGGATGCCGAGCAGGCCGAGCCGGGCGGCGTACTCGCCCTCGTTCATCACGCCGTCGGAGGAGAGGTTCGGATCCTCGGTGTGGTGGACGATCAGCGCGTCGAAGTCGCGCGCATAGGTGAGCGCGCGGCGCATCACCTTGGCGTTGGTCACGCTGCGCGCCCCGTCCGTGAAGGCGACGGCGCCGGCGGCCTTCAGGAGGCCGAACTCGGTCATCTCGTCGCCCTTGAGGCCCTTGGTCAGCGCTGCCATCGGCACCACCTTGACGATCGCGGTGTCGCGGGCGCGCCGCATCACGAAGTCGACGGTGGCGGGGTCGTCGATCGGCGGATGGGTGTCGGGCTGGCAGACGATCGTGGTCACGCCGCCGGCGGCGGCCGCCTGGCTGGCCGACGCGAAGGTCTCGCGATACTCGGCCCCCGGCTCGCCGATGAAGGCGCGCATGTCGACGAGGCCCGGTGCGACGACCTTGCCGGCGCAGTCGACCACCTCGGTGCCTTCCGGCACGCCGGCGGCGCCGATGCCGCGCTTGATGTCGCGCACCAGCCCGTCGGCGATCAGCACGTCGGCGACGAGGTCGAGATCGCGCGACGGGTCGACGACGCGGGCGTTGGCGAGAAGGATCGGGCGGCGTTCGGAGAGCATGATCACACCAGGACTGCAGCGGGCGCGCGCGGAGCTTGGTGCGGTCGCCGGAAACCCCGGCCCGTCATGCCCGCGCTCGTCGCGGGCATCCACGCTCTGGACGTCCCGCGGTGGTTCACACGTGGATGGCCGGGACGAGCCCGGCCATGACGGAAAGTGACGACGTGGCCGACGCGAAGAGCCGGCTCACGCATTCGGCAGGTTCCGCGACAGCGCCTCGAGGATCGCCATGCGGACCGCGACGCCCATCTCGACCTGCTCGCGGATCAGCGAGCGGGCGCCGTCGGCGACCGTCGAGTTGATCTCGACGCCGCGGTTCATCGGGCCCGGATGCATCACGAGAGCGTCCGGCTTGGCGTAGGCGAGCTTCTTCTCGTCGAGCCCGTAATAGGCGAAGTACTCGGTGGAGGACGGGATGAAGGAGCCGTTCATGCGCTCGCGCTGCAGGCGCAGCATCATCACGATGTCGGCGTCCTTCAGGCCCTCGCGCATGTCGCGATAGACCTCGACGCCGAACCGCTCGATGCCGGGCGGCAGGAGCGTGGAGGGTGCGATCACCCGCACCCGCGCGTCCATGGCGTTGAGCAGGAGGAAGTTGGAGCGCGCCACCCGCGAGTGCAGGATGTCGCCGCAGATCGCCACCGTCAGGCCTTCGAGGCGGCCCTTGTTGCGGCGGATCGTCAGCGCGTCGAGCAGCGCCTGGGTCGGATGCTCGTGGGCGCCGTCACCGGCGTTGACGACCGAGCAGTCGACCTTGTCGGCGAGCAGCTTCACGGCGCCCGATGCGTTGTGCCGCACGACGAGAATGTCGGGGTGCATCGCGTTGAGCGTGATGGCCGTGTCCATCAGCGTCTCGCCCTTGCGGATGGACGAGGACGCGACGGACATGTTCATCACGTCGGCGCCGAGCCGCTTGCCGGCGAGCTCGAAGGACGCTTGAGTCCGGGTGGAGGCTTCGAAGAAGAGGTTGATCTGGGTCCGACCGCGTAGCGAGGTGGTCTTCTTCTCGACGCGGCGGTTGAGATCGACGAATTCTTCGGCGAGGTCGAGGAGACCGACGATCTCCTCGCGCGAAAGGCCCTCGATCCCCAGCAAATGACGCTGGCGGAGTACGAAGGCAGGTTTGGGTGCCATATTCATCAAAGCCAGCCCTATAGGCTCGTTCGCGGATCCCAGCAAGCGCGCCGTGCTAAGCTCCGTATTTGTCCCCAGCTACGAGGGCACGGGCTGGGGACAAGATGGTGCGGACACGGCCGGAAAGATCCGGCACGGCCGGAAAGATCCGGCACGGCCGGCGGGATCCGGGTAGGGTCGGGCGAGTGCACAGGGCGGGACACGCATGATGGCCGAGCAGGGGCGCCACAACCAGCCTCCATCCTTCGCCGACATCGATCTCTACGACACCGACCGCGCCCTGAAGGACGCCGTCGTCGCCAACGGCGCGGTCGACGAGGCGCGCCTTCTCGGCGCCTTCGGACGGCGCTGGGGCGCGGGCGAGATGGGCGAGCACGCGCGTCTCGCCAACGAGAACACGCCGCGCCTGCAGGCCTTCGACGCGCGCGGCGAGCGGCGCGACACGGTCGAGTTCCATCCGTCCTACCATCATCTGCTGAAGGAGAGCGTCGGGGTCAGCCTGCACTGCTCGACCTGGACGCCCGACGGCGCTCGCGCCGACGCCCCGTCCGAGGTCGCGCGCGCCGCCCGGTTCTACATGGTCGCCCAGGTGGAGAACGGGCACCTCGCCGCCGTCATCACCACCCGGGCCGCGGTGGCGCCGCTCGCCACCGCGGCGTCGCCGGTCGCCGTCGAGATGATCAGGAAGGTGGTCAACCGGCATTACGACCCGAGCTTCCGGCCATGGGAGGAGAAGTTCGGCCTGACGCTCGGCATGGGCGTCACCGAGCGGCAGGTCGGCACCGACGTGCGCGGCGTCGCCACCACGGCCGCGCCGGTCGCCGACGGCTACGCGGTGAGCGGGCACAAGTGGTTCATGTCCGCGCCGATGAGCGACGGCTTCGTCGTGCTGACGCAGGCGCCGGGCGGGCCTGTCGCCGTGCTGGTGCCGCGCTTCCGGCCGGACGGCGAAATCAACGGGCTCGAGCTGCAGCGCCTGAAGAACACGCTCGGCGGCCGCTCGGCCGCCACCGCCGAGGTGGCGTTCCGCGACGCCTTCGGCTGGCCGCTCGGCGCCGAGGGGGAGGGCGTGCGCACCATCATGGAGATGATCCAGCTCAGCCGCGCCGACTGCGCCGTCTCGTCGGCCGGCCTGATGCGGGCCGCGCTCGCCCACGCGGTCCACCACACGCGCCATCGCGACGTGTCCGGGCGGAGGCTCCACGAGCAGCCGCTGATGCGCGCCGTGCTGGCCGATCTCGCGCTCGAGACGGAGGCGGCCGTCGCGCTGGTGTTCCGGCTCGCCCGGTCGTTCGATCTCGCGTCCGCCGATCCAGCCGAGCGCCTGCGCGCCCGCTTGCTCACCCCGGTCGCCAAGTTCCGGGTCGCCAAGATCGCGCCGGCCCTGGTGGCGGAGGCGATGGAGTGCCTCGGCGGCAACGGCTTCGTCGAGGACGGGCCGCTGCCGCGGCTCTATCGCGAGGCGCCCGTCAACGCGATCTGGGAGGGGGCCGGCAACGTGCTGTGCCTCGACGTGCTGCGCACCCTGGGCCGCCACCGCGACGCCGTCATGGCCGTGGTCGACGATCTCGCCGGCGAGGCGGGCGACCTGCCGGGCGCGGCCGCGACCGCAGCGGCGGTGCGCGCGGCGTTCGACAGCCCGGAGCGCGAGCGGCTCGCCCGCGTCGCCGGCGAGATCGTCGACCACGGCCATGA
>NZ_NHSK01000248.1 GCF_016653355.1 Rhodoplanes elegans | reverse complement strand
CAGGCGGGGGGCCGGGCGCCTCGGGCGCGGGCGCCTCCTTCGGAGCCCCCGGGGCCCCGCCGGCGCGGGGACGCGCGGGTGGTGCCGGCGAGGCCGCGGGCGGCGACGTGTCGATCGTCCTCCTCCTGTCGGAGGCCGAGATCGAGGTGAAGCTGAAGGGCCGCTACAAGGTCTCCCCGCAGATCGCCGGCGCCATCAAGGCGGTGCCGGGCGTGGTCGAGGTGCAGGCCGTGTAGGGCGGCGCGCCGCCGCCCCAGTGTCGCAGGGTGGGCAGGCGAGCCCGCCCACGCCGGAGGCGCGTCTAGAAGCGGCGCCCCGGGCCTCCCGGACCTCCCGGACCCCCGGGGCCGCCGGGTCCGCCCGGGCCGCGGCGCACCGTGGTGCCCTGGTTCTTCCGCGAGCCGGCGACGATGCCGAGCACGACCCCCGTCGTCACCGCGGCCGCGGCCGCCGCGGCCGCCGCCCCGCCGTCGTCGCGGTAGGGGCGACCGCCCCGATAGGGGCCGGGCCCGCCGCCCTGGTAGTAGGTCGGCCCGCCGCCTCGATAGTAGGTCGGTCCGCCGCCCTGGTAATAGGCCGGTCCGCCGCCCCGATAGCCCGGGCCGCCGTCGAAGTCCGGCACGCAGGCCTGGCGGCGATAGCTGAAGCGCATCCCGCGGCCGCAGCCGTCGCGGACCAGCGTCACGTCGCCCGTCGCGGCGGCCGGTGCGGCGGGCGCCAGCGGCATGGCCGGGGCCTCCGAGATCGTCACGACGGCCAGGGTTCCGATCGCGACCGTCACGCCGAAAGTCTTGCGGAGCATGAGCGTTTCCTTTGCTGGGGCACGGCGCACCCGCGGCTGCGGGCACGCGCGACGGCGTCGGCGCACGACGCCGCGGCCGCGGAGATGCTCCGCGGCACGACGCGATCCGACGCTGGTACGGGTGATGTGCCGATGGGCTCGCTGCGCCCTTGCGGGGGATGGGACGAGAAGCTCGACACCTTCTCGTCTTGTGGGCGCAGGCGGGTCGCGACGAAGGTGACCCCGATCCCACGCTAGCCCGCGGCGGGCGGGCCGACAATCCGCAGCGGCGGCGCGTCTGGTCGCATCTCTGTCACGTCGAGGTGATCAGGATCCGCGAGAGTCGCCTGGCCGACCGGTCGTGATCACGTCGCGACACGCACGTCGTGTGCGCGGCCTCGTGCCCCGGACGAGGCGCGGCATGCCGCAGGCCCGACGCGCCGCGGAGCGTGACCCCCCCGGATTTCGCTTCGCTCAATCCAGGCTACGAAGAGCCCGGGCTACGCTTGCTTGCCGACGCGGGGGCCGCCGCGTCCAGGCGGGTGCGGCAGTGGCGGCACCAGGTCGCGTCGAGCGCGACCGGATGGCCGGCCGGGCAGCGCGTGGCGCGCAGGAGGTCGAGGAGCGTCGTCAGGCAGGCGCCGTAGAGGACCATCCAGACGCTCCAAAAATCGGCGGCGCCGATCGACCAGCCGGTCACCCAGGCGAGGAGCGAGCGGACGACGTCGAACGCCGCATAGAGGCCGAGGAGCGCCAGCCAGTCCGGGGTCGGGCGCGGCGCGAGCGGGCGGGTGGCGTTGTGCAGGAGCCCGGCGGCCACGATCAGCGGCACGACGCCGAGGCCGACCGCCAGCGTGACGGCGCCGCCGCCCGGCCGGGGCAGGCCCGCGACGTCGACCGCGTGCAGCAGCGCCCCGCCGGCGACACCGAGCCCGGCCCAGACGATCAGCAGGATCAGCACGGCTCGGGTCATGGCATCGGCCCGCATGCACGGCCACGCGGCCGTTCCGCCTTTGGTGGCGGCGTGCGGGCCGGCGGTTCAGCCGGACGGCGTCGGCGTCCGCGCGGCCGTCAGCGGGTGCGGCGGGTCGGGAAGGCGTCGCGGATCGCGGCGTTGAAGTACTCGCCCTTGGAGGGGGCGGCGAGCAGGGCGGCGTAAATCTCGGCCGGCACGTCGCCGTACACGTAGACCCGTCCGGTCGCGAACGTGATCTCCAGCTCCCTCAGCGCCGCGTCGTAGCACACGGCCGTCATCATCGAGGACTCGACGTGGGGCATGGGAACCTCGCAGCTCGAAGGGTGAGGCAAGTGTCGCAGTCGCAGGATGGGCGGAGCGAAGCGTGCCCTCGCGTTCGGGGAATGGCGAGGTCGACCGAGGGGCCCGGTGCGCGGCCGCGTGCCCCGGACGAGGCGCGGCAGGCCGCAGGCTTGGTGCGCCGCAGAGCCGGGGCCCAGGGGCGGCACGACGGACCCGTGCAGCAAAAAAGTTCTCCGACCGCCTCGCCCGATCGCTCCTGGGGCCCGGTTCACGGCGCGATGCGCCGCGCCCGGGACACGAGGCCGTCGCCGCGGCGGCACCTCGTAGCACCTCGTAGCCCGGGTTGAGCGCAGCGAAACCCGGGATGCGGCGCTTGCCGGAGCAAGAACCCCCGGATGTCGCGGACGCTCTGTTGGGTGATCGACAAGTGCGGCTGGCGTCGGAGCAAGAAACCCCGGATTTCGCTTCGCTCAATCCAGGCTACGAAGAGTCCGGGCTACGCTTGCTCATTCGTCCAGATATTGGCGAGCTATTTGGAGGCTTTCGCGAGTGCGGTCTAACTCGCGTTTCGCGTCCCAGATGTCGTCTTCTCGCTCGCCCTGTCTGCGCAATAGCGGCGGGATCGTAGGATCTTGGATTGGAGGAAGTGAGCTGAAAAAAGCGGCGATAGATGTTATCGAGAGAATTAAAAACATGAAACAAGAGAACCCCTTTACAATCCCTTCAAACCCGAACCCGGATTGCCACGAATCGTAGCCCATCAAAGCGGTGCTGAATCCGAAAAAGGCAGCCGAGGCCACGCTTAGATATGATCCGATCCAGCTATTTCTATTGAAGCGAGCGGCAACATTGACGGGCGCCCTGTTGAGGCCTTTTACGGTCCCTCTGATCTTCGGGGGGGCGCTGTTCGCTGAATTGCGGTTGACTATGAGTTCGATGGCTATGCCATCGTCCGGATCAAGAAAATCGAAATCTAAGAAGAAGCAGCTCTTTCGAGCTTCAAGCGATATCTTTGGGCTGATGCTGCTCCTAGTTGGACGAGCGGGGGCGATCTCTAATATCTCTGCGTTGTTGTACTCGAAGCCTACGGGATCCGATCGTGAAATTTCTTTTCCATCAATGGTGACGTTTCCGCAGTTCCATACAAAGATTGTGTACTTTACAGGATCCTGGATTTTGTTATCTTTATAAGATACGGTAAGTCCTTCGAATTCCCTTCGATTGCGCCCAAGAAAGCTGTAACTTACAATTGAGTAGCATAAGAGTTTCTTTGATTGACCTTTTTTAAAGTAATAAAGCGCCGTAATCCAGCTCAGGATCGCTCCGCCGATTAGGCTGGCTAGCATTCCAAGAATATTGGGATCTGAAAGATATGATAGCAACGGCTTCGTTCCGAAAGCGACTCAGCTGACGCCGGCCGCCCCGTACGGAGCGGCCGGCCGTAGCGTCTCAAATCCTCACGAACACCCCGTCGTGCTGCCGCACGTGTTGCACTTCATGCACGTGCCGTTGCGGACGAGGGTGAAGTTTCCGCATTCGCCGCAGGCTTCGCCTTCGTAGCCTTGGGCCTTGGCTTCGGCGCGCTTTTCGGCGGCGTGGGCTTTTGCGTCGGCGCGGGCCTCGGCCTTCTGGGACGGGGTCGGGTCCTGCCAGGGCAGCTCGTCGAGCGCGGTGCGCGCGGCGGGCTCCGCCTTCAGGGCCGCCGCGGCGCCGCCGCCGGCGCGGGCGAAGGGCGCGACGTTCGACGGCGCGTGCCCCGCGAGGGAGCCCGCGAGTGCGGTCGGCGGCGCGGCCGCGGCGCGGTTGTCGGCGTGCGAGCCGCCATGAGATCCGCCGGCCGGGGCAGGGGCCGCGACATGCCCGGCGTGGCCGCCCGGCATGACGACGAGCTTGTCGGTGCGCGAGCGGGTCAGGCCCTTCGAGACGTACTTGGCCGCCGGGCTCGGCTCGATCTTGCCCTCGCTGACGCCCTTGCCGAGCGCGTCGAAGCCGCCCGTGGTCGACGGGTCGACATGGGCGAGGTCGAAGCGCGACATGTAGGAGACGGCGAGCTCGCGGAACACGTAGTCGAGGATCGAGGTCGCGTACTTGATCGAGTCGTTGCCCTGCACCGGGCCCGACGGCTCGAAGCGCGTGAACGTGAAGGCCTCGACATACTCCTCCAGCGGGACGCCGTATTGCAGGCCGAGCGACACCGCGATGGCGAAGTTGTTCAGCAACGACCGGAGGGCAGCCCCCTCCTTGTGCATGTCTATAAAAATCTCGCCGAGGCGGCCGTCGTCGTACTCGCCGGTGCGCAGATAGACCTTGTGGCCGCCGACCACGGCCTTCTGGGTGTAGCCCTTGCGGCGGTCCGGCATCTTCTCGCGCTCGCGCATGACGACGATGCGTTCGACCACCTTCTCGACGATCTTCTCCGAGAGCGCCGCGGCGCGCGACGCCATCGGCTTCTCCAGGAAGGCGTCGATGTCGTGATCGTCGTCCTCCTCGTCGTCGGCGACAAGCTGGGCGGAGAGCGGCTGCGAGAGCTTGGAGCCGTCGCGATAGAGCGCGTTCGCCTTGAGGGCGAGCTTCCACGACAGCATGTAGGCCGCCTTGCAGTCCTCGACCGTCGCCTCGTTCGGCATGTTGATGGTCTTGGAGATGGCGCCCGAGATGAACGGCTGCGCTGCCGCCATCATGCGGATGTGGCTCTCGACCGAGAGGAAGCGCTTGCCGTTGCGGCCGCAGGCGTTGGCGCAGTCGAACACCGGATAGTGCTCGGGCTTGAGGTGCGGCGCGCCCTCGACCGTCATGGCGCCGCAGACGAACACGTTCGCGGCCTCGATCTCGCGCTTGGTGAAGCCGAGCGCGCCCAGCATGTCGAACGACGGCTTCGACAGCTCCTCGGGCGAGAGGCCGAGCGTGTCGGTGCAGAAGGCCTCGCCGAGCGTCCACTTGTTGAACGCGAATTTTATGTCGAACGCGGTCGGCAGCGCCTTCTCGACCTTGGCGATGATGTCGGGCGTGAAGCCCTTGGCCTCGAGCGCCTTGTGGTTGATGCCGGGCGAGTCGGCGAGCGTGCCGCGGCCGACCGCGTAGGCCTCGATGTCGGCGATCTGCGCCTCGGTGTAGCCGAGCGCGCGCAGCGCCTCGGGCACGGCGCGGTTGATGATCTTGAAGTAGCCGCCGCCGGCGAGCTTCTTGAACTTCGCCAGCGCGAAGTCGGGCTCGATTCCGGTGGTGTCGCAGTCCATCACCAAGCCGATCGTGCCGGTCGGCGCGATCACGGTCGCCTGCGCGTTGCGGAAGCCGTGCTCGGTGCCGAGCGTCAGCGCCTTGTCCCAGGCCAGCATGGCGTGGTCGACGAGCCGCTTGTCCGGGCAGGCGTGGTGGTCGAGCCGCATCGGCAGCGTCTGCAGCTTCTCGTAGGCGTGCTTCTCGCCGTGCGCGGCGCGGCGATGGTTGCGCACCACGCGCAGCATGTGCTCGCGGTTCTTCTTGTAGCCCGGGAAGGCGCCGAGGATCGACGCCATCTCGGCCGAGGTCGCGTAAGAGACGCCGGTCATGATGGCCGACAGCGCGCCGCAGATCGCCCGGCCGGCGTCGGAGTCATACGGGATGCCGGTCGACATCAGGAGGCCGCCGAGATTGGCGTAGCCGAGGCCGAGGGTGCGGTACTCGTAGGAGAGCTGGGCGATCTCCTTGGAGGGGAACTGCGCCATCAGCACCGAGATCTCGAGCACGATGGTCCACAGCCGCACGGTGTGCTCGTAGCCCTCGACGTCGAAGCCGAAGGCGTCCGCCGTGTCACCCTTCTGGCGGAAAGTCAGCAGGTTCATCGAGGCGAGATTGCACGCCGTGTCGTCGAGGAACATGTACTCCGAGCACGGGTTCGAGGCGCGGATCGGCCCCGAGGCCGGGCAGGTGTGCCAGTCGTTGATGGTGGTGTGGAACTGCAGGCCCGGATCGGCCGACGCCCAGGCGGCGTTGGCGATCTTCTCCCACAGCTCGGCCGCCTTCACGGTCTTGGCGACCTTGCCCTTGGTGCGCCAGGTGAGGTCCCACTCGCGGTCGGACTCGACGGCCTTCAGGAAGACGTCCGTTACCCGCACCGAGTTGTTGGAGTTCTGGCCCGAGACCGTGAGATAGGCCTCGCTGTCCCAATCCGTGTCGTAGATCGGGAAGTCGATGTCCTTGTAGCCCTGGCGCGCCAGCTGGATCACCCGCTTGATCGCATTGTCGGGCACATGATTTTTTCGCGCGGCTTTGATTTCCCGCTTCAGCACGGGATTCTTCTCGGGCGTGAAGCAGTCGTCGCCGGACCCCTGGCAGTTGACGCAGGCCTTCATCACGGCGCGCAGATGGCGCTGGGCGATGCGCGAGCCGGTGACCAGCGCCGCGACCTTCTGCTCCTCGGTCACCTTCCAGTCGATGTACTTCTCGATGTCCGGGTGGTCGACGTCGACGATCACCATCTTGGCGGCGCGGCGCGTGGTGCCGCCCGACTTGATGGCGCCGGCCGCGCGGTCGCCGATCTTGAGGAAGCTCATCAGGCCCGACGACTTGCCGCCGCCGGAGAGCTTCTCACCCTCGCCGCGCAGGCGGGAGAAGTTCGTGCCGGTGCCGGAGCCGTACTTGAACAGCCGCGCCTCGCGCACCCACAGATCCATGATGCCGCCCTCGTTGACGAGGTCGTCCTGGATCGACTGGATGAAGCAGGCGTGCGGCTGCGGGTGCTCGTAGGCCGACTTCGAGCGGTGCAGCTTGCCGGTCTTGAAGTCGACATAGTGGTGGCCCTGGCTCGGGCCGTCGATGCCGTAGGCCCAGTGCAGGCCGGTGTTGAACCACTGCGGCGAGTTCGGCGCGACCATCTGCATCGCGAGCATGTAGCGCAGCTCGTCGAAGAAGGCCTGCGCGTCGGACTCGGCGTCGAAATAGCCGCCCTTCCAGCCCCAATAGGTCCAGGTGCCGGCGAGCCGGTCGAACACCTGCCGGGCCGAGCTCTCGCCGACGAACCGCTCCTTCTCGGGCAAGCCGGCGAGCGCCGCCTCGTCCGGCACCGAGCGCCACAGCCACGAGGGGACAGTCTCCTCCTCGACCTTCTTCAGATGCGCGGCGACGCCGGCCTTGCGGAAGTACTTTTGGGCCAGCACGTCGGAGGCGACCTGCGACCAGGCGGCCGGCACCTCGACCGCGTCGGCGCGGAACACCACCGAGCCGTCCGGGTTGCGGATCTCGCTCTGGGTCAGGCGGAACGGAATGTCCGCGTAAGGAGACTGCCCGTCCTTGGTGTAGCGCCGCTCGATCCGCATCTCTGGCCTCTTGCCTTGCCCGGCCGCGCCCCGTGCGGACGCGTCCGAAAGTCATCCCCGTCGCGACCCGAAAGACTCGCGACCCCATTCGTCGTCGCGTGCCGAACGGCCCGCGACCCCACTCATCGGCTCCGTGCTCCGACTGAACGCCCGCTACTCGCCGGTGATCCGCGCGCGGTCCCGGTCTCGTGTTCGACGTCGGCCGGAAGGCTCCCCGTTGGGTGAGGCGTGGGCGCGACAAAGGGTGTCCACAAGGGCAATTGGCCCCGGCGGAGGTCTGTCGCAAGCCTCAGGGATCCGTCCGGCGTGGACGTCGTACCAGCCGCGCCGCAGGGCCCGAACGCTAGGCCGACTCCGCCGAGGCAGTCAAGGATTAGCGTGAGAGTCTGAATCATCCCCTAAATGTGGTGGGCGCGGGGAAGAATTCCGGGGATAATTTTAACGCCTCGGCAACCCTCTGGAATCCAGTCGGGATTCTGTAAAGCCTCGGACGGACCCGGATGTGACCCGGTAGGATGCTGCTCCCAACCAGTGTCACGCGGCCGTCACACGATCACTAAATCCGGTGTGGAAGGTCGGCACCCGCGCAAGTCCGCAAAGGTATTTTGGTAGGTTTCGGGCGGGTGCCGGTGCCGGGGGAGGGCGCCAGGGCCGCCGGGCCGCGCGGGCCCCGAGTCGCCGCCGGCGACTCGGAAGCGGGAGCCGCTGGTCAGGCGGGCTCGCGGACCGGCCGGGCGGCTCGGCCGGGCGTCGCGTGAGAGGGCGCTGGGAAAGAGGGCCGCCCGGCCGACGGCGTCGGGTCGGCCGTCCGACCGGGCGCGGCGAAGTGGGCTGGCGACGCCGGGTCCGGGTGGCCGGCGACCTCGGCCCGGACATGCGGCAGCCCTTCGGGGTGCGCCTCGCGCAGGAAAGCGATCATCCTCTCGCGCACGTCGCAGCGCAGGTCGAAGGCCTCGCCGGCCGTGCGGGCGCTGACCAGCGCCCGCAGCTCCATGGTGCGCTCGGTCGCGTCGGTGACCTGCAGGGCGCAGACCCGGCCGTCCCACAGGGCCGAGCCCTTGGCGATCTCCTCGAGCTTCGCCCGCAGCCGGTCGACCGGCACGGCGTAGTCGACATAGAGCATCACGGCGCCGAACAGGGCCGGGTTTTCGCGGGTCCAGTTCTGGAACGGCTTCTCGATGAAATAGGTCAGGGGCACGATCAGGCGGCGCAGATCCCAGATGCGGACCACGACGTAAGTCGAGGTGATCTCTTCGATCTCGCCCCATTCCCCCTCGACGATCACGGCGTCGCCGAGGCGGATCGGCTGGGTCATGGCGAGCTGCACGCCGGCGATCAGGTTGGAGAACAGGGGCCGGGCCGCGAGGCCGACGACGAGGCCGGCCGCGCCCGCCGAGGCGAACAGGCTAACCCCGTACTGCCGCACCGTCTCGAAGTTCATCAGCGCCGCCGCGGCCGTCACCACGACCACCAGGATGGCGGCGACGCGGCGCAGGATCCGCACCTGCGTCAGGTGCTTGCGGGCGAGCGGATCGTTCGGCATCTCGCTCCGGTAACCGCGCATGTAGAAGGCGGCGCCGAGATCGACCGCGATCATGGCGATCCAGCCGAGCAGCATGACGAAGACGACGCCGAGCAGCTTCACGGCGATGTCGGCGGCGGTCGAATCGAACGGCAGGGCCGGCAGCAGCACGGCGACGACGAAGATCACGGTCGCCAGGCGAGTCGGGCCGCGGCTGCGCTGGAGCAGCGTCAGCACGAACGGGCGCGCCCGGAAGATGCGGCGGAGCAGCCGGCCGACCAGCGCATGCAGGGCGAGCACGAGGACGACGGCGAAGGCCAGGACGACCAGCCCGACGACGATGCCCGGCACCTTCGAAAGCACGTCCAGAGTTGCCGCCAACAGATTGTCGATGAGCCCCAATCTGCCCTCCCTCGCAATTCGAATCCGGGCCACGCTGCCGATCCCGCAGCGCAGCATCGGAGGTCAACAGGCCGTCTCCGGCTCTGTTCCGAGCCATGTCCGGCGGATCGGGCCGGGTCGAGCGCGCTCGCGCAACGTGGGCGGCCGTCGCCTTCTGGACTTCCCGGCGGCCGGGTGGCAGAAACGCGCAAAGCCTCCGGCCCTGCAGGTGGACGATGGACCTGAAGACCTTCCTGACGCGCGTGTTCACGTGGTGGAACGGCCAGACCTTCGGGACGCAGTGGTGGACGGCGCGCCACGGCGAGCTGGTCGGCCAGGACGACCAGGGCAACATGTATTACCGGGAGAAGGGCGGGCGGATCAGCCCGGCGCTCGGCTTCGAGCGCCGCTGGGTGATCTACAACGGGCTCGCCGAGCCCTCGCGCATCCCGCCCGAGTGGCACGGCTGGATTCATCACACGATCGACGTGCCGCCGACCGAGCAGCCCGTCACGGTTCGCGAGTGGTGGAAGCCGCACAAGCCGAACCTCACCGGCACGCCGAACGCCTGGCGGCCGCCCGGCTCGACGCTCGCCCAGAATCGCCGACCCGCCGCGACCGGCGACTACAAGGCCTGGACGCCGGGCCGCTGAGGCGGCGGGGCGGCGGACCGCCGACGCCGGCCCGGGCTCGGCCCGGTCGGAAAAAATCGAGACCCGAAAGCGGTTTCGTTTCCCTTTCGATGCCGCAATCCGCGTGTTAATTGCGCCTCCTCGCGAGGGCGACGCCGCGCGAGCGCGCCGGGCCGGTCGCCCCGGATCGGGCGCGCCGCCGGCGTGCCGCCTCCGCTTCGGATGACGAGATCCATGTCAGGTTTTTCGCGCGCGCCGCTGCTGCTTCTCGGGCTGCTGATGACGACCGCTCCGGCGGCCGCCCAGTTCGGCGCGATCTTCGGCGAGCCGCCGCCGCGGCCGCCGTCCTCGGTCCCGACCCGCCGCGAGCCGCTGCCGCCGCCCGGATCCCTGCAGCCCGTCACGCCGCTGCCGCCCGACCAGTTCGACAGTTCGCCGCCATCCCCGCCGTACCCGGAGCGGCGCGGGGCCGTGCCGGGCGGTGGTGCGCCGGGAATCGAATCGCAGCCGCTGGCGCCGCCCTCCGGCGCCGCCACGGCC
>NZ_NHSK01000247.1 GCF_016653355.1 Rhodoplanes elegans | reverse complement strand
GCCCGGCCGCGACCTCCGGCGACAAGCCGAAGCCGGCGGGCAGCGCGCCGAAATCCGCCGCCGCCGGGTCGGCCGCGGCGCCGGCCAAGCCGGTGGCCGCACGCCCAGTGGCTGCTCCGGGCGCCAAGTCGACCGACGGCACCGAAAAATCCTCCTCCACGCGGACCCAATGACCGAACCTTTCGATCAGCGGATGCGGGGCCCGGTCGCCCCGTTGCCGCTTTCCGTGCTGACCGGCTTCCTCGGTGCCGGCAAGACCACGCTGCTCAACCGCCTCGTGCGCGACCCCGCGCTCGCCGGCACGGCGATGCTGATCAACGAGTTCGGCGAGATCGGCCTCGACCATCTGCTGGTCCGGCCGGTGCGCGACGGCGTCGTGATGCTCTCCACGGGCTGCCTGTGCTGCACGGTGCGGGGCGACCTCGTCACCGCGCTGGAGAGCCTGCTGCGCGACCGCGACAACGGCCGCCTGGCGTTCGATCGCGTGGTGATCGAGACGACCGGGCTCGCCGATCCGGCCCCGATCCTGCACACCCTGATGGTGCACCCGTATCTGGTCATGCGGTTCCGGCTGGACGGCGTGATCACGGTGGTCGACGCCGTCAACGGCGCCGCGACCCTCGACGCGCATCCGGAGGCCGTGAAGCAGGCCGCCGTCGCCGACCGGCTGGTGATCAGCAAGACCGATCTCCTCGACACGGCGGAGCGCCGCGCCGGCTTTTCCCGGCTCGCGGCGCGGCTCGCGACCCTCAACCCGGCGGCGCCGCAGATTCCGGTGGCGGACGCAGCGCCCGCGCGGCTGTTCGACTGCGGCCTCTACGACCCGGCGACCAAGACCGTGGACGTGCGCCGCTGGCTCGCCGCCGAGGCGGTCGAGCCGCCGCACGGCCACCACGACGAGCATCACGACGATCACGATCACGATCACGACGATCACGATCACGACGATGATGCTCACGACGGGCACGGCCACGCGCCGCACGGCCATGCTGCGGGCCGGAACGGCCACGGCCACCATCATCACGGCCATCACGGCCACGACCCGAACCGCCACGACGATCACATCCGGGCCTTCACGCTGTCGACCGACGAGGCGGTGCCGGCCGCCGCCTTCGACATGTTCCTCGAGCTTCTGCGCTCCGTGCACGGGCCGGAGCTGCTGCGCCTCAAGGGCATCGTCAAGCTCGCCGAGCAGCCCGACGCCCCGATGGTGATCCACGGCGTCCAGCACGTCTTCCATCCGCCGGCGCAGCTCGCCGCCTGGCCGGACGACGACCGGCGCACCCGCCTCGTGCTGATCGTCCGCGACATCGCCGAGGCGCGTATCCGCGAGCTGTTCGCCGCCTTCCTGTCGGCGGTCGGGCCGGACCGGCCGGACCGCACCGCCCTGGTGGACAATCCGCTGGTGCCGTTCGGCGGCATCGACCGGTGAGCCGATCATGAGCGCTTCCGATCCCGCCGGCGCCGCCGGCCTGCCGACGCCGACCGAGATCAGCGCGTGGTGGCTCGGGCTCGGGCCGGCGCGCTGGTTCGTCAAGGATCTGGCGCTCGACGACGAGATCCGGCGACGCTTCGGCGCGGCCCATGCGGCCGCGGCCGACGGCCGGCTGGCGGCGTGGGAGGAGACGGCCGACGGCGCGCTGGCGCTGTTGCTCCTGCTCGACCAGTTCCCCCGCAACATGTTTCGCGGGTCGCCGCAGGCCTTCGCGACCGATCCGCAGGCCCTGGCGATCGCCGAGCGGGCGATCGCGCGCGGCTTCGACCGGGCCTTCGACAACCCGGTCAGGCGGTTCTTCTATCTGCCGCACATGCATTCCGAGGCGCTCGCCGACCAGGAGCGCTGCGTCGCGCTGTGCCGGGCGGCCGACGACGCCGAGGGCGTGCACCACGCCGAGGTGCATGCCGACATTATCCGCCGCTTCGGCCGCTTCCCCCATCGCAACCCCTTGCTCGGGCGGCAGACCACGGCCGACGAGCAGGCGTTTCTCGACGCCGGCGGCTTCGCCGGCTGAGCCGGGCCGACCCGGAGTGGCGCGAAAACGGGCCGCGGGCGGCCGCGAAAACCGCCGTGGTGCCAAGGTTTCGTCGATTTTGGCGTGTTGAAGACCCGGGGGACCGACGTTCACACGAACACCGCTTGCACACGAACACCGTGTGCACATGAACACCGTTTGGAGCCGACCGATGATCGACACCACGCGTGCAGGCCGCAGCGGATGGCTGGCTCTCGCCGGACTGCTGCTCGGCGTCGCTCCAGCGCTCGCCGCCGAGCCCGCCGGCCCGACCGGCGAATGGATGGTCGCCGACGGCGTCGCCAAGGTCCGCATCGAGAATTGCGGCAACAAGCTCTGGGGCCTCGTCTCCTGGGAGAAGGAGCCGGGCGGGATCGACCAGTACAATCCGGATCCGGGCAAGCGCGCGCGGCCGACGCTCGGCATGCCGATCCTGCTCGGCATGCAGCAGCAGCAGCCGGGCCGCTGGGATGGCGAGATCTACAACGCCCAGAACGGCAAGACCTACTCGGCCAACATCAGGCTTTCCAGCCCCGACCAGCTCGAGCTGCAGGGCTGCGTGCTCGGCTTCCTGTGCGGCGGCCAGACCTGGACCCGCACCGCGGCGGCGCTGCCGACCCAGAAGCCGGCGAGCGCCAAGCCGGCCACCGCCAAGCCGCCGGCCCGCGGCACCACCGGCCAGGCGGCGCCGGCCGAGGTCGGCGCGTCGAAGAACTTCGAGACCGTCAAGGACGTCTGCACGGCGGTCGCCGACGCCACCGGCCTGCCGGTGGTCGCCGAGCAGCCGCCGGCCCGCCCGGCGGCCCCGGGTGGCGCCAGGCCGGCACCGGCGCCGCGCTGAGGCGCAGCCCCGCCCGCGCAGCGGACGAACGAAACAAAAATGCCCGCCGCGAGGCGGGCATTTTCGTCTTCGTCACCAGCTCTGCTCTCCGGGGTACTCTCAGATTGCGGCGAGCGCGGCGCGACTCCCTCTCCCCAGCGGGGAGAGGGCTGGGGTGAGGGGGAGCCGACGCCGATTGCTTCACCGAGAGGGTGGCACCCCCTCACCCGGGCCTCGCGCTGCCGCGCGAGCCCCGACCTCTCCCCGCCGGGGAGAGGTGAAACGAGGGCGCCG